>CAMZKT010000114.1 GCA_947311435.1 uncultured Desulfocapsa sp.
CGAGGCATGGTTGATAAATTTATGGACAGCAAGTTCTTCAGAGACAGCCAGGGAAACTATGTCAGTAAGGTATACTTCACCCTGACTGTTATTGGTTCCCTGGCTGTCTCTGAAGAACTTGCTGTCCATAAATTTATCAACCATGCCTCGAAAGATGTTCTTGGCGTGAACTCACGCCTGGAGCTCTCAAAAGCACACCATGAGTTACAAATGCGTAGAAACCGTACACTCATGGCCGAAGGTGTTTCCATGATTAACCCGGACACGATACAAGTCTCTCCTGGCTCAGTCATCGAAAAAGATGTGGCTCTTCATCCAGGAGTGGAAGTATCAGATACATCCTTCATAGCATCGGGGACCACCCTTCACGCTGGAGTACTTTTGAGAAATGTAAATATTGGTAAAAACTGTACTGTTGGTGCCTATAGTTGTCTGGAGGATTGTAAGCTTCAGGAAAATACTACTCTCTCACCCCATTGCACCTCCCTTTAACACATTCCTTTCTTGATTGTATGATTCGAGTCAATGAGAAGTCCATTCATTACCAGGAAGGAACAAGTATCAATGATCTTGTCAACAAATTTAAACCAGCTGCTGATATCTTCATAGTCAATGGATTTCCTGCATCGACTGACACTCCAGTCCATGACGGTGACCGTTGTGTCCTTATTAAGAAAGGTTCCATTCCCACACCCGATGAAATGGATTCCCTTCTTCTTGCCCGACACACCCCCGGTGTTCACACAAAAATCAAAAACTCGGTTGTAGCAATATTAGGACTGGGCGGTTTAGGTTCTGCAGTAGCTGGAGCCATGGCCAAAATCGGTGTTGGCAAGTTGCTCCTCTCCGATTATGATGTTGTTGAACCAAGCAACCTGAACAGGCAACACTACTTCGTCGATCAAATAGGGATGCAGAAGACCAGGGCATTGCAGGACAATCTCCTCCGTATGAATCCTTCCATTCATCTGGAGCTCATAGATACTGTGCTGGAAGAGTCCATTTTATCTCATTTCTTTTCTGATGTTGATGTGTTAATTGAATGCTTTGACAGTCCAGCCATGAAGGCAGCAACACTTCGATCCGTTCTACGGGAAATGGAGCATGTTTCTTATGTGGGTTCTTCTGGTATGGCAGGTTATGGCTCCAACAATAGTATACGTACTACAATGATATCCCCCGGAATATATATTGTGGGCGACGAAAAATCAGAGGCCCGGCCTGGAATGGGGCTCATGGCACCAAGAGTCGGTATTGCTGCGCACCACATGGCAAATCAGGCACTAAGAATTCTTTTAGGTGTCGAGCAATCCAGACAGTGAGTTCACAGCGGAAACACGCACACTCCATGCGCACCGCATATGATGTTTTAGATTCTGCACTCAAGCATTTATCCATTAATCTTTTACCCTTTTTGCAAGTTTGTCAGAAAAATGACCATTACAATAAACGGCAAAAACAAAACAACTCAGGATACTTCCACCGTCGCCACCCTGCTGGCAAGCCTGCAACTCGCCCCTGAAACTGTTGTTATAGAGTTAAACACCAAAATCATACTTCCTGACACCTACCAATCGACCACTCTTTCCGAAGGTGACCAGGTGGAAATAATACGTTTCGTCGGAGGCGGTTAATATGTTGACCATTGCAAAAACAGAATTTAAATCCCGGCTTTTCCTTGGGACAGGGAAGTTCTCTTCATCCTCAGTTATGGCAAAAGCCATTACAGCATCGCATTGTCAGATGGTCACCGTTGCTTTACGACGTGTGAACCTGGACAACCCCGATGATGACATCATGAAAGCATTGAGTGTTCGTGAGTACACTTTTCTGCCAAACACTTCTGGAGCAAGAAATGCTCAGGAAGCCATACGCCTGGCTCATCTGGCAAGGGCAGCCTCTGGTTCTTCATGGCTCAAACTTGAAGTCACTCCAGACCCGCGGACGCTGCTACCAGATCCTGTAGAAACACTCCTTGCAACCGAGAAACTTGTTAAAGACGGCTTCATTGTACTGCCCTACATGAATGCAGACCCAATTCTTGCACTTAAACTCCAGGATGCCGGAGCAGCGGCCGTTATGCCCCTTGGCTCTCCCATCGGTACAAATCAGGGGGTACTCTCTGATTCCATGGTTGAAATAATTATTGAGCAGGCGCGTGTACCGGTGGTTGTGGATGCGGGAATTGGCGCTCCCTCTCATGCTGCTTACGCCATGGAAATGGGTGCCGATGCCGTCCTTGTCAATACTGCAATAGCTGTTGCTGGCGATCCAGTCGCCATGGCGGAAGCCTTTGCCAAGGCAGTGGAAGCCGGACGCACTGCCTTTACAAGTGGGCTGGGGCAAAGAAGGAAACATGCAAGTCCTTCCTCCCCTGAAGAGGGACAGCTATCCTCAGATCTTGCATTCCTGGACTGATATGTACAAATCACCTGATTTCAATCAACTGAGCACCAAGGTTAAAAGTGCAACAGTCGCCGATGTTGAGCATGCCCTCACCAGTGATCGTCTGAGCCTTGCAGATCTCGCCGCTCTACTCTCTCCTGCTGCAGATCCTTATCTGCAACAGATGGCCACCAGGTCTTCAGAAATAACCCTGGCTCGCTTCGGAAAAACGACACAGTTGTATGCCCCTGTTTACCTTTCCAACTATTGCACCAACATATGTGCTTATTGTGGTTTTTCTGCTGATAACCATATCAAACGTAAATGTTTAACTCTCGACGAGGCAGAAAGGGAAGCGCTTATCTTACACGAACGAGGATTTCAGCATATTTTACTTGTTTCAGGCGAGGCTGAAAGTGCCCTGGATGTCACCTATATGGAAGCTATTGCAAAGAGATTACGTAATAAATTTGCTGCGGTATCCATTGAAATCCAACCCATGTCAAGAGAACACTACCATCGTCTCTTCCTTGCCGGAATTACCGCAGTTGCCGTCTATCAGGAAACATATAATCGTGCCCTGTACAAAGAGGTGCACTTATCCGGAAAAAAAAGGGACTACGATTACCGCCTGGAAACTCCAGCGCGTGCAGCACAGGCAGGAATGCGAGAAATTGGCATTGGGGCGCTCCTTGGTCTTGGCGATTGGCGAACCGAAGGTTTAGCCCTTGGAAATCACCTTCAGTGGCTTCGTAAAACATTCTGGTCAACAGCATTCACTGTTTCCTTCCCACGCATGAGACCGGCCACAGGATCTTTTGAGCCACTGGTCAATGTAAGCGAAAGGAATCTCAGCCAACTGATTTTTGCTTTGCGGCTTTTTGATCATGATGTTGGCCTGATTGTCTCCACCAGGGAAGAAGCCCGATACCGTGATGGGATGTTAGGGCTTGGACCCACCAGATATTCAGCAGGATCCTGCACTGCACCAGGTGGTTACGGAGACTCCGATGCAGATGCTGAACAATTCAGTGTTGGTGACCACAGATCTCTTGATGATGTATGTTCCATTATCAGGGCAAAAGGTTTTGACCCTGTATGCAAGGATTGGGATTCTGAATTTCAAAGCAGCCAGGTGACGGACTAAGAGTTCAGGAACCTGTTTTTACAATTTTAATGGAGTAGGTATTATGAGTGATATCAAAAAGATGTACACCACCATTCTTGGAGACAGTTTTCCTCTTGAGATGACCATATCCTTTGGAGACCAGAAACTGGTATACCACAAGCGCACCTGGGGGATCCACATGGACGATGGTACTGTCGCTGAACGCGGTATTCGCTATGGTGAGAATCCAGATCAGGAAGCAGCCCTTTACGAACTTGTCAATGGGAATCTGACCCTTGGCGACTGTAAGTTTATTAAACCCGGGAATGGACTGGTCTCTGCTATTCCTGTCGAAGATATGCTACAGGTTGGAAAACATCCTGGAAAAATCAACCTCACTGATGTCGATAACGGCCTCAATATTATTAAATATATCGTAGAGAAACCTGCAGCTGTCATTCTCAAACACAACAATCCCTGTGGTGCCGCCATCGGCACTACTCTTGCCGATGCCTATAACAAAGCCAATCGCTGTGACAGGATTGCAGCTTTTGGAGGAGCGGTGATAATGAGTCGCCCCGTCGACCGGGATACTGCACAAATGATGTCAGAGAACTACCTTGAAGTGGTGTGTGCTCCGGATTTTGAGGAAGGTAGCCTTGAAATCCTTGCTCAACGAAAGAACCTGCGAATTATCAAAATGGCTGCCATGGATCGCCTTGCCGACTTCGAAAAATATCGGTTTATCGATTTCAAGAGCCTTATCGATGGAGGGATTATTGCTCAACAATCCGCGGTCAATTCAATACGCTCCATAGAGGATCTGAAACCAGCGACAGCAACAAGGAAGGGTATCGAATACAAATGTGACCGAGAGCCCACCGAACGCGAAGTGAATGATATGATATTCGGCTGGGCCGTCGAACATGGAGTCACCTCAAACTCTGTACTCTACATAAAAGATGGATGTACGGTTGGTATAGGAACTGGAGAACAAGACAGAGTTGGGGTCGCTGAAATCGCGGTACACAAAGCTTACATAAAATATGCAGATATTCTCTGTTATGATCAGTATAAGATCCCATATGCCGACCTGTGTCTTGAGATTGGCCAGGGCAAACGTGATATTGCAGAAAAGGAAGCCATTGATTTGAAAGTTCAGGAAGATCGTGCAAACCTTCCGGGGTCTGTTATGATATCCGATGCCTTCTTCCCTTTTCGGGATGGGGCTGATGTCGGAATAGATCAGGGTGTTTCGGCCATCCTTCAGGCCGGTGGATCCATGCGGGACTCCGACACCATTGAAGCATGTAATCAGGCAGATCCTAAAGTGGCCATGATGTTTACTGGCCAGCGATCCTTTAAACACTGATCCTCCCACCGTGAATTTGGCAGAGGATCATCAGGCTTTTACAGGAAAGCCCTCTGACAGTGCGTGAGTTTATGCTTTTATAGTGATTCTCAGTTGAGCAGACAGGACTTTATTGTACCTGTCTACTCATCGCAACCAACAGTTCCTGAACACTGACCAGACGGGTATTCGCTAACAGTTCCTGCTGACAATTTACCAAAGCCGCAAGAGTAGCTTCATTTGGATGGCCAATGCCGATGGCCCATCCATTCTTCCTTGCGCTTTTAACTAATTTTTTAAGTTGTTCACACACTTTAGCCTGGGAATGCACATTATCAAGAAAGATATGCCGTTTTGCAGTGGCCACACCAGCAGAAGTGGCAGCAATAGCCCCTTGACTTTTTGCTGTAGTAAAACTATCAATAAAAAACAAACCTTCTTCCCGTATAAGTTGCATCAATCCATCCATTGCAGCACGATTTTCGGTGTACAATGAGCCCATGTGATTATTTACCCCAACAGCATGCGGCACGGCCTGAAGGTTCTGATAGAAAAGAATCTTTTGCTCTTCTTTACTCTGCCTAAGCATCAATGCTCCAGGACCAAGATTCCACTCCTTTCCCTTCGGTTCCATGGGCTGATGCATAAGAATCACCCTACCCGCCTGGAATGCCTTTTCTTCCAGTTCTCCTGTGTGAGGTGCCTCTGCAAGAAATGAAAAGGTTATATTCATGGGCAGGGCTATTAATTTCTTTCCAATTTCTTCGCGATAGCCCATATCATCAATGATGATTGAAACGAGCGGCAAACTTGTATCGCACACTGGTGGAATATCGGGAGGGAGCTCGGGAATGTCGGCATATGGTTCCTCGAAGACGATAGCAGAATGAGATTTTGTGCTTGTTAAACTTGCACCATGGGCAATGGCCGTCCTAAAAAAGATCACATAACCAGCGGCCCCCATAGAAAAGAGCAATAAACCAAGCAGAAAAAGAAATGAAAAAATCTTTATCGGTACAGACCATTTTTTTT
The DNA here is from genome assembly GCA_947311435.1 of uncultured Desulfocapsa sp. Lineage (GTDB taxonomy): Bacteria > Desulfobacterota > Desulfobulbia > Desulfobulbales > Desulfocapsaceae > Desulfocapsa. The sequence goes on from CAMZKT010000114.1 coordinate 5,877, forward strand.
TCCGGTTCACCTTATTTTTTCGACGTACCACGGTCTTTTTTGGGGGGGAGCTTTTTCTGCTCATAATATCTTCTGGGGAAGCGGCTCAAGATTTTATTGGACAAGCTTAACAGTTATTCTTTCGGCGGGTTATAATAACAAATCGCAGTTCCTTCTCAGTACCCACGATAGTATTCTCGAAAAGCTTACACTTTTCTAGCCAGCACATATACTGCCAAGCCATTTAGAAAAGGAAGAATGGATTCGCATTCTTTACCTGAAAAGATTTTCAGTCCATTAACACCCTTTTCGACAATTTTTTCTGCCTTTTTCCTGCACAATTCAAAACTTCCATATTTTCCTATTATCGCTAAAACCTCCTCAAAGGCACCCTCTTGGTACTCTTGCTCTTCAAGGAGAGATAACAACCGTTGCCTGTCTTCATTATCCGCAGCAGCAACTGCCAAGATAAAAGGGAGAGTCATCTTCCCTTCCTGAAAGTCATTTCCCACAGCCTTACCGGTCTTTATACTATCACCCTGGTAGTCAAGCAAATCATCTATGATCTGAAACGCTGTGCCAAGACTTAAGCCATAGTCAGCCAAAGCACGCTGCTGATGAACTGTTGCCCCACCTGCAAGCGCACCTATTTCGCAGGTAGCAGCAATGAGGAGTGCTGTTTTTCCCTTAACTGCTGCAAAATAATCTTCTTCTGACAGGTTGTATCTTTGCGCATTTCGAAGTTGAAGGAATTCCCCGTCGACCATTGCAGCAGTCGCTCTACAGAAAATTCTAAGTGCCTCCACCCCCCCCTGCTCTCCGATTAAAAACATGGATCTGGAATGGAGGAAATCGCCGCCTAAAATTGCAGCTATTGAACCGAATTCTTTACTGACTGTCGTCTTTCCCCGGCGAAGATCAGCTCGATCAATAACATCGTCATGGTATAAAGTAGCTCCATGGAGATACTCAAATGCGATTGCCAATCGATATACATCTATTTTACACTTTGGGGTCCACCCACAAAGACGTGCTGCAAAGACTACTAGCAACGGACGAAGACGTTTACCACCATTAAAAATCCCATAATTGAGAATTTCAGCCAATAACGGATCTGAAGAAGCCGTGACGTTCTGCAAGTCTTCCCGCATTTTTTGCTCAATATTCTCAATCTCAGGTGCTATCTTTGCCAGTAACTCCTCTTTGGGGATAGGTATCACTCGGTCTGCCATGTATTAATCCTTTAAAAATTATACGTAATTCTACTCACAGGGCCCGAATTTTTTCACGGTCACGCTTGGCGTGTGTATGCTAATACACAGCACCAGTCTGCCTGCGAAAAACTGCATCGCCCCTGTAAGCAGGTACAAAATCTGTGGTTTTCGAATGTAAGTCGCTTCCCTTGTGGGTTGTTACAATTATACTTCAAAAAACCTGACAACATCTTCAAGCTCTCTAACCACAGGAGAAGGGGGGAGGCTGGATCTGAATGCTCGTCCATACCCCTTGGAATAGAGACGAACATCCATAATAGCAATTAACCCACGATCACTGCTTGCACGCATTAGTCTTCCGACCCCCTGCCTAAGAGCCAAGATCGCCCTTGGTATTTGGAACTGGAAAAATGGTTTTCCACCATCCGCTTCAACGGCTTTCATTCTGGCCTGGATAACCGGATCACTGGGCACTTCAAATGGAAGTTTATCGATAAGAACACAACTTAATGATTCCCCTGACACATCAACACCCTCCCAAAAACTTGCAACCGCTAACAACACTGAGTCTGTTGTTTCCCTAAACTGATCCAACAGCGCATGTCTTGAGGCTGTCCCCTGAACTAAAACAGGATAATCAAACCTTCCGATCAAGAAATCTGCCACCATATTCATGGCTCTAATGCTGGTAAAAAGAACGAGAGCCCTTCCCTTACTGATTTTCAATAACTCATACATACGATCGCACAACGCAGCATCATAACCAGAAGCAGCCGGTTCAGGAAAGCCCTTTCCAGGTATATATAACAGAGTTCTCTCTTTATAGTCAAAAGGGGAATGCAGGTGCAATGTTTTACTTGTATCACCTATTCCCAATTGTTTGCGTATGTACTTAAAATCACCACCTGTAGTCAGCGTGGCAGAGGTCATAACACATGACTGCACAGAATTAAAGAGACAGGTATCCAACTCTTCTGCAATTTGCACGGGAGTCGCCGACAAGTTAACAGTTCTTTCGCGCCTCTCATACCAGTAAATATAATATCCACTTCCATTGTCCTTTACTCCAGCGATATACTGGAGATTTTTTTGCAACTTATAGGCGCGATCTGCGTACAAAGTCCAGATTTCTCCATGAGTCTGTAATTCTTGGCATTTTCTGCTAAGCTCTTCAATCCCTGCAACAAGATTGTCATATATCTCCTGCCAGTTACTCACGGTATCAATCATTGGTTTCAAAGGATAACGTCCCTTTCTGACAGGAAAAAGAGCAACGAACTGTTCAAGTCGCTGTTTAAGTGCCTGGCCATAACTAACCAAGGGAACTGCTTTAGATTTCGAAAAATCATTTTCGGCCTGGTGACTGAGATCTCCTATAAGGTCTAAGAGTTGATAGTGGCTGAAATGTTTTCCAAAGAAATTTGTAGCAACATCTTCTAAATGATGTGCCTCATCGAATACAACAGACTGATACCGTGGGAGAATCTCACCGTATCCAGCCTGTCGCAGGGCAAGATCAGAAAAAAACAAATGATGGTTAACTATCAAAATACTTGCAGATCCTGCCTGTTTTCTGAGACGATTCACAAAACAGAGCGATAACTCGGGGCAATCTCCCCCTAAGCATTGATTGGATTGTGCAGAAATTTTCGACCAGAGTGGAGAACGATCTGGTAACCATGACAACTCTGCACGGTCTCCACTTTCAGTAGATATTAACCATTCTTCAATACGCTTTTCATCTTTATTTTCGACGACTGTTTTTCCTGATGTGGAGCGATGCTGAAACCAACGATAATGGCACAGATAGTTTTGTCTTCCTTTTACACAAAGGACAGGTAGGTACATCTCAAAGATATCTTCAAGAAGCGGTATCTCCTTTTTAAGTATCTGGTCCTGGAGATTAATTGTGGCTGTCGATATCACAATACGCTGACCAGACAAGATTGCTGGAACCAGATAAGCAAGCGTCTTTCCGATTCCAGTTTCAGCTTCAACCAGAAGGAGTGCAGCCCTTTCATCATTTTTTTCAGCACCCTGCCTAAGTATATCACCAACAGCCTCGGCCATTTGCAACTGTCCTTTTCTTGGTTCAAAGCCATTCAGGCAGGATGAAAGCCTTCCCCCCTTACCTAAAATTTCTTTCACCCCAAAGTCACTAAACATTCAACATCACATATCGATTAATAATGATTATTGTAATTTTTCTTTCCATTTATTCTTAAGACCTGTACAGTCTATTTGTGATGTTATTCTAAACTTTTGTCACTAAAAAACCTATGTAATCACAAAAAATCATTTTTTTCAGTTAGAATATCTTATGGCTGACACATCTTCTATAACCCATTCCACTAAAACGTCTTTCCCTGGCACATACCTTGAGGGAGATGAATCCATTGTAATAGTAGACGATTCAAAAGAGATTCTTCTCATTTTTGGCACTCTTCTCCGGCGAGAAGGATTCTCAGTCTTTACAGCTGCAACCAGTGCGGAGTTTTATCAATTATTAAGCCAAAAAAACATTGCTCTGGTACTACTTGATATTGACCTCCCAGACAATCGTGGAACAGATATTCTAAAAGATATCTCCCCACGTCACCCTGCGCTCAGTATTATTATGCTTACCGGAACTACAGACCTGGAAGTTGCCTTACACTGTATGCGCCAGGGTGCTGATGACTACCTTACCAAACCTGTCTCCCATGATGAATTCAAGTTGTCAGTCACCAGAGTCCTACAAAAACGAAGATTAGTCATTAACAACCGAAAATACCAGCAGCAGCTTGAACTCTCTAACTATCGTGCTCAGTTTCTCCATCAACTCAACCTCAAAATGAATACTGCTTATTTAAACAGTATAGAATTGAACACCGTTCTACAATCTATCCTCGTTGGCATCACTGCAGAAGAGGGACTGCAATTCAACAGGGCATTCCTTCTACTCTTTAATGAGGAACATTCAGAATTACAAGGGAAGATGGCCATTGGCCCACCGAGTAAAGCTGGTGCAAACCAAGTCTGGGGTGAAATAAAATCAAAAAATCTTAACCTTACAGAAATCCTGAAAATTGTCAAAAACTCATCAATGCAAAACGACTCTGGGATACAATCTATTGTCCAAAAACTAAGGTTTCCTGCTACAGATTCTGGAAATGTTCTGATCAAGGCATGTACAGAACGTACTAGTATTTATGTAGAAGCAGGACAACATGAGGGACATAGAATATCAGAGCAACTTCAAGAGAATTTACAGGGAAACACTTTTATTGTAACGCCGCTTTTCCCACCTAACAAGTCACTTGGAGTAATCATTGCTGATAATTTTGTTACTTCCCATCCTATTACCAAAGATGATATCAACTCCCTGGAAATATTTGCCAGCCAGGCCAGCCTTGCCATTGAGCATAGCCGTTTAGACATCGTTATGCAGAATAAAATCAATGAATTGGAAGCTGTAACCCAAGAACTTGAAAAAAGTAAAGATCTCCTTATCGATGCTGAGCGTTACTCTGCGCTGGGTTTAATGTCAGCTCAACTAGCACATGCCATCAGGAATCCAATCACTACAATAGGTGGAATAGCAAGACTTCTAGTGAAAAACAGTGCAGAGGAAAAAACACGAAAATTTCTTGATATGATTATTAGAGAGTCATCCAGGATAGAAGCCACGCTGGATACTCTTTTTAATTTTGTAGGAGAAGATAAACCAGACAAATCCTGCCAACCACTTTATCCCTTGATCCTGAAAAGTATTCGCCTGTTTTACAGTGCCATGAAAAAACAATCCATCCGGTACAAGCTCAACCTTCCGGAGCCAGACCCCGAACCATTTATCGACATCAGATTCATACGACAAATGCTTCTCCATCTAATTAGAAATGGTATAGAAGCTATGCCAAATGGAGGCGATCTTGTTATTACCTGTACAAAAGGCGATGCAGAAATCAGAATCACCATAGAAGACTCAGGACCCGGTATGGGTGCATCCGACATCGATCGTGCATCCGATCCTTTTTTTACTACAAAAACCTATGGTACAGGTATGGGGCTCACTCTTGTAGAAAAAATAGTCGCTGACCATCAGGGATACTTTTCATTAAAGCATAGTCAGAGAGGAGGGCTTATTGCTACTGCAGTATTACCCACCACGCCCTGATACGCATCACTGTATTCACTTTCATTAACGTTCACCCTCTTCACAACCGAGATTCAATGATAATGGCAGTTCCCCCTCCCTGTCCTTAAAGCAGAAAGAACTGCGCCAATAATTGCAAAGATCCCGGCAAAAACAAATGTACCTCTCAAGGCAATTAAGAAATTGGTAGCCTGAGAAGAATTGTACTGACTCAGATCAAGTCCGCCACTCACCTTTGAGAAAATTCCTTCAAAAAGAAATCCAGCCATTGAAACTCCAGCCAGCATACCAAGGTTCCGTGCTGTTGCAAGCATACCAGCACTTACTCCTGTTTGTTCTGGGCCCACATTCTGCAAAACATTCGTCGTATTAGGAGATAAAAAAAGAGCCTGACCACAACCAAGTACCGCCAATCGCCACGCGACATCAATGACTGAGCTTGTAACAGATACAAAACAGAGCAAAAAGAGACCACAGCCTACTATGGCCAACCCTGTTGTAGTAAGTAGCCTTGCCCCTAATCTGTTATAAAAAAGACCAGAGAGAGGAGAAACAATAAACACAGAAACCGGAGCTGCCATCATGACAAGCCCAACTGTTTGGGATGTAAAATCCAGAACATAAGTAAGATAAAAAGGCATCAGAACCAGGACCGCAAAAAGAACAGCAAAAGAAAGTGCTGCACAAAATATGGCAATACTATAGGAGCGATTCCGGAACAATGAAACCGGGACAAAAGGCTTCTTCCTTTTCAGCTCAACCTTCACAAGGAAGACAATCAAAAGAAGAATTATCGAACTTCCAAAAAGAAACACATCTGAAAAGAAGGTTTCATGAAGGGTAGACAGTAACACTGTTATACTTATCGTCAATGCCCACAAAATCATGCCAAGCCAATCAAAAGAAAAAACGTTTTCAATGGAAATTCTTCTCATAGCAAAGGGCTTCATGGACAAATACCCGAATATACTCCCAAACAGTCCAACCGGCACGGTAACCAGAAAGATTATTCTCCAGGAGTAACGGTGAATGATAAAACCTGAAATAACAGGCCCCAGCATTAACCCAAGAGATGTTGCGACACCAATAAGCCCAAGTACTCTTCCCAGAACCTCAGGTTTAAAATTATTCCGAATAATCGCAGGCCCCGTGGCCATCATCATGGCAGCCCCAATGGCCTGAAGCCAACGAAAACAGCAGAGCCAGGTTACATTTGTTGCAAGAAAGCAGGAAAGAGAGCCTAGGGAAAACACTATCATCCCAATCAAATATACCCTACTTTTACAGTAGTAATCTCCAAATCTCCCCCAGAACAGTAAACTAACACTGATGGTCAACAGATAAATAAGAACAACCCACTCTGTTTGGACAAGAGTAGAGCCGAAACTCCTCATAATTCCGGGTAATGCGACATTAATCATGGAACTATCCATTGTGGAGAGAAAGACACCAGTGGATACCGTAAGAAAAACCGGCCACGGATCCTTTTTTACAATGAAAGATTGTTCCTTAATAGTGGAGACTCCTAATTCTTGAACATTTTACTTGAGGTGGGAGATTAGGGAAGGACCGCTGGAAATGATGCTATCGTCGTATGCCGTAAGCATTCTCAGATACGTTCCTGTTTTCAACTGAAAAAACAAAGACAAAAAAAAAACGAGTTCTGATAAACAGAACTCGTTTTAAAACACCTAACTAATGCAGTACGAAAGCATTAGAACTTCACAAGTACCTGGGTGTATGCAGCATACGCATCATCACCATAATCAGCGTCATTTGCAAGCCAACCAGCTCTGATTAACCAATTGACACCTTTACCCAAGTCATATTTCATCTGACCAGATACTTCCAGAGGATTCTCTCCATATCCTGTATCACCGTCAACATCAAGGTATGCAAGATTTGCCTTAAAAGACATATCATCTGAAACCTGGAATTCTGAACTCAATCCTGCAAAGATGGTATCTCCACCTGCACCAACTCGTCCAATGCGTGTGGTTGGAACATCACCACCAATCATCAACCAACCGAAAGTAGGATCAGCAAGGAAACCGTCTTGAGTATAACCTACAACTACAGTAGGAGTAATGGTACCAAAAGATCCACTCCACTGTGCATATCCACCAAATCCATCATCTCCCATACCTGTGATATCATCTACCTCAGCATAAGATTGCTCAACAACGATGTCATTTGCACCAAAACTCATGGCGACATTAGCAGACCCAAGAAGAGAACTTTCATCAGCAATGTTGTCATCGAGAACAATCAAACGAGCATTTACAGCCATTGCATCGCTAAATTTTTGAGAATAGGTTACGCCGTACTGATTGATATCATCACTGAAGCCACCATCAGCAACCCTGTTATCATAATGTAAAGCTACAGAAAGACCACCATCCTTGAACAGCACTCTGAATCGAACATAACGTCTATCGTCCATAAACCAAGGAGAGAAGCTATCTGGCATTCTACCACCTGCTATATCAAAATTTCCTTTTTTGAAACCAAGATATGCGTAATCAGACCATACATTTTCATCACCTTTGGCACCAGGACCATAATGATAGCCATCAGAACCTTTCCCCCAGGAACCATCAAGGAGACGTACACGAGCCTTGATATATCCACCACCTTCATTTTTGGCATGAATTTTAATACGGATACGGGAGTCCCATTTATCAATACTGCCTGAAGTAGTTCCCTCATCAACAAGCCTCAAACGAAAACGGGCATCACCACTCAAATCAACCTCAGCAGAAGCAACGGTGGCAACGCCGGCAACCATGGCAAATGCAGCAACAGCGCAAATTACTTTTTTCATCTCTTTTATCTCCTTAAATTTTCACCTCAGATCCCCTGAGGTCTTACGTAGTTGCCTGCCAACAATGGCGATGCAACTTTTCTTACCAAATCTTTAGGTCAAACATATCCTCAGCATCCATGCCTGTCAAGTTTTTTTCATACAAAGGTAAAGTTTTTTATACTTTTCTCCTGTAAATCTGATTTTCAATGCCTTTTTGATATAAACTCCAAGCCATAAACAGAAAGTCTGTTGCCCCCACGACCGAAAACAAAGCTCTCCAGCAAATCAGCCTTTTCCGGTTCGACAATAAACAAACGTCCTGCCGGGTTTTTTTCACTATCCAAATTCTCTTTAGAGGACAGAAACTGAAAATCAATTATGGACCGAGGGAATAAACTGGTACTCCACATCTCAACAAAGGTATCCATATCCCAGAGTAGGCCACGAACCTGACCATTTTTATACCACTTGGTTTTTTTCATTATCTCAGGAGTATATAACTCATTATCAACGACAATTATGTCCTGCCTCCCGTCATTCTCAAAATCTGTAACAGCTATTCGAATAGGAGCTGTCACACCCTCTGACAATTCCCTGCCACCAAAACCGGCAGGAGATGTATAGAGTAACTCCAGCGTTGAGCTAAAAACCCTCAGCTTGTCTCTATCGTCAAGAGTAACAACTTCAGCGACTGTATCTCCGTCAAGATCTGCAAAGACAAAATTAAACAAATCCACAGTTTCCGGTAGAACAAGAAGTTCTTCACTGCTGACCTTCCCGTTATCTCCAATATGTATCCGATGTATTCCCGGTTGAGTCCCTCCGTTAATACCTCCTTCCTGTCCTGCAAGAAGCATCTTATTTTCAGGAAGACTTATTGGTCTGAGATACCACGGTACATTTTTATATAACCATTTTGTGCCAGTCGCAGGACTCCATTCCAGAACAAAGGAACGGGGATTGTCATTCCTGGTACTACTGATATACAACTCCATTATTCCGTTATTATTTAAATCGGCAGCATTCAATGAGTGAACCTTGATACCACCAGGCAGGGAAACAGTATCGAGAAGCTGAATTTTCTGATTTTTTAGTTGATAGATATACACTTTGGTATTCGAGGCTATCACAATCTCATCATATCCATCATCATCAATATCCCCTGCTGTCATTCCCTTGGATCGAACAGGCAACACCCCGCTTTTATATCGTTCATTTGTACGCACTTCCATGGCCTTCTGCGCTATAAAATCATCCTGCTCTATATCCAGGCCGAATCCTTTGTTTATTTTGAATACCCTGTCAGGATGCGCCGTAGTCAGATCAAGACCACCATCAACATCGGGTGTCGCCTCGAGAGCATTTTCAGAAACAGCAGAATTGTTCAATAGCGACTTCTCCATCTCTATTACAAGAGTATCAACAGCAGTCATCAAAGCTGCCCCACTCCCGGCCATCGCTTTAAAGGAAACAGGCTCATCACTTCCAGGCTTGAATGCCTCAACGAACAACTCCATCCCTCTGGAAGTGCTTACAAGACGACTTTTAACCCTGTAAAGGTTCCTATCCCGTTTGGGTATCATTTTCTTTTCAAGGTGAACCTCTGCGCCAGTAGCAGATGCCAGTCTACTGGCCAGCATCAAGCGTAAGCTATCTCTCAAGTATGCCAATTCACCAGCTTTTGCGACATTTGCCTGATAAAAAACAACTGCCTTTCTTTCAGTCGCCATCCCGGGATGCACTGCGAGGAGAAACAGTAAAACAAGAGCAAGGAACGACAGGAGTAACTTAGAAAAAGTGTGCATCATTTACCTCTATTATTATTCAAACTTCTTTTATTTAATCACTGACCACTGAACATTTTTTACAATACTTATATTCATATCGATAAAACAAGCAATTCTACCGCAATTCAATCTTCATCGCAATTAGCAATATTTCCCATCAATCAGGCACAGGGCTGATGCGCAGACCTCTTTAGATTAATATGCGATTTTGTGTTTTCTCCTTGACTAATTTAAAAATAAAACCTAACGTACATACAGAGTAAAGAATTTTGTACGCGACACGAATAATCAGGATACACATGAAAAAAGCACTCAACACAATATTGGTTCTCGCCTGCATCTGCATAAGTACAAGCGCGCATGCTGCCGACGATGCCTACCTTCCTGGAGAGTACAAGGTCATTGCGTATACTCTTAGTGATGGAGAATCAGCTTTAGGTTCCAGTGCTCATTCATCAAAGAGTATCAGTTTTCACAGTCTTTATATTTCTCCTGTTGCCATGGATACTGTTTTAAACAGAGAGGCACTTCTTCCTGGAGAATCGCCTTCATATATCCCAAATACCAGTTATCGGAGTTTCGCCCTCAGGGGCGCATATTCCCCTACTTCCAATCTCTCTTTTCACAGTGCCATCGGGGTGACAGATACCATTGATGCCAAAAACATTGCCTATAAAGACCGTGTAGGCTGGGAAGTAGATCTTGGAATGGCATACAGATTTCTTAATAATTTTGCCTACGAACTCCACTTTGGATATATGGACACCGGGGAGTTGTTCAGAGAGAGCAATACTCTCACAGACGTTGACAACATAACCATTGTTACTAACAAAATAACCATGAGCTTTTAATTTCAGACACCAACCCTATTCTAAATCCCCTCATCCTCCTCCACCTGCTGACAAATAAACTCTTTTCCCACAGTGAGATTCCAAAGTGCAACTCAAACCAGGCAGGAACTGGAAGCTTCACTGAAGATATGCCGCCGCAGGCCCCATAGCCGTCAAGCTAAGGAGTATCTGCTTTAAATTGCAACCAATCTCCCGTCTTCCAGTATGGTTAATGACCTGCAAAGCACTTCTGGAGAATAATTC
>CAMZKT010000115.1 GCA_947311435.1 uncultured Desulfocapsa sp.
ATCAATACTGTTGTAGATTTGGCCAGAATGGAACCTACTCCAATTAAACATAGCATAATGTACAATGCATTCGCACTGGATATGCCAACAGCGATTCCTATAGATTTTTTGCTATTATTTTTCACTGCACTTTTAACAATAAGAAGAAAATCAGGGCCAGGGCTAAGAAGTGCGAGAAAGTGTGCAATAGCCACAGTGACAAAAATTCCCGAAAGACTTAAAACCATATGTAACCTCTCTTTTTAGTTGATATTGCTAATAAAATTAAAAATATAATGTTTAACTCACTGGTTTATCCATGTGCAGTGGTTTGTTCAACGACCCGGGGAGTGGGGTGGTAAATTCACCCTTGACTACTACTGAAGCTTTGATTCTCCTGTCCGTCATAACGAAGTTATGCGGCAGTGAAGCACAGCTTCAGCAGTACCATATAATCGGATGATTTGCCATTGAGACAAGACGCATTCTTGCGCTCGGTAATCGTTGTTTGGTAAGCGGCAATTAAACCCCATCTTTCAACCTCACTCCCAATATGTCATGATCTCCTTACAGATAAACCACAATCATATCAGGAAAGATCATGGACAACCAATCGTGATTTGCGTTGTAGCTAAAGACTCAGTGAGAATGAACAGCGTCATCTAATGTGTCTGTGACCCATTTATTAAGACTTTTACCTGCGTGGGTTGCAGCTGAAGCTATTTCTGCATGAATACTTGGAGGCATACGCAGGGTTAGTTTGCCAGAGTAAGGTTTTTCTGGGGTGCGGCCCTCTTGTTTGCAGTCAGCCAGATAATGGTCAATAGCATTATAAAAATCTTCAGTCAGTTGTTTGACTGTTTCCCCTTCAAAAGTGATGCTGTCTTTTATACCTATTACCTTTCCCCAAAAAATATTATCTCGTTCGTCAAAGTTAATTTTAGCGAAATATCCTTTGTAGGTCATACTATTCATGGTGTTACCTCCAGACTCGTTAACCAGTCACGATTTTTTTTCAACAATATATTTTTTCGCTTCTTTCCCAGGATGCGGCCTATGAGCATATTCTCTTGTGCCGGAAAGTTCCAAGGCCACTCGTGAACCACTACCTTCTCTAACTTCACCACCAAGTGCCTTTATCAATATTTCGATATCACGAAATTTTATATTGGCCTTGGTAGGTTTTGAGAATATGGCTTCCAGTGTTTTGCGATGTTTCCCTTTCATGTAGAAATGGTAGCATTTTGTGACACTATTTCCAAGGAAGAAGATTTATAAATAAATGTGTAATATTTGTAGAAGATAGCGGTTGAGCTCAGGGGCAAACGGATTTTACAGCAGTAAGCTTTGAGTAACTTGAAACTTTGGAAACTAGACTGAACTCCGAGAAACCGCCGTGCCCGCTTGTCCCTTGTAGCGATTTGGTGTGTGCCGGGCACGGCACACGTTCTTAAGGATGAGTTCATCATAGCAACTCGGGCTCTAATGAGCAAGTCCCAGACCCAGCCTGATGGAGGCAGCTCTGCTACGGCAGGGTAACGCTAATGTACGGGGCGACGTACAGAAATCGAGTCAGGCGAATCTGGTTGGGACCAGGGCGCAACACAGTGTTAAGTCCTCTATCCATCTTTTAAGGATCAGATGCGTATACTCGGCGCTCACGTACAGAAAGACGTGTGTTCACCCCGGGAGATCCGTTATATCTCGCTGCTACAGTGAGTGGGCAAACCGCAAGGTGCGCTTACCGTACAACAAAAGTCAGCAGAGGGCATAGTAGACCAGTAAACGAGCTCGGTGAATAGAAAAGCCGGGAGGTGGCAGACTGGTCGAAGGCCCGAACGGTGGCCCAAGCCGAATGGTGGGGATAAATGAACAGAGAGATGGAGGTACGTACTTATGATCATAGTGCAGCAGTCAGCTGAAATGAGTATAGCGTCGTATTTAACCGATCCCTCGACAGGAGGAAACCGGCTCATGGAAATTATCCTTGAGCAGGAGAAAATGTACCGGGCCTTGATACGGGTCCGGTCAAATAAGGGCGCACCAGGTGTCGACGGAATGACAGTCGATCAATTCCCGAGTTACCTGAGGCGACATTGGGAGGAAATAAAGACGGCTCTTTTTGTCGGAACGTATGAACCGCTGCCGGTTCGAAGAAAGGAAATTCCAAAACCACAGGGAGGCGTTATATTACTGGGCATACCTGCAGTCCTTGACCGGCTGATTCAGCAGGCTATAGCGCAGGTACTTCAAATGATCTGGGATCCGACGTTTTCTGACTTTAGTTATGGGTTCCGTCCCGGACGGTCAGCACATGGAGCTATGGACCAAGGCAAACAGTATGTTGAGAAAGGCCTGAACCAAGTCGTCAGTATTGATTTATCGAAATTTTTAGATCGGGTCAATCACGACCGCCTGATAAGCCGACTCGCTACAAAAGTGCGTGATAAACGACTCCTAAAGCTCATATATTAGGTGACAATTAACTTGTCCGGTTGACGACAACTATCTTGTCCGGTTCAACAGGGTTATAATCCTAACCAAAAACAACTTCAAACAAAGGAGGTTTTTGGTGTCTGGTAAACCCATTAATTCTGAACAGGTCAAGGTATATATGGAAGCACGAGCTAATAACACAACGCAGAAGAAAGCATCAGCCCAGTCAGGAATATCTGAAAGATCAGGCAGGCGCATAGATAAGGGAGAATTGCAGCCGACTGGCCGAGGGAAAAGAAATTGGAGAACCCGCAAAGATCCTTTCAGAAATGTATGGGACAATGAAATAGTTCCGTTACTGGAAAAAAAGTCTGAACTGACTCCCGTAACGCTTTTTGAGCAATTGCAAAAGGATTATCCAGGGGAATACCCGGACAGTACACTGCGAACTTTTCAACGTAAAGTGCGTAAGTGGAAAGCATTATACGGCACTGACAGGGAGGTCATGTTTCGTCAACACCAGGTTATAGGGCGTATGGGGATTTCTGATTTCACCAAACTCAAGAAATTTGATATACGAATTGCCG
>CAMZKT010000116.1 GCA_947311435.1 uncultured Desulfocapsa sp.
ATCTTCAATCACAAAAATCCTCAGCGTAGCGCAACTACGCTTGCGGTTTTGTTCAATCAGATCGAACAAACCTGACCTAAAGCTGAGCACGATATTGTCCAACTTATTTCCGGACGACTCCTAAGTATTGAGACACTTTGGTGCTTCCTTGAGTATACACTTCCTGCGGGTATGTGTAAACTTCTGGATGCACCGTTTGTTCTTGTTTATGTGGGAAGGGCAAGGTGCTGGTGTGTGAGAAAGTGATATTATGGGATTAATTATTTTGTTGAGCATTGGTGTTCATCAGGAACTTAAATTGCAATAAACATAAAATACTAAATCGTATTGTAACTATTCAGGTGAAATTGTAAAATCAGCAGAAACATCGAACTGTAACTAAGGAGAACTCTAATGCAACGTACTTTCCTGACTCCTGTGCTTGTTTTATTTGGCATAATAGGTATTTGCTGCCTGATGGCAGGAACAGACATTTTTGATCCACTTGTGCGCTTTATTCATACGGGAGATATTACGCCTGGGCAGGCGGTTCTTTGTCTCCTTTTTACGATAGGCGGATTTGTGGCCTATTTTTACCTTTTAAATCTTATTTACAGCTACTTTGTTCCCCGTATTGATACAGAGGGGCAGGGGAGTGGAACACATGAAGGAGGTCTGGCAAAACGATAAGGAACTCAAAAAAAAGTAGCTATTCAGGTGGGACTGGAAAATTAGCAAAACCACCGAACCGTCACTGTTCAGCAGTGCTTTACATGTGTTCAAGCGGGCTTGCGAACTATAGTATTCTTCTATGAGTAAGCCTGATCGGACACAGATGAAGTGCTGCTGAACAATTGCGAAAAAATCACCTCAAACCTGCACTTAGAAAAAGAAAGATATTTATGCGCTATTTCAGTGTGTTGTATGATGTCTATTGGGACTGTTCATTTTCTTTGCCCTGCGGGATTGATAAATTAACCGAATCTGCTTCGTTATCAAGTGGATTGAAGTCTGCGAATACATCAGTGCCATTGAACTTCGCATCTCCGGCAAGTAAGCGTAGACTCCGAACTTATTAATTGCAGGATTCAGGTTTTAACTTTAACAGAAAAAACACAAGGAGGATTTTATGTCACACATGAAAGAACAGGTGCCAACCTTGATTATGGGTACGCTCTTAATTGTTTACGGACTCATTGTCCAATCAGGAGCCTTGATGCCCCTGACAAAATATCTGCATACCCATAAAACATTGGATTTACAGGTCACTATGACCTTGATTATTGGTGGAATCGCCATAGCCGGGGCTTTAGTCAATGCTGTGCGAAAACCAGGAAACTCGAATCTCGATACATTCATTTTACAACCACTTGGCGGAATTGTTCTCATTCTGGTAATGGCCATGGCCATTCGCTGGTATGCAGAACCATTGATGAAGATTGTAAGTACGAACTTACAGCCGATTCTTGGCTTCAAGATATATAAGGTATTGAATCTGAACTATGTTGTCCTCGGAATTTTAGCGGGTGTTGTACTTACAAATACCTGGGGAATTCCGAAATTTGCAGCACCTGGAGTTAAATGTGCCCGCTTTGTTCTGAAGATGGGTGTTATCATGCTTGGCGCCCGTTATTCCTTTGCCGAGCTTGCAAAGCTTGGTGTTTACTCTGTGTTTCTGGTCGGTTTTTTTGTGCTTGGCATAGTTTTCCTTGTGCTGTGGTTGGGAAATATTTTTAAACAACCAAAATCCATGACCGGAGTACTCTCTGCTGGAATGGGAGTTTGTGGTGTTTCTGCCACCGTTGCTGTGGCTCCTGTTGTAAAAGCAAAATCTGCTGAAATGGCGTATACCATTGGAACAATACTTTCCTTTGGTATTATTTGTATGTTTGTTTTTCCGACCATTGGCAAACTTGCCGGAATGAGTCCAGTTCAGTTCGGTGCCTGGGCAGGAACAGGAATCTTAAACTCAGCTCAGGTTGCTGCTGCTGCTCTTGCATTTAATGCGGTGGATATTGAAACCCTGAAAGTGGCTGAAATATTCAACATTACCCGAGTTCTTTTCCTGCCGGTTATCGTTCTTGTCCTCGCCACTTGGTTTGGGAAAGAAACTGGGCAGAAACTCAGCTTTAAAAGCGTTGTAATTGATAAATTTCCTGTTTTTATCATTGGTTTTCTGATTCTCTTTTTCTTGTCCTCAATAGGTTTGTTTTCACCGCCCAGTCATTATAAGGGAAAATATATAGATGTTTCCTATAATGATCGTACTCAGGTGACCAATGAAGAATGGGAAACATTAAGCAGTGCCGCAGCTACGGGAGCATTTGCTTCCTTGACGCCAAAACAGCTTGAAGCTGTGACAAATCTTATTGAGCATCGCCAGATTGCCGGTAACTATGAAGACCGTAATGACAAAAAAGTCTTTGACCGTGTTGGTCGTGCACGAATGACACAGCTGGAAGGTATACTTGCAGCAGCGAAAGCCAAGCAGATAACATTGTCTGCTGATGTTAAGAGTGCTATTAAACATGCAGTTAAGCAGGTACATAAGAAATCTAAAACCGTTGTTACCCTTACAGACTTTATGATCTGGTTTTTTGCATTCGGCCTGATCGGACTTGGTATGCAGATAACTAAAAAAGCCATTACTCAGGCTGGTGGATGGCCCATAGTTATGGGTGTTATTGCAGGAGTGACCAAGGCAACACTTTCTTTCTTTGTTGTTCTGTGGCTGATTAAGGATGTGGTTCTCAACTAAGCTCTAAAAAAGGAGTATATATAATGAGTAATAAAGGAAAAAAAGTAAGCATTGAAACTGGAGAGGCTGGCAAAGGGAGCACTGAAATACCTGAAAGTGCTAATACCGAGGAACTGGAGGAGCGCGCTCTCTCTGTTTTTTCCAGTGACAGAAATGAGGACATTACTGCTCTTATCTTTTGTCTTATAACCACGTTTCTGGTATTGCTTTTTACTAAGTGGCTGTAGAATAGGAAGCGTATAAAGTACGTTTGCTCAAGTGAACCATGGTCGGTAAACAGCCGGCCATGGTTTTTTTGTTTCCTGAACGATGAGATTTGTATATGTTTACTAATATCCTGCTGTGTAGTCATGGCACCGAAGGTGCGAAAAAGGCGGAAGTCTTTGTTTTTGGAAAACTGGAAGCTGATCCCGGGCTTCGGGTAACTGTGCTCACCGTGCTTGACGAGGACTGGCGCGAAATGACTGGTGATGACTGGCTGAATTCGAGTAAAACCCACACCACTTTTCTTGATCATGTCGAAGAGCAGATGAATGAAGAAATTGCAGAGCACTGGCATCGGATAAAAAAAGATCATCCGCTTGCGGAAGGCGTTAAGTTTCTGCAAAGAACAGGGAATATAGCAGAAACCATCACAAAGACGGCAAAAGAACTCAAGTGTGATTTGATTGTTATTGGTTCCTGGCAAAAACGTCCCAAGTTCTCAATTCACAGTACCGGAATGAGCCTGCGGGCCACAATGAAAAACAAGGAGTTGCACCCACTCTTACCATGTCCCCTTCTGATCGCGCCCTGAATATGGCCTGTCCCGTCATCACCGACGAAATTGATCTTGGGGTTGAGGATCTCCCCGCAGGTCTTGATCTGCAAGCTCTTTTTCCGAAAGATCGTCTTCTCCGTCTGCATCCCAACTGGTTTGTTTCTGATTTTCAGGAGAAAGATGATGGGGGGTTTACGGTTTCCATAAAAGATTATGTCACGGAAGAGAATTTTCTTTTGTCAGGGAGTTTTACTTTTAACAGGAAGGAGGGTGAGTTGTTGTTTATTCAACTCACAGGTGGTACTCCCCTCGAGATTTTTTTTCTGAATCGTGAGAGAAGACTGAAGGTTCAAATTTCGTCAGCAGATCAGGAATTAGACCCCGATGATCCGGTTCTGCTCTGGGTAAGGGCCATAAAAGAATATATCAGGATGTATCTTAAACGTACGCCCTTGACACTGTTCTTTCGTTTTTTCATGAACAAAATGATCCTGAAAATGGATCCATCTCAAAGAAAAATTTGCCTTATGATGGCCAAGATCACCGCTGTGGAAATGTTGGTTATTCTTCTTATTGTCTTTGGCTATCTCATCTTCGTTTTTTGATATTTTTGTACCGGTTATTGTGGAGATCGTAACTTGTATGATGATTTGTTTCGTAAAGCCAACGAACTGCAACTGTTCGGCAGTGCTTTATATGTGCTCAAGCAGACTTGCACACTGGAGTGGTCCTCTGTGAGTAAGCCTGATTGGACACAGATGAGGTGCTGCTGAACAGTAACTGGAGATCAATCAAAAACAGGGGGCTTTCAAGATGGCTTTTCCCGAAGTTGGTGACTCTTTAGATATTTTTCTCCTTCATTCAAAAATCCATGAAGGGGCACTGGCCACCCTTTTTCTTGCAGAGGATCAGCTAAGCCGTGAAGAGGTGGTTGTGAAGATACCCACCGGGGATATCCTTAATCAACCCATCATTCTCTACCACTACCAAAACGAAGAACGTATCAGTCGTATACTGGATCACCCCGGTATCGTCCGTTTCATTCACAGGCAAAGAAGCAGGCAGTACATTATCATGGAAAGGCTCTGTGGGAAGGATCTTCGCTCAAAGCTTGGAGGTCGTGGCCGAAGTCTCGACCTTGATGATGCGCTGAAACTCATGGACAGTCTTTGCGAAGTGGTGGATTATCTCCATGGGCAGTTTGTTGTCCATCTGGATCTTAAGCCTGAAAATATAATTTGTCTCAGTGATTCAAAGATTAAAATAATTGATTTTGGTCTTGCCAGTTGCCGTTCACTTCCTGATCTTCTTGGCCTTGATCTACAAAATCCCCTGGGGACACCCTGGTATATTGCTCCCGAACAACTCCTTGGTGAGAGGGCTGATCCGAAGTGCGATATCTATGCCATGGGCATGATATTGTATGAGATGCTCACTGGTGAATTACCCTGGTCGCGTTCAAGCAAGGTCTCGGTTGCACGTCGTCGGCTTCGTCACGACCCAACGCCACCACGTTATTATAATTCAAATATTCCAGCGCAGATTCAATCCATTGTACTCCGTGCTGTTTCCCGCCGTGTGGAGGGACGATATGAATCGGTTGCAGAGATGCAGAATGATCTGAAGTGCTGGCGACAACTTCCTGTTACCGCACAGGGGAGGATGCGGAAGAGAGCCTCTCTGTGGCGCCGTTGTTTTCCAGGAAAATTTTTGCAGAAAAACGATATAAAGCGTGAGCCGATTCGATGTTCAGCGGGAAAGCCGCAGATTATTGGAGCTTTTCTTGGTTCCAGTACCAGTAGTGATATGGTGTTGAAAGTGCGCGAACAGGCACTTATCCACTCTGCAGAAGTCACCTTGGTTCATGTGATAGAAGAGATGAGTAATGACCATACCACACAGTACAGTTTTGCCGTGGATGGTGAGAGATTGATGGTGGAATTTGAGAAAAGTGTTCAAAATCTGCGACGTTTCAGTATAGATCCCGGTATCCGCCTCATTCCTGGTGAAGTTGTGGATGTTTTGGAACAATTAAGTAAAAGTCTTGGTGCGGAGTTACTGGTACTTGGCACCTCCAGGAAAAAACAGAGTTTTTTGCGTGGCATCACCGTGCAGCGTCATCTTGAGAAAAGGGACCTCAATGGGTGTCAGATTGTGGTTGCAGAGAAAGTTCGGTTTGCACCTGCCTCTGACTTAAAAGATCTTCAACCCGAGCAATTGACCGAACAGCAGGTGCTCTCCTGTGATTTGTTTCTGGTTGATCTCTGGTTTGAGCATCTTCATTATCATACTGATTTTATTTACCAACTTCTTTTATCCCCCGACGGTGAGTTTGATCTGAGTGAGAAGAACTGTAGACTTGGCCAGTTCCTCCTTTCCCTTGAGGATTCTGGACAGTGGGAAGCCGTGATATCAATGCTTACCCGGATTCATTTGCAGTACCATGAGCTGGCGGAGAAAATGGCAGCACTGCCTCTGCATGACCATGCAGGTATCCGAAATCTCTATGTTACTGAATCTCTCCCTCTTTCCTGTGATTTTAAAAAAGAGTTGAGCCGGGTTTCATCATTTCTCCGCTCGCATCTCAGGTGTCAACCACCTTCTGTTCCTTTCCTTACCGATCCTTGGTGTCCAGTTGCCACGTCGGATCTTGCCTGTTACGGCCCTTTACTGCGAGCCTTCATCCTCGATCAGGATCTCAGCGTATTGGTTGAGACAAAAGATTCGGCTTCTCCATGTTAGAGGGCGTTGGAGATCATGAATGCGGTTAATGGTTTTTTCAGATATCCATGGCAATCTGGAGGCTTTACAAAGCGTACTTGCGGATGCGGCACAACGAAATGTAGACAGGAGTATCTGTCTCGGTGATCTTGTGGGCTATGGCCCCAACCCCAATGAGTGTGTGTCGCTGATCCGGAGTCTGAATAAATGCAGGTGCCTGGCCGGGAATCATGATGCTGCTATATTTTGGGGAATGTCGCCCTATGGCATGACAGGGGCGGCCCGAAAGTCGATCTTTTGGACCATGGAGCAGTTGACTCCTGAAAATAAAAACTACCTGCAAGGCCTGCCCGATCGGCTTGATATATTGAATATGACCTTTGTTCATGCTAACCCCTATAATCCGAGAGGATGGAATTATGTGCTGGACCGGAAGTACGCACTTCGCAGTTTTGCGGCCACTGCGTGTCGTAATCTCTTTATAGGCCATAGTCACCGGCCCATGGTTATAACAAGGAAGAATATCTTATCCATTGATTTGCTTGAGGTGTCAGGTTCACGGAATATTGCGGTGAAGGACACAAAACGTCGTATTGTTAATTGTGGAAGCGTTGGCCAGCCAAGGGATGCAGACCCTCGTGCCTGCTATCTGGTTGTGGATCTCAAAAAAGAAGTTTTTGAGTATTATCGCGTTGAGTATGACCTGGAAAAAACAGTAAAAGCGATACGTTCTGCCGGGTTGCCAGCACTTCTCGGCAGGCGCTTAATGAACGGTACCTGAACATTTTCAAGGAGTCAGCTTTGAGAATAAAACAGTATGGACAGTGGAAAACAGCCAATCTAAAGCAGCGTTTTTTCTACTGGTCCGCCGCCATCCTGGTCGGTGGCGGTTTGCTCTTGTCGCTGCTTTCCTTCTGGAATACCCGTAGACTGCTTATGGCAGATGCCATGACCAAATCAGAAGTTATTCTTCGGGAAGTCGAGGCTATCCGTTCCTATGTGAAAGAAGAACTGCGGCCTAAGATGTATGAACTTCACGGGAGAGACAAGTTTATCATAGAGGCAATGTCCACCACGTATATCAGCACCAATATCATGTCACGTTCTGCTGAGTCCATGCCGCAGTATTCATACAGGCGTGTGTCACTAAATCCGCATAATCCCGGGAACCTTGCCGACCCCTTTGAAGATGAAATGTTTAACTGGTTTGAAGAAGATCCAACGCGGATGTTCTGGCAGGGGATAGTGAAAAAGAACGGGGCGTCTTTTTTTGTTTCCATGGTGCCGGATTACTTCGAAGTTTCCTGTATTCGTTGTCACGGTAAGGCGGAAGATGCCCCCAAAGAGTTGATTGCCCGTTACGGGTTAGACGGAGGTTTCCGATTTAAAGCAGGTGATCTGGCCGGGATCAACTCTGTGGCGATTCCGGTTTCGGATTCATTGCGTGAAGCCTGGCAGGGAAGCCTTGTGCTTTTTGCCCTGACTCTCGGTGGAAGTTTCTTTTTGTTGTGGCTCCTGACTCTGTTGTTTCAACGTCTTGTTGTTGAGCGTCTTGCTGTGATGTTGTCTCTTGTGAACCACCGGGAACCTGGAAAAAAAAGTATGTTCAATGGGGGAGATGAAATTGATGTTTTGCATGACTCCTTCGGGGCCCTGGGAAGTTATGTGCGATCTGCTCGCAAAGGAGCATCCTTGCAACCAAATTTTATTGGCCCTTATGTGGTGGAAAGTCCGATTGCAGCCGGTGCCATTTCGTGGATATATCAGGGTCATGTGGCGAAGACGAAGGAGAAGGTTTCTCTTAAAATCGGCTTTGATGACGTTTTGCAAAACCCATTATATCATGCCTGTTTGAAAACAGAGCTGGGGCTGTTTGAAAAACTGTCACATCCTTGTTTGCCAGAAGTAAAAGAGCGTGTGGGGGATGACCTGATCCTCGAAGAGGTACGGGGACGAAGCCTCATTCACCTGTTGGACAAAGGCCCCCTTGGGGAACAACTGCTGCTGTATGTTTTTTCACAACTCTGCGATTTGGTCGCATCGTTTCATGCAGCGGGAGTGGTACACCATGATCTTCGACCACATATTTTGATGCTGGACGAACAGGGTAAATTAAATCTTATTGATATGGGCCTTGCAACAGTAGACCAGCAGCAGGATCCTATTATGGCAGCAGGTCTTGGCCCTCAGGGCGATCTTTTGTATCTTGCACCGGAACAGATCAGGGGGGAGCGTGGTGATCCGCGCAGTGATATTTATGCGCTTGGTGTGCTCCTTTATTTTTCTGCAACAGGTCAGCTTCCTTTTTCGGAAGAAAGAAAAACTGAGCAGCAGTGGTTACGACATAAAAAACTGATTAAAAAAGGAGATATATCTCGGGGCAGTTTGTCGGAATCGTTTGAGCAGATTGCCTATAGGGCCCTGTCCTATGAAGCTGAAAAACGGTACCAGTGGGTTGAGGATATGTGGAAAGAGTTAGGGGCTTTACAGGTGAATGGGGTTTGTGGAAGAACAATAGAAAACAACAGGGGACATTCAGATGACGGAGGAACTTAAGCATCAGAATTGAACCCGATTGAATCGTAAGTCCTTTGGTTTCCTATTTAAATTTAATTTTCCTTGGCGATATTCGGGAAGATCGTTTATTCTATTTTTACTTTATGAGAGTCGTCATTCCTCTATTTTCTAAGTATGTTGCTACCGTCATTATTATATAAGTATCAGGCCTGAAAAGTTTCGGTCTGGAAGAAGAGCAGTGTCCATTTAACTTCCTGGGAGGGAAAGTATGAACTGTTTTAAAGTTACGTTGTTTTCGATGGCAATGCTGGTATTTGCCTTGCCTGCACAGGCTGTCACCTCGAAATGTGAGGAGTGTCATGCCAAATTAACACCTGGTATTGTGGAAGATTTTAACAGGGGGGTGATGTCAAAAGAACTCGACTGTATGGCTTGTCATGGAGATGGCCATATGAGTTCAAGCGACGTGGATAAAGCTACATTACCCACCATATCCACCTGTCAGGAATGCCATGAAGATCAGGCAGGCCAATATCTGGAAGGAAAGCATGCCAAAGGGCTTCTTCCTATCACCGCGTTTCCAGGATTTGCCCACCAACAACCCACAGCTTTTATCGCGGGACAAAAAGGCTGTAATGGTTGTCACAACCTTGGCATCGTTGATGAAGAGAGCAGGAGTAAAGGCCTTGCCGGTGAATTTAGATCGCATTTTAAATATGGTATGGATTGTCAGAACTGTCACACTAGACACGCATTTTCTAAAAAAGAGGCACAACAACCTGAAGCATGTATGCAATGTCACACAGGATTTGACCATGCGCAATGGGAAATGTGGACTCGTTCAAAACATGGCGCTGCATATATGACAGACAGAAAAGCCCATAGAGGACCTACCTGTCAGGATTGTCATATGTCTGGAGGGAATCATAAGGTTATGACGGCTTGGGGTTTTCTCGCTGTCAGATTGCCTGAAAAGGATGCCGAATGGATGGGATATCGAGTCACTATTCTGAAAGCTCTGGGTGTGCTCGATAGTGCGGGTCAACCAACTGCCAGGCTGGACGTGGTAAAGGCTGCAGATATGGCCAGATTAACCGAAGAAGCGTTTACCGTTGAGCGGGATAAAATGGTAACAACCTGTAAAGAATGTCATAGTGAGACCTATGTCCTCAAAAGTCTGGAAAATTCAGATCAGATGATTAAGGCCAGTGATAAGATATTTTCAGAAGCTATTGATATTGTAGCTAAATTGTATAAGGACAAAATTATTAAGTCCACCACAAATCAGGCGACATTCCCTTATCCGGATCTTCTTACCTTCTATGAAGTAGACAGCCATATTGAGGAGCTTCTCTATGAAATGTTTATGGATTTCAGGATGAAGACCTTTCAGGCATCGTTTCATTTAATGCCTGATTATACAACCTGGTATGGTCTTGCCAAGATGAAGAAAACTCTTGTGGAGATGAAAGATATTGACAGACAGTTAAGAACGGCTGCCAAATAAGAAGCAATACCTTGGAAATCAGGAAAGGAGCATTCCTGTGCGCTTTTCCTGATTTTCAAATACTCCTCAGGGACAGACCACGATAAAAAGAACTTGGCCTTTTTGGCGTATGGTGCTTTAAGGAAGTGGGCTCTTGCACTGTTGGATGGAATATCATGGAGTATTGATCTTTATGGATTGTGACCGGGGTGTGCGAGTCGGATTTTCTGGTATCGTTTGTGGCTTGCTGTTGCTGGCAGGGGGCTGGTTTGTGGAACCGGCTTTGGCTTTGGAACCAGATGAAATTGTTGTCGTGGCAAACGGTCAGGCCAGAGCCGGAGTGAAGCTTGCACGATTCTACATGAAACAGCGGAAAATTCCGAAGGAAAATCTGCTGGTTTTGCGAACTGCTTTTAATGAAACGATTCCCCGTCATTATTACGAGGATGAGATTGCTGCCCCCATAAAAGAATTTGTTAAGGATAAACCAGGCATCACTTGTCTTGTTTTGTTTTACGGTATTCCTCTTCGGATTGAGTGGCATTTGTTGCCGCTTGAAGAAACGGGGAATCAACATCTTAATGCTCGTCAACGTGACCCTGTGGCCTCTGTCGATTCAGAACTGAGTCTGGTACGTGTTGAAAACCCGCCTGTACATGACTGGCTTGAAAATCCCTATTTTCTTCAATTTCAGAACAAGAAACAAAAAACACAGTACCAGAAGGGCCAGGTAATGATGGTGGCAAGGCTGGACGGCCCTGATCCTGAGACGGTGACACGGATAATCCTTGATGGACTTGCTGTTGAGGAAAAAGGGCTCACAGGGACAGCCTACTTTGATGCGCGTTGGGGCAAAGCAGAGGAGGGGGAAGCTCTATCTGGCTATGCAATGTATGATAACAGTATACATCTGGCGGCAAAAGAGGTGGAAAAAGTTATGCCGGTGACGCTCGATGAGGAAGACTCACTTTTTCATTCAGGAGAGGCACCTGACGCTGCGTTATATTGCGGTTGGTACAGTTTGGCAAAGTATCAGGACGCTTTTGACTGGAAGCAGGGAGCGGTCGCATATCATATTGCGAGCGCTGAGTGCACAACGCTCAAGAAAGCTGGTAGTCAGGTTTGGTGTAAACGTCTATTGGAAGATGGCGTGGCTGCAACCATTGGTCCCGTTGGTGAACCATACGTTCAGGCTTTTCCTCCGCCGCATGTGTTTTTTGGCCTGTTGCTGGATGGGGATTTTTCCCTTGTTGAGGCCTATTATCTCAGCCTGCCATTTATTTCATGGAAAATGGTATTAATCGGTGATCCTCTCTATCAACCCTTCAGACAACGTGGGATTCTACCCTGATTTTGTGGAAAACAGACTTCTAGCGGCAGAAGTACTTGCAACTTGTTCGGATTTAAGTTTCATATGAAAGCCGAAGTGGTGTTTTTTTCTATGTCTCCGAGAGTGAGGTTTTGTTGCTCGTAGATCACTTACAACCTTAAAGGATTAGCTCTATGGACGTCCTTTCCCCCCGGCAAAATGAGATTCTTGCTCTTGCAGGAAGAAATGGTCGAGTTGCTGTTGATGATTTGTCAGTCACTTTTGCTGTTTCCCCGCAAACCATACGAAAAGATCTGACTTTTTTGTGTGAAAGGCAGCTTTTACAAAGGGTTCATGGTGGTGCCATCGTGGGGTCTTGTATGGAAAACGTGAGCTATGAGGCAAGGCGCTTGCTGGCAGCTGCTGCTAAAGGGGCCATAGGACAGTGTGGTGCCGAGCTGATTCCAGATAATAGTTCTCTGCTGATAAATATTGGAACAACCACTGAGCAGGTTGCTCATTCTCTTAAAGATCATCGTGGGTTGCTGGTAATCTCGAACAACGTCAATGCAGTTGGAATCATGAAGGATTTCATGGGAGTGGAGTTGATTATTGCCGGTGGCCAGGTTCGCCGTTCAGATGGCGGGATTGTAGGGGGGGCTGCTGTGGATTTTATTAATCAGTTCAAGGTGGACTACGCAGTTATAGGTGTTTCTGCAATCGATGAAGATGGCTCGTTACTCGATTATGATCTGCGAGAAGTTCGTGTCGCCAAGGCAATCATTGAAAATGCCAGGCATGTGATTTTGGTGGCGGATGCGATGAAGTTTAAACGGAATGCACCGATTCGTATCTGCCATGTGTCTAAGATTGATACGATAGTCATGGATAAGGTTCCTTGTGATACTTTCCGGGATATCTGTTATGAACATGGGGTACGAATTGTTATAGCTGGAGGGTGCACAGATTTGTCTTGTCAGCCCAAAATAGAACTTGGAGAATAAAATACCGCAGGGATGAGTGTTTCACTTGAAAGTATTTCCTGTTTCGAGTAAAGGTTGATTATGGGCCACACGAAGTGGTATGCGCCTGAAAATGAAACATTTCAGAGAAACAGTGTATTTAGAACCAAGGATAACCATGGACACTCCTCTTTTTGATCTGGCCATAGTTGGTGGTGGCATTAATGGCTGCGGCATTGCCAGAGACGCCGCAGGACGCGGACTTACTGTTTTCCTTTGTGAGCAGAACGATCTTGCCAATGGAACCTCATCTGCAAGTACCAACCTCATCCACGGTGGCTTGCGCTACCTTGAATATTATGAGTTTCGTTTGGTCAGAGAGGCACTCAGGGAGCGAGAAGTACTTCTCAATGCAGCCCCTCATATTATTTGGCCTCTGCGTTTCATACTCCCTCACCATAAGGGGCTGCGGCCTGCATGGTTGATCCGTCTCGGTCTTTTTCTTTATGATAATATCGGTGGCCGAAAAATACTACCTGGAACAAGCAGTGTTAATCTTGTGGTTGATGAAGCAGGTGCCCCATTGAAAGGGGATTTTAAAAAAGGGTTTGAATATTCGGACTGCTGGGTAATGGATAGTCGGCTCGTTATTCTTAATGCGAAAGATGCTGCCGCAAGGGGTGCTGATATTCGAGTTAGAACTCCACTGGTTTCTGCCACAAGGAGTGGTGGTGTCTGGACGTTGACTGTTTTGGATAAAAAGAGTGGCCTCGAGAGTAAGGTGCAGGCGAGGGCACTTGTCAATGCAAGTGGCCCATGGCTTGATACGCTTCTTCCGCATATTTCACACAGCGAGACTGCACAGCATATTCGCATGGTGAAAGGAAGCCACATAGTAGTTGATAAGTTGTTTGACCACGAACGAGCCTATATATTCCAGAATTGTGATGGACGTATTATTTTTGCAATTCCGTTTGAAAACGATTTTACCCTTCTTGGCACCACCGATGTTGACTTTCATGGCACACCCGATGACGTGACAATTGACCCGACAGAAATCAGTTATCTCTGTGATGCTGCAAATGAATATTTTACCACTGAGATAGCTCCTGAAGATGTGATTTATAGCTATTCCGGAATCAGACCTCTTTTTGATGACGGAAAAAATGACGCCAAGGCTGCCACTCGTGACTATGTGTTGACACTCGATACGGGAAATGGGGACGCGGCACCGTTGCTCTCCATTTACGGCGGAAAGATAACGACCTACAGGAAGCTTGCTGAGTCAGTGTTAAAAAAACTAATGGTTTCTCTGCCAAAAATGGAAGCCCCCTGGACTGAGACCTCTACTCTTCCGGGTGGGGATTTTGCTCCAGATGCCTTTATGGGTGAAGTTGAAAAGCTGACCCTTTCCTGCCCGTGTATTTCCAAAAAACATGCCACCCGTCTTATCAGAACCTACGGCACAAAAGCCCATATTATGACCAGGGATATCAAGGGAAATACAGATTTCGGAGTGCATTTCGGCCATGGGTTATATGTTTTTGAGGTAGATTACCTCCTTGCAGAAGAGTGGGCGGAAACTGCGGAAGATGTTCTTTTCAGGAGGACTAAAATGGGTCTTTTCTTGAGTCAGGAGGAAGTCGATCGACTGGAGGCGTATATACAACAAAAATTGAACCTGGATACAAGGCCAGCTTCAATGAATGGTTGAGGGGGCGTGCATGCAGCTTGAGTTACAAAATGTTTCAAAAAAGGTTGGTGATGAGTTCCATATCACCGATGTCTCACTGACTTTCAAGACGGAAACCCTGAATATACTGTTGGGTGCCACTCTCTCAGGTAAAACATCCCTTATGCGGTTAATGGCAGGATTGGATTTGCCAACTTCCGGGAAGATCATAGTAAGGGGAGAGGATGTTACCGGCCGTGCTGTCCAAAAAAGAAATGTGGCCATGGTATATCAGCAGTTTATAAATTATCCCAATTTGACCGTGTATGAGAATATAGCATCTCCGCTACGCATTGCCAAGGTTGCTAAATCAGTTATTGAACAAAAAGTAATGGATGTTTCAAGGCTTCTCAAACTTGATAACATGCTGCAGCGTAAACCCAATGAGCTTTCTGGGGGGCAGCAGCAGCGTACAGCTCTGGCCAGAGCTCTCGTCAAAGGGGCTGAGCTGGTACTTCTTGATGAGCCTCTGGCAAATCTGGACTATAAGTTAAGAGAAGAATTACGGGAGGAACTCCCTCGTATCTTTGCAAAAACAGGCGCAATTTTTGTTTATGCCACCACGGAGCCGTCGGAAGCGTTGTTGCTTGGTGGGAACACCGTTTCGTTACACGAAGGGAAAGTAACCCAGTTTGGTCCAACCATTGATGTATTCAGTAAACCGGCAAATCTTATTACAGCGCGAACGTTTTCGGATCCTCCACTGAACACTCTGCCTGTGACAAAGCTGAATAATAGAATGCTCCATAAAGGACATGTGGAAATTCCTCTCATCGGGCGTCTTCCGGACTTGTCTGATGATAATTACACGATAGCTTTCAGGCCGCATCACCTTTATCTGAAACGAACATCAGGTTCCATGATTAACGTGAAGGCCAAAGTGGTGGTTGCAGAGATCACAGGATCTGAATCGTTTATTCATGTTGATGTTGCAGGAATGCGGTGGGTTGTGCTTGCTCAGGGGATTCACAATCTGGATATACAGGAAACCGTTGATGTTTTTCTGGATCCCTCAACATTCTATATCTTTGATAGAAAGGAACAGTTGGTTGTGGCACCGGAAACGATCCCGGTTGTAAACAGGAGTACTTGCTGATGGCTCATATAACCTTGCAGGATATTGCTCATTCCTACACGGGAGAGCATGGTAAAATGGAAGACTTTGCCTTAAAAAAGGTAGATCTTGCCTGGCGGGATGGTGGTGCCTATGCGCTGCTGGGTCCCTCCGGCTGTGGTAAAACGACTTTGCTCAATATCATCTCAGGGCTTCTCAAACCAACCCGAGGTCAGGTTCTTTTTAACGACCAGGATGTTACTTCTCTCGCAACGGAACAACGAAATATTGCTCAAATATTCCAGTTTCCCGTTGTCTATGACACCATGACAGTTTTTCAGAACCTTGCTTTTCCACTGAAAAACAGAGGGAGGAGTCGCAGGGAAATAGAACCAAGAGTCATCGAACTTGCGAGTATCCTAGGACTGGAAAAAGATCTGTATACCAAGGCTCAACATCTCACCGCAGATTCCGGAATCTGCGGTGAGATGTTGAGCCTTGGTATACAGATCTTTTTCCAGTC
>CAMZKT010000117.1 GCA_947311435.1 uncultured Desulfocapsa sp.
CAACGAAGCAGGTGAAGAGTTTTTACGACGCCATCAACAAGTTAACAAAAAAAAATCCATTAACGCAGGTTAAAAAAAACATCTCAAACTGGTAATTCTTATTTCCCTTTGATATCATCAAACTACCATTGTTATAAAAATTCAATAAACCCCAGTTGCTTTTATCAAAACTCACCTAAATGGATTACTCGTTATGACCCCCCTAGCAGACAATTCCTTTCCCGGATCAGGAAAGCATTCTAGTATCAACACAGAGTTCATTGAGGAGGTTCTCCCCTTTGCAAAAAGTCACCACTGCAAAAAAGATGAAACCATATTACTGCGAGGAGAAAATGCGCACTCTTTTTATTACGTCAACAAAGGAACAGTGGAAGTTTCCTATTCCGCCAAAGACACAAAAATTACTGTTGCCATCATCGGTTCAGGATCTTTTTTTGGAGAAATAGGATTCTTTGACAAGGGCCTCAGAACCTGCGATATTATTGCAGCGGGTGAAGCTGATATTCTGATATTTAACCAAGAAGTACTAGATCAGCTACAAAGGAATAAACCGCTTCTTTTTTCATCGTTTATGCTTTTTCTTACACAAGACATTTGTAAAAAATTCAGAAGCGTACTGGAAGATTACGAACCATTAACCACCTTTGCGGCATCGATAACCAACCATAAACGCCAGTATGAAAAAACAAAGGCTCTTCCCGAGTCCCTCCTTAGGTCAAAACCCTGGAGACACATCAGCCAGGAAATTGAAGCTGTTAAGTCACAACTCTATGACCTGACCCACACCATGCAGTCGGTGGCTGAGGACGAGATCCCCAGTGAATTTCTCAATCAGGGCTACCAAATACTGGACACCATAAACAGCGGTCTATTTGATTTTGAGAAATCAATGGAAACCAAAGAAGACAAAAACCACATGTGGGGATATATCTTTAAAGAAATCTTTCCCTATCTCATGCGAAGTCGTTTTGCTGAACGCGCCTACTACAAGCCCAAGGGATATGCAGGAGATTTTTTAATGATGGAGCATATTTACCTTAACATTCCCAAGGGCGACGGTAAGATTGGCAGACTGATTGATGGCTGGGGATTACAGCTCCGGAGCGCAGAAGCGATACGAGGACGACGCATATTGATGAAAGATCAGCTACAGAGCCTATCAGAGGAACGCCTTAAAACAAACAATGCTTTCTCCGTCATGAACCTAGCCTGCGGCCCTTCCCGTGAGCTATTTGATTTTCTTCAAGAATGTGATTACACGCACAAAATAGACGCTCTCTGTGTTGATATAGATCCTGAAGCCCTTCAGTATTCCAACCAAAAAATCAACATTAGCCCTCACAATGCCTCAGTTCGCTATATGAGTGAGAATCTGGTAAAGTGGGCCCTTGGCAAGGTAAGCCATGACATCAGTGCAAAAGATCTGATTTATTCAGCCGGGCTCTTTGACTATCTTGAACCACCTCTATTCTGCAAGCTTGTAGACAGGTGCCATGAAACCCTCAAGCCGGGAGGATCATTACTGATAGGAAATTTTGCGCCACACCAGGATATGCTGTTCATGGATCACCTCTTACATTGGAAACTGATTTATAGAACCGAAGAAGACTTAAAAGAGTTGTTCAGCAACACCAAATTTGGTGGAGATGTTACCGTACTTTCAGAACCCAACAAAGTGAATCTGTTTGTTCTGGCACAGAAACTCTAAGGAAAGCCAAAACACTTTCCTAATACGTTTTAATTGGACAGCCTATGCCACTCCAGGAAAGGAATTTAACAAACCATGAAAAGATGCATCTGCATCCTTTCACTCTTGTCTTCCATGGGAAGCAAAAACATCTTGAGAACGATTTTCTGGATGATTATTTCAAATCCTCGCTTTCTGTTGCCCGTATTTCCTGTTTAGTTGTGTTTTTGATATATGCTCTCTTCGGTATACTTGATCAGTACCTGTTTCCTGAACAAAAAGAAATCTTCTGGTTGTTCCGCTACACGCTTTTTTGCCCCTTATCACTGGTTGTCTTTTTCGTTTCATACTCCTCACTGTTTCAAAAAAGAATGCAAGCGATCATCAGTGGTCTTGGAATTTTGGCAGGAGCAGGCGTTATAGCAATGATCGTCCTTGCACCACCTCCGGTAAGTTATTCCTATTACGCCGGGTTAATCCTCGTTTTCATGGCTATTTATACCCTATCAAAACTACGGTTTATCTGGGCGAACATCACCTGCTGGTTATTACTTGTTATGTATGAGTATGCTGCCATTGTTATTGCTGACACCCCGGCTCACATTCTTATCAATAATATTTTTTTCTTTCTTGCTGCCAATGCGATTGGAATGTTTTCCTGCTACACCATGGAGTACTCCGCACGGCTGAATTTTTTCATGCAGAGGCAACTCGAGGAAGAACGCGAACAAGTACAACATGCCAGGCAGATGCTGGAAGAAAGAGTTACGGAGAGAACAAAGCAACTGGTGGATGCAAACATTAAGATAACAAGAGAGATGAATGAACGTATCCAGGCCGAAGAAGACAAGCGGCAGGTTCAAACAGAACTGCTACGTCACCAAAAAATGGAATCACTGGGGCTTATGGCAGGTGGGGTGGCCCATGACCTGAATAATATTCTCTCCGGGATAATAAGTTACCCTGAACTTATTCTGCTTGACCTGCCGGAAGACAGCAATCTGAAACAACCTATTCTGGAAATCAAAAAATCAGGTGTACGAGCCGCTGCAGTGGTGGCAGACCTTCTCACCATGGCTCGCGGCGTTGCCAGCAAGCATGAAATCGTCTGCATAAATGACCTGGTTAAAACATATCTCTCCTCTCCAGAACATAAAGAGCAGGCATCTTTCTACCCGAGGATTAACTTCAAGACAAACTTGGAGCCTGATTTACCTGATTGCAAATGTTCTCCGGTGCATATTCAGAAAATTTTAATGAACCTGGTCAACAACGCTTTTGAAGCAATTCCACAATCCGGTACGATTACTCTCTCCACAAGCAGAAAGTATATTACCGATAAAACCCAGATGAATTCTCCATTGGACAAGGGCGATTACCTACTCATCTGTGTACAGGATGACGGTTCAGGTATTTCTAAAGAAGCATTGCAACATATTTTCGAACCATTTTATACAAAAAAAGAAATGGGCAGAAGCGGCACAGGACTTGGATTGGCCGTAGTATGGAGTACAGTGCAGGAACACCGGGGTACGGTCGATGTCAAGAGTGATGAACAGGGAAGCACATTCACAGTCTATCTCCCTGTTACTCAGGAAAAAATGGATGCGCTCGGCTCTACCGGAAAAAACAGTTTACAAGGAACAGCATCTATCCTCGTGGTGGATGACGAAAAAATACAACGTGATATCAGCAGTAAAATTCTTACTCAATTTGGATACGACGTTCATACTGTGCAGAGTGGTGAGCATGCAATCACCTACCTGCAAAAGCACTCTACCGACCTGATTCTCTTAGACATGCTGATGCCTCCCGGCTTAAATGGCTACCAGACCTATAAGGAGATTTCTCTTCTCCATCCCGGTCAGAAGGCTATAATTGTCAGCGGCTTCTCCAAAAGTGCTGAAGTCCAGGCAACATTGCAACTTGGTGCCAATGATTTTTTGAAAAAGCCATACTCAATGGAGCAACTAGGGAAAATTATCAAACAAGTCCTGCAATGAGCCCCCCCTGACCTGTCAATTGCTTCTGACACTCATCCATCCAGAGTTTCAATCTTTTCCTGAGCAGCCTCCCACTTTTCATACCAGCGTTCAAGCCGTCGCTTACAGTCTTCATATCTCGTCGAAGTCGCCATCCATGCTTCCTGATCCTGATACAACTCAGGATCTGCCATTTGAGCCTCAATATCTGTCCTCAGACTCTCAAGTTTTTCAACTTTCTTTTCTGCTTCTGCAGCACGCTTTTTCCAGGGGCCGATTCTTTTATTGCGTTCCTGTCGTTTTTTAGCATCTTGTTTTCGTTGTTCTTTTTTTGATAGTTGTCCCTTTTGTGGGGCAACTTGTGACTTCTTCTCCAAATGACCAGTCTTTTTTGCCAGTTCCGTCAACTTGACTTGTGCCGCCTCAATTTTTTGAAGATAGTCACTGACATTCCCTTCATAAACTGACACCTGCCCATCCTTGACCTCGACAACCTTATTCACAAAACTATCAAGAAAATAACGGTTATGAGAAACAACCAGTATGAACCCATCATACTGGGCCATGGCTTCCTGAAGAACCTCCTGGGAACTTATATCAAGGTGGTTTGTCGGCTCATCAAGCAACATACAGTTCGCTGGTGATGCTATCATCTTCGCCAGTGCTAATCGACTTTTTTCCCCACCGGAAAGTACCGACACCTTCTTGTCCACCTCCTCACCACGGAAAAGAAACGTACCCAGTAGTGACCGAATCCGAGTTATGGGCATATCTTTTACGGAGAGCGAAAGCGTTTCCAGTGCTGTGAGGGAAGGAGTCAGTTCCTGAGCCTGATGCTGTCCAAAATAGGATATCTGCACATTATGACCTGGCTTTACGACCCCGGAGTCCGCCGGAATCTTACCTGCGATTATTTTTACCAGAGTGGATTTTCCGGCACCATTGACCCCCACCACCGCCACCTTATCTCCTCGTTGAAATTGAAAACTCACCTCCTTAAAAACCACCTGTTCACCAAAACATTTACTGAGATGTTCAACAGTAAGCACATCTCTGCCGGAATCCGGAGCAGGAGGAAAACTAAAACGAACCTGTCTCTCTTCCTCGCCAATTTCAAGAAGAACCATTTTATCCAGTTGCTTCACCCGGCTCTGAACCTGCTTTGCCTTGGTAGATTTTGCACGAAAACGCTGAATAAACTGCATACTCTGTTTAATCTGGGCCTGCTGATTGTCATAGGCTGCCTTTTCTATGGCTTTACGCTCTACCTTTTCTTTCTCGTAATATGAGTAATTCCCTTTATAAACAGAGAGTTTGCCAAGACTGAGCTCCCAGGTACTGGTAGTTACCTTATCAAGAAATGCCCTGTCATGGGAGATAATCACCATGGCTCCAGTGTAGGAACGCAGGAAATCCTCCACCCAGGTAAGTGAGGTCAAGTCCAAATGGTTTGTTGGCTCATCCAGTAACAAAAGTGATGGTGCAGCCAACAGCATTTTTGCAAGCATAAGTCGCATGATCCAACCACCCGAAAAGGAGGATGCCGGCTTCCCCATATCTTCCTGTTGAAACCCCAGCCCCAAAAGGATCTTTTCAATTCGTGCCTGCATGGAATAAATTGAACTTCCCTCCAGTCGATGCTGAATGTCTCCCTGACGATCAAGCATCCTGGTAAATTCTTCCGATTGCGGATCAACACTAGCCAGCCCTTCATTAATGGTATCCACTTCCTTCTGAAGGTCGAGCAGTTCGGCAAAGGCACTCTCTGCCTCCTGATACAATGTTCTCCCGGAAAGAAGGGCACCTGGTTCCTGAGGCAGGTACGCCACAGAAAAATACTTTGAGCGGCTGACAACACCGTCATCACAATCATTCACTCCTGCCATTATTTTTAGAAGGGTGGATTTTCCTGCTCCGTTCACTCCCATCAACCCGATTCGTTGACCGTTGGTCACCTGGATGGAAAGATCTTTAAAGAGGTGCTTATCCCCGTAACGGATATCCAGATGATTAATCGATAACATAGTTCATTGTACCTCGCTCCACGGTTGTATCCGTTATAATTTTCAATCGACAGTCAAGCCCCAATGCCTGCAACCGTCTCTTGTTCAAGCGTTTGGGACCGACCAGGGCCGAAACATCCCTATTTGAAATCCGGATTGTAATTTTTTGTTCTGCTGAACAGCTGGCAAACAAAGAGCGAACCCGCTTCAACCAGTGCCTGGCCGTTACAAACTCTCCAAAAGCTGGATGATACGGTCCGGCAAGGAGTTGTTCTTCCAAAGTCCTGGAAGCCTGCAGTCCCATCCGTATAATCTGGACGCCGGCCTTGTCAAAACGCTCTTTCGCCAGACAACAAAGAGCCACTGCTCTATTCATGCTTATCGGTTTGTATCTTCCTTTTTCGTACTCCCCTGCCAAGCCTGAACCTCTGATAACAAGTGTGGGATAGAGGCGAACAAAATCAGGCCTGCATTCGATAACCCGACGTATGGTTTCAAGAAATGACAACGTGTTTTCACGGGGAAGCCCCGGCATAAGTTGGACACCAAGCAGTATCCCCTTATCCTTTAGCAGTCGCATGGCGTGCAGAGAATCATCACTGCCATGGCCTCGTCCTGCTGCATTTAATACGTCATCATCAAGAGATTGCACACCAAGTTCCACGGTTTTAACTCCATGTGCCAGTAAAAAGTCACAGACATCACCATCCATGCAATCGGGTCTGGTGGAAAGACGGATAGAATCAACCCTTCCCGATTGTAAAAATGCTTGCACCGCATCCAGCAACCCCTGTTGGCGCTTCTCTGGAAGGCAGGTAAAAGAGCCCCCATAAAAAGCGACCTGAACCTCCTGGTGTTTTTTTGAAAAATTTAGCCATTCTGTGATCGTCTCATGGACCAGTGCGCCCTCATCTTCCTGCTCGACCTCCTTTCCACTGATGGAAACCTGGTTACAGAAGAGACAGTGCTGTGGACAACCCTGAAATGGAATAAAAATAGGAATAACTAGCATCATTTTATGTGAACTTACGGAACTTACCCGGAAAACTGATCAATAACATCCGCCAGAATAGTAAGAGTTGCAGATGCTGCCCGTTGCTCCGCTTCTTTCTTTGAGCTTCCCGTCCCACTCCCAAGCGCATCCCCCTTAAAAACGACAGAAACCGTAAAAACTTTTTCATGCGATGGCCCCTCTTCACGGTCTATTCTGTAAGAAGGTGCCTCATTGAATTTTTCCTGCAATGCCTCTTGCAATCGACTCTTGGCATCTGCCATCAAAAGTTCCTCTTTTTTGGCCTCCATACCAGGAACAAAGGACCTGACAATAACTGCCTCAACTGTTCCGTAATCACTATCCTCAAAGATGGCGCCTATTACAGCCTCGTAGGCGCAGGACAGAATAGACGATTTATTTCGACCATTGGATGAATCTTCACCTTTGCCAAGACAGAGATACCTGCCAATCCTTACCTCTCGAGCCATGGAGGCAAGGTGACTTTCGTTGACCAGTGATGACCTTAGCCTCGTCAACTCCCCCTCCCGCATATCAGGAAAGTGTTTACAGAGCATATGCCCGATAACAAGGTCAAGCACTGCATCTCCAAGAAATTCAAGGATCTCATTGTTCTTATCAATCTGAGCCTGTTCAAAAGCAAATGACGAATGAATCAATGCTTTTTGTAACAGGCGCAGATCGGTAAAACGATATCCCAGAAGTTGCTCCAGCCCGGCGAGATCCTCCTTGTTTCGTTGTACCAGTGTTTCGATGTTCATTCCATTTTCCTCTTGTTAAAAAAACAAACTGTGGTATAAAGTGTTGCTCATGCCCCATCAGGCATATTCGGCGGCGTAGCCAAGCGGCTAAGGCACTGGTCTGCAAAACCATGATTCAGCGGTTCAAATCCGCTCGCCGCCTCCATGAGTTTCCAGGCGATATTCTGAGCAGTCAGGATATCGCCTTTTTTTTCGCGAAAACAAAAGAGCTGTATTTCCAGTAGCCTCTGACAAAACAACCCTGTATAGCACATAACTCCTGTTAGGACACTCATTTCCTTTACCAGACACAGAAAATCCATCGAAAAAAGGAGATGCCACAAAGTTACAGTTTGACAGAACCAGTTTTCGGCGTATATTTTTCTCATGCCCCTCCATTCAGCAAAACACAAGGAAACGTTCACAATGTCAGAAAAAAGTAACCTGGTCAAAAAAGAAACTCTTATCTACACGCTCTTCTTTGGACTTGTCACAGGTTTTGTCTGTGGTGTTGTAGTGGCTGTATACAAGCTCAGTCCACCCACAAATACGCCGGACGTACATGCACCCCACGCACAAGCAGAAACGGATGCGCAGCTAAAAAGACAGACAACTACAGCCATTGCCAATCTCAAAGAAGCGTTGGTGACAGATCCAGAGAATCTTAACGCCTGGATCCAACTTGGAAACCTCTACTATGATACTGACCAGGCAGCAAAAGCCATCGCTGCATATTCAAAATCTCTTGAGTTACAACCTGACAATGCAAACGTCTGGACGGACATTGGGGTAATGTATCGTAAAAACAAACAGTACAACAAAGCCCTTGAGTCTTTCGAAAAGGCCTACGCCATTGAGCCAAATCATATACCATCACGCCTGAACAAAGGGATTGTTCTTTTGTACGACTTCCACAAACATGAAGAAGCCATTGCTGTCTGGGAGGAGTTACTGCGCATCAACCCTGGAATAAAAATGAATAACGGCATGCCGCTTACTGAAGCCATTGAGGAAGTAAAAAGAGAAATAAAAGCCCCAGCTCATTCAAGTAACTAAGGTGACAACCATGGCTACCAAGAAGCTCCACATTCAAGAACACTGTGATCATGAAAAAGAAATAACAGGAGGGCTTCACCACAAGTTGGCTCCGATTGTTACGACACTGGTTGATGCCTGGCAGACTGAGGACTGTTTCGACCATGTTGGCCCTGTCCCCATCCCGTCCCACACTGCAATTATTAACATGATATACCAGGTGCGCCAGATACTGTTCCCTGGATATTTTACAAAGACCAAACTTCACGCCTCCAATCTTGAATACTATCTGGGCAAAGAAACAGCCGATCTTTACGACAGGCTGAGTCAGGAAATAACCATGGCCATCCGCCATGATTGCAGGCGTTCCAATCTCCCCTGTACCCATTGTGAAGAACGAGGATACCACGCAGCACTGTCCTTTATCGAAAAGCTCCCTGAGATATCCATTCTTCTTTCCACCGATATTCGTGCGACCCTGGCTGGTGACCCGGCTACAGCATCCACAGATGAGGTTATTTTCTGCTATCCCGGGCTTCTTGCCACCCTTATTTACAGGATGGCTCATGAACTGTTCCTGCTCAATATTCCCATAATTCCCCGAATCATGACCGAACATGCTCACAGCCAGACAGGGATAGACATCCACCCTGGCGCAAGTATTGATTCCGGTTTTTTCATTGACCACGGAACAGGTGTTGTTATTGGCGAAACCACTATTATCGGCTCAAACGTTCGTTTATACCAAGGGGTAACATTGGGAGCGCTGTCCCTGCCCAAAGATGCAGGCACACGAATGCAAAACATCAAACGTCACCCAACTATCGAGGATGATGTCATCATATACGCAAACACAACAATCCTTGGTGGTGACACCATAATTGGTTCCCGATGTGTAATTGGCGGGAATATATGGCTCACTGAATCAGTCCCTTCGGATACCAGAGTACTGCTCAAACGCCCGGAACTTCTTTATTCCGGTAGAAAAGGAGATAAACAATGATCCAATCCACAACCAGCACCATTGGCGACACCCCTCTCCTTTCTCTTGTTAATATGACCAGGCACAGCAGTGCCACTATTCTGGCAAAACAGGAATCACGCAATCCCATGGGAAGCGTCAAGGACCGTATTGCACTTGCCATGATCGACGCCGGTTTCCGGGACGGAGACATACGGGCGAACACAACAATCATCGAAGCAACTTCCGGTAACACTGGTTTAGGGCTGGCCTTTGTCTGTGCAGAAAAAAAACTTCCCCTGATTCTCACCATGCCTGAATCCATGTCTCTTGAAAGAAGGATACTTTTAAAGCATCTAGGTGCACAACTGGTTCTAACACCCGCTGCCAAAGGTATGAAGGGAGCAATTGAAGCAGCCGAAGAACTGCATGAAGCGACAAAGAACAGCTTTATGGTAAGACAGTTTGACAACCCGGCCAATCCTGCAATTCACAAAGAAACCACAGCCGAAGAAATATGGAAGGCCACAGGTGGTAAAATTGACTTTTTTGTGTCAGGAGTTGGAACAGGTGGAACATTTACCGGTGTAATGGAGGTGTTGAAGCAAAGAAACCCAAAAATTATTGGTGTGGCAGTGGAACCTTCCGATTCTCCTGTTTTATCCGGCGGGGCTCCCGGCCCTCATAAAATACAAGGTATAGGCGCAGGTTTTATTCCTTCAATATTAAAGACCGAGCTTATAGGCCAGATTATCCAGGTAAGTAATGATCAGGCCATTGAAACGGCAAGAGCACTCGCTAAAGAGGACGGTCTACTTGTAGGTATCTCTTCCGGTGCCGCTGTCTTTGCCGCACTACAACTCGCAAATAACGTGGCACACAGTGAAAAAACAATCGTCACTGTCCTACCAGACACAGGAGAGCGATACTTGAGTACAGATTTGTTTCCCGCTGCCTGATTATTCTGTCGCTTTGATTCGATGTCAATGCCATCTCAACCATCACACCGTTTCATTTATTAGCATCGATGAACAGAGGAAGCTTCTATTCACAGAGAAGACGCTAACAAAGGGTGAGTCTTTCAAATTTAAAAGTACAAACGACAGGACAAATGAATACTATAAACCAACAGTATGAAACTGAAACTACCAATTCCGACTGCAAAACTCCTGAATTGGATTAAAAAACAGTACATTCTCTCCCTCCTACCAACAACGATTGGCGGAACACAAGAAAATACCTAAATGGGAAGGTGACCCGACCCGCGAGTTCACCTTCTCATAGTCACGTCCCTTTAAACTGAAGTTCCAGTGTAAAATTAGCGGACATACCCTACAATATCATACGATATTTAAAAATAAAATTCCACGCTCCTGTCTACATTTTAATGTTTTGTAATAATTGAACTGAAGTTTCCTGATTTTTGTATTTACCATGGTTGTCGCAATGCGCTACCATTGGAGCAAAAAAATATATTTTAAAAGGGGGTTGAAACAATCCTGTTAAATGGACACATTATCACCTAGTTAGGCCACAAAAAGCGCAGAAACGATTATTGGCACAACTAACCGATTTTATAAACAAAACATACAATCGTTTCAACACCCTCTTTAAATGGTGTTTGCAATGAAAACATTGCAAAACCCTATTTTATTATTCCTTGACGCACGAATTCTGCGCCAATAGAATTGGTCGTTTTTTCAGCAACATACAAGAACCAAGAGAAAGCGCAACAAAAACATAATCAGGAAACTTTAGTAATTGAAAAGCCTCCTGTTGCTTTTTACTGTGTTGAGTATCAACAGTAAACGATGGCATATTTGGATCCGTGCTGGATATTTCATATAAGCCCTCAATAAAAAGGAAACACGTGGACACAGGTGCAATTTCGGCACCCCAGATTCCGTCCAAGTCGTTACTGGATCTTAGGCTAAGGGCAGGTGAGGAAAATCCAACCTGGGA
>CAMZKT010000118.1 GCA_947311435.1 uncultured Desulfocapsa sp.
CGGTATTTCATTCTGGAAATACCTCAATGATCGCACCTCCAAAACAAATCAGATCCCTTCTATGGCTGACGTTATTCAGAATGCTGCCTGTGGATTATGAGAAGTTACAGATATCTTTTTATGGCTAACTTGCTGGTATTACATGCGAAAACACCAATTGTTTCAACACCCTTTATAAGTTCTATGCCAAATAACGTACAAGTAGATGCAATTGGTACCCTGCACCACATAATTTACGAGGTATTGTGCATAAAAAGATTTGTCCTAAAAATGATTTTCTTTGAGCATCCCAGGAAAAGCATGAAATCATGACCGTCCCTTTCTTCCAGTTGAAAAGTTAGCAGTTTGTCTCCATTCCAACAGGTTGGCCTGGCCCCCCCCATTATATGCACCCTATTGTTGAAAAAGCCCCTGTTGTTATGCTGTTACATAGTCATAACCAACAGGAAACAGGCATGGTTATTTGCTTGTCCCTGCACCATGGAGCCTGCGTTGTCCAGACAGTAACAAAAAGATGGTACTGAAATTATGAGCAGAAAGGCCGCATGTGGCCCCCTGATCTACAAGCGAACTTGCTTGGGAGAGTTGTAAATTCGGTTTTATACCAAATGACGAGACAGTAGCACGGTTATCTTCACCGTTGCCGAACTCCAGAGAAAATGTCTCCCCCTGGACGGAAAGCCAGATGTGATTATTCTGGCCCTGACTTCCCTTGCTAAACAGGGTCTCCAGGGTATCGATCTCCCTGCGAGCCAGGTCTGACATGGCCACCTGATCTCTATGTATCCAGGTTGCAATAGTGATGTCTGCAAAAGAATCCGAAGGATCCGAGAGGGCGACATAACTATCATGGAAACTTCCCGCATATTCGCCTAATTTGGAATTTGTGGTAAAGACGGCCGAGCTGGAAATAAAGTCGGCGGCCCCCAAACTATCACGCCAGTCATTATCCATCTGCCAATGGGAGATAAGTCCCGCAGCCACAGCTCCGCCAGGCTCAATTCCATCACCGTTATTCCAGAGCTTCGCTATTTCTGCTGCCGTCAAGACGCGGGTCCAGATGGCAACATCATCAAGCACTCCATTTACAGGATAAAATCCCCCCAGATATGCGCCCAGATATATGTTTTCGTTATTGTTACCTACCGTGCCGAAACCAGGTAGGTGTTTTCGGCCTCTTTCCTGGCCATCCACATAAATGGTAAACATTTCCGTTGCATGCTCATAGGTACCGGCAACATGATGCCAGGCTCTTTCAACATACTGTGGATCAACATGCAAATCATCGGCACCGACAACATTGTTATAATTATGTGAATTTCCATCCGCATCGACATGATTATTGTAAACATCATTATTTATCGAGACAAATTGATGAATATCAGGGTTCAGATTATTAATGCCGTAGCCTTTGCAGTTGGATATGATGTTGTTACGAACAATTGTCTGGTATCCGTTCCCCCGTCCGTCAGTACCGTTGTACTCGTCATAGACGATGCCGTCGTCCGCACTTGCTTCGATGGTATTATATTCAATCAATGTATTATGAAAACCATTTATGCGGATAGCCCCATTTAAATAACCATCGTCGGCATAATTATTAATCATATACAAAGTGTTGTGATGGATATGGACATTTTTCAGTGTGTTTTTTGCATCAAACCCTTCTCTTGCCTCCAATACTATTCCGCCGTTTTTGCCATAAATATAATTGTTGAATATATTGGCATTTCCCACGGCAAGGGTAAATGAGGTGTCAATTAGAATTCCGGCATACCCGGAAGGCCCCCTGGCTAAACTGTTTTCTATGTTGTTGTCATGGACGGAGAAGTTACTGCTTGATGATAACCGTATACCCGAGTTGGTTCTCGTGTTGTAAATCGTGTTATTGTAGGCCTCGACCTTTTCAGCATATATAAAACTTATCCCTTCATGCCCCGAACCTGCTATACGATTATTATACACTTTCAGATCGGTACACTGGCCGGGACCTGAGCCGAAAAAGCGGATGATATCCCCTCGGCTGTCGTGTAAATTCATATCATGGATTTTCACATGAGAGGCATTATAAAGATTTATGAGAATAACAAAATACTGCCCATACGGTTCAATTTGGTGGCCGCCCTCAAGCTCGAACCCGCTTATCTCTACGTTGGCTATGGAACCGCTGCCATACTCTCCTTGTTGCCAGGAAACTGTCCCGTCTGTATTCTTATGGCCTATCAACGGTTTATTGGGAGTGTTCCAGTGGATATCATCTTGTAATTTGACGGTTACAGTTGCATCCCCCTTTAATATTGTATTGCCGGAAAGGAGGACAGGCTCATCTATGATACATGTCATGGGCCCCTGTAAATATACGGTTGTACGATTCGGGTCGCCTGCCACTTCATCAAGGGCGGCATTTAGCTGA
This sequence comes from uncultured Desulfocapsa sp., assembly GCA_947311435.1. GTDB lineage: Bacteria > Desulfobacterota > Desulfobulbia > Desulfobulbales > Desulfocapsaceae > Desulfocapsa. Next base: position 2,414 of record CAMZKT010000118.1, read on the forward strand.
ATCTGATCTTTAACGCCGTCACATTCATAATCACCGCCGCCACCTGATGCGGTAACAGTGACGATAGATGCCTCGAGTGCAGATACCGGATGGGCCGACAGGGCAAAAATCAGGACAGAGAAAAGAGTTGCGAAGGTATTTTTCTCAAGTGATAACATTGTTCTTTTTTGTAAGGATTAAGAGTTTTTTTCAACCAAAGGAATTAAAGGCAAACCCGGGTGATCGTACCCCTGCCCGGGTTTTAACTTTCCTAATTTCCGCATTGCTGCCATGGATCATTCCGGGGAGTATCGCCGCAGGGCATGCACATCTGCCTGCGGGGGTTCCCCTCTGCAC
>CAMZKT010000119.1 GCA_947311435.1 uncultured Desulfocapsa sp.
AAGTAAAAAGCTTCATATGCGAGGCGCACATTTTTTGTTTAATTTCGGCGTACTAAGGTACGTTGAAATTAAACAAAAAATGTAGCAACGAAGCAGATGAAGAGTTTTTACGACGCCATGATATATTATCGCTGTATAGAAGTGTAACAATCAAATTTTGGAGAGCATACAAATGGTATCTACAAAAATTAGACATAGCGTAAAGAAACCAGATATCTTTCGAGGAGATGTACATATTTGTTGTCTAACGCAGGATAAGAAAGGTAAGCTTGTATTCCCTAACGGATACACTCTAAAAGAATTGGAGAGTGCTGTCTCATGGGATGACTTTAAAGGTGAAGTTGGCGACTCTCTTCTTGTTTATGTTCCAAATATCGGGAAAGCAAAAGATAAAACAGCTAGAGTTTTGTTCGTCGGCCTTGGGATGAGTGAAGGTAAAAATACTAATGAACTTAGGGAGCTTTGCCGAAATGTAGGTGGAAATATAGCGGCGGAGATTGAACAAATAAGGGCATCTGTTCTACACCTTACTCTCCCTTGTATCCAAACAATGGACGGAAAGGATATTGCCGAATGTTTCGTTGAGGGTATCATGCTAGGTGATTATCGTTTCCTTAAATACAAAAAAGAAAGTGAGGACAACCCTTCTTTTAAAGGTATTAAAACCCTTACTGTTTACGCAGATAAAGGTGGAAAGAGCGTTCTCAAAGGGATGAAAAAAGCTTATGCGTCATCATTAGCGGCGTGCAAGGCCAGGGATATGGCAAATGAACCTGGAAATTCCTGGACACCCACAAGTTTTGCCTCCTATGCAGAAGAACTGTCGACTGAATACAACATGACCTGTACTGTACTTGGTAAGGCTCAGATGAAACGGCTGAAAATGGGTGGGATCCTTGGAGTCAATCAGGGGTCTTCAGAGGCACCGAAAATGATAGTTCTTGAGTATTCGTCGAAGAAGCCAAAGGCTCAGACACTTATGATTGTAGGAAAAGGGCTTACGTTTGATTCCGGTGGTATTAGTATTAAGCCCTCAGCAGGAATGCAAGACATGAAGTATGATATGTGTGGAGGTGCTGCTGTGCTGTCTACCATGGCAGTTATTGGTGAAGAAAAACCTGATGTGAATGTGGTAGCTATTATTCCAAGTACCGATAATATGAGTGGCAGTTCTGCATTGAAACCCGGAGATGTTATTCGACATTATGGTGGAATTACTTCTGAAGTTGTCAATACAGACGCAGAAGGTCGGCTTATACTCGCAGATGCATTAGCCTATGGGATAGAAAAATTTAAACCAAATAGTGTTATTGATCTTGCCACATTGACCGGTGCAGTTATCTTGGGGCTTGGGCATCACCGTACCGGAATTCTAGGAAATAATCAAATATTGCTTAATCGTGTCTTGAAAGCTGGTGAAAAATGTGGCGAACCACTATGGCAGCTCCCCTTGGACAAGGAATATACAGAACAGATTGATTCTGATGTCGCTGATATTAAGAACACAGGAGGTCGTCCTGCAGGTACCATAACAGCAGCAGCATATCTGCAAAAGTTTGTTGGGGATACTCCTTGGGTTCATCTTGATATCGCTGGTACCGCATGGGATTTTACAAAGAAATCCTATATACCAAAGGGCCCTTCAGGTACAGGAGTAAGAACACTGGTTGAACTGGTTAGGGATTGGAAAGGATTCACCGATAAGTGAATGTTGGCTGTTGCAGCTGATTTAATTGTGAGGCAGGCTGGCAATGGTTTGAAGGAAAAGAAAAAGCTAGATTGATGATAGATTCGGGTGTGTGGCTGGCCGTGCACCAAAAATTGCCGTTCCGATTCGGACAATGGTTGCTCCTTCCCGAATAGCAACTCTAAAATCATGTGACATCCCCATGGAGAGTTCGACCTTGTCTTTATTTGCAAAAAGACCCTGTTGAGCAAGGTCAATGCTCAGCAGGCGCAGATTTCTAAAGTGAGTTGCAGATTCTTCTTTGTCTTTTGTGAGGGGAGGTATTGTCATCAAACCCAGCGGTCTTAGGTGTGTAAGGTCTTTGATCTGTTTGAGAAGTCCTTGTGTCATTCCTGGTGTGACACCAGATTTGTTTGGGTCGTTGCCAATGTTTACCTGAATGAGTATGTCCAGTTGTTTGTCCAGCAGATGGAGATGTTTGTTGAGTGCTTTAGCCAGTTTATACCGATCTACTGTCTCAACCATACTAAAGAGCTCAGCAGCTGTTTTTGCCTTATTGCTCTGAATATGGCCAATAAAATGGAATGAGGATTTGTCTGGAGCCATCTTGATCTTCTCGGACGCCTCCTGCATATAGTTTTCTCCAAAAAGAAAGAAGTCAGCAGCAATTGCTTCATTAATGGCGGACATGGGGTGGCGTTTAGAAACAGCAACGAGTTGTATGGTGTTCGGATCCCGGTGGTGCTTTACTGCTGTTTCAACAATGGCTTTTTGGATGGATCTGATATTCTCTGCAATGGTCATGGGTATTTGTTGGCAACGGTGAAATTAAAAAGATCCTGGACATTCTTGCTTGTTTGTTCTGCAACCTTTTCGATACGTATTCTTTTTAATTGAGCTATTTTCTCAGCCGTGTAGAGAAGGTACGAAGGCTCATTGCGTTTGCCTCTCCAAGGCACCGGGGACAAAAAAGGTCCATCGGTTTCAAGAATAAGTGATTCGAGAGGGACTTCTTTTGCAACCTGCTGGAGTTTTGTCCCATTTTTGAATGTAACTACACCCGGGATAGATATTAAAAATCCAAGATCCATTATTTTATGTGCCAGGTGGATATCGCCGGAAAAACAGTGCATAACTCCTTTATTGGGAAAGGGACTTTCTTGTTGCAGTATTTCTAGCGTATCCTCGTGAGCATCTCTGTCATGTATGACAACTGGCAGGTTCAGTTCTTTCGCCAGAACTAGTTGTGTGCGGAATTCATTTTTCTGGGTAGTAGGGTCTGCATATTGCTTTGCGAAATCAAGCCCAATCTCACCGTAGGCGACAATATGTTCACGGTTGTGGGAGATAAGGTCCCTCAATCTCTCATATGTCTCTTTATCGATATGCTCAACATCGTGGGGGTGAACGCCAACGGTGGCCTTAACCATTGGATACTTTTTTGCTAATTTTATAGCGGAAATCGAGCTGGATTCGTCCACTCCAATGCTGATTATTGCTTGTAAACCATGTACTTTTGACCGTGAGAGTACAGTATCCAAGTCATCGGCATAGGCAGACATGTCGAGGTGACAGTGGCTGTCGATGAGGAAGAACCCCGGTAGTAACTCTGGTATGGGCGTTTTCTCTTTCTTCTTTTTCATAACGATTTGTTTGTAGCAGATTCACCTTGTCGATGCAATAACGAAAATTTGCTGGATGTGTTTGTATTTGAAGTGTGTAATGTGATATGCTTGAAATGGCACTAGTTTCTCATGTGTTTTTATGATTTGAACCTGGTTCCTGCAATTGACAAGTTCGGAATCTACTCCTGCCTGCCGGAGGTGTGAGGTTTAATCGATTGACGTATTCGTGCTTCAATTCATTTCCTGAAGTGTGATGAACTCGCAAAAAGGTCAACAGAGAGATGGGTAAGTAAAATACTTCAGATGCGAGGTTCGTATTTTATGTTTTATTTCTGCGTACTAGGGTACGTCGTAATTGAACAAAGAATACATCAACGAAGGAGAAGAAGAGTTTTTGCGACGCCATCAAGTGCAGGATTCAGGTCGAACGTGCTTTGTGGGGAATGCGTATGGAAAAAAAGTATATGTCACAGATAAAAAAACAAATTTTACAAGCAAGAGGTTTGGAACCTGCTGATTATGTGTTGAAAAATTGTATGGTCATAGATGTGTTTTGCGGAACCATCATACATGCAGATATCGCAATTTGTGGAAATACTATTGCTGGAGTTGGTAAATATGATGGTTTAAATGAATTGGAATGCAATGGTTCCTATGTATGTCCTGGATTCATGGAAGGACATATACATATAGAAAGCTCCATGTTAAGTCCACGCCATTTTTGTGAAACAGTGCTTCACCATGGCACAACAACGGTGGTTTGTGATCCACACGAAATTGCAAATGTTGCTGGTATTCAAGGGATTAAATATATACTTAAGGATAGTGAATTATCAAAATGTGCTCTTTTTGTGATGGCTCCTTCCTGTGTTCCTGCGACGGGCCTTGAAAATTCTGGTGCAAGTCTTTCTGCTGCTGACCTGGAAGAAGTGTTTGCTATGGAACGTGTTATAGGCCTTGCCGAAATGATGAATTTCCCGGGAGTGCTAGGCAATGAGAAAGAAGTTGTTCAAAAAATAGCTCTTGCCAGAAAACGAAAGGTCATGGTGGATGGTCATGCACCAGGATTAACAGGAGCCGATCTACAGGCCTACATAGGAACGGGCATCATGTCTGATCATGAATGTACCACTGTCGCTGAAGCCAGAGAAAAGCTGTCATCCGGGATGTATCTTTTTATTCGTGAAGGCTCAACGGCCAAGAATCTTGAAGATCTTATCGATGTTCTTACGACCAGGAACAGTCATCGATGTTTATTGGTGACGGATGATTGTCATCCTGAAGAATTACTGCATAAAGGACATATTGATAAGATACTCCGTAAGGCGATTAGACTGGGCCTTGACCCAATAACGGCGATTCAAATGGTAACTGTGAATGTCGCGAATTGTTTCGGTTTGCTGAGTCGTGGTGCTGTGGCACCTGGAAAAATAGCGGATCTTGTTCTCTTCAATGATTTACATGATATACGCCCGACAAAAGTATTTTGTCGAGGAGAGGAAGTGAAACCAGGTCAGGTGTTACCCATAGAATCTGAAACTAAATATAAAAAGAGTTACCCGATGGTTTTTGATTCCATGGCTGTTGACCTTGAGAGTCTTTCGTTTTCAATTAGGGCGGAGAGCGAAATTCTACGGGTTATGTTGGTTGAAAAAGATCAGTTGATAACAAAAGTAATTGAGCATGCTGCTCTGGTTGAAGAGGGATGTGCTGTTTCTGACATCAAAAGAGATATTCTAAAAATCGCTGTTGTCGAAAGGCACAATTCTACAGGTAATATAGGAAAGGCATTTGTTCAGGGAATAGGGCTTAGAGAGGGGGCTATTGCCTCAACTGTTAGTCATGATTCCCATAATATAATTGTCATTGGGTGCAATGATTCGGATATGACAAAAGCAGTGCAGGTTCTTGTCGAACAGGGGGGAGGACTTGTCTTTGTATGTAATTCCAAGATTGAAGGGCGTCTTGTCCTAAATATTGCCGGGCTGATGTCTACGGCTGATGTGACAGAAATTGCAAATCAATTCTCACATTTGTTGACGCGTGTCAATCGGTTTGGTATCAAGACTGCTGATCCGTTTATGTTGATGAGTTTCCTGGCTCTCCCGGTAATCCCGCATCTTAAAATAACGGATCTTGGTTTAGTGAATGTAGATCACTTTTGTTTGTGCAGTTTGTGGGCGGAAAAGAAAGGGGAAGAGAAGTGTGGCGATATTTCAGAAATACTATAAACACTCAATGTACAAAAAAAGGTAGGGGATTTGAGGGGTGTTAAATATTTAATCTTTAATTACAGTGAACTAACATAG
>CAMZKT010000120.1 GCA_947311435.1 uncultured Desulfocapsa sp.
CAGGGTCGATTTTCTCAGGGCACTGTATAACGCACTCGCAGATACATCTGTATCATCAAGGAATTTTTCCATGATCTCATCATCGAAGTCGGCCAACTTCTCGATGAGTACCATATGTGCGGCCGTGAATCTGTCCCGATATTCTTCCGGGATGTCATTTTCTATGATTTCCTGTCCAAGTGTTTCCTCATCAAAGGTATATAGTTTCTTCTCTATGAGATCTATTATACCTTTAAATCCGGACTCTTTCCCTACAGGAATTTGGAGAACGACAGGATTGGTACCAAGTCGTTCTTCCATCATTGCAACAGCTCGTTCGAAGTCAGCCCCAACACGATCCATTTTATTAATGAATGCAATGCGGGGCACTTTATACTTCTCCGCCTGTCGCCAAACCGTTTCGGACTGCGGCTCTACACCTCCAACAGCACAAAAAACAGCAACTGCACCATCCAACACCCGAAGACTTCTTTCAACCTCAATAGTGAAATCAACGTGCCCAGGTGTATCAATAATGTTTATTCTTTTAGACTTCCAGATACAGCTAGTTGCAGCAGAAGTAATTGTTATCCCCCGCTCCTGTTCCTGTTCCATCCAGTCCATAACAGCTGAGCCATCATGAACCTCACCGATCTTGTAGGAACGACCAGTATAATACAAAATTCTTTCAGTTGTCGTCGTTTTTCCTGCATCGATGTGAGCCATGATGCCAATATTACGAACATTGGAGAGCACTCTTTTATCAGCCATAGCCATCCACCTACTCCACTAGCATTTAAGCTGACACAGGACAGCAATAAAAACAAGTTTCCCCCATTCCTACCAACGGTAGTGAGCAAAAGCCTTGTTCGCCTCTGCCATACGATGAGTATCATCACGTTTTTTAACCGACCCACCACGATCATTATAGGCATCAAGTAGCTCTGCAGCGAGTTTTTCCGACATCGACTTACCAGATCGTGCCTTTGCAAAACTTATAATCCAACGAATAGCAAGGGCATTGCGTCGAACCTGCCTAACCTCCATTGGGACCTGATAAGTTGCACCACCAACACGCCGCGACTTGACTTCAACTTTAGGACGAACTTTATCCATTGCCTCTTCAAAGACAGTGAGCGGATCTTCGTCTGTCACTTTTGCAGCAACTATATCCATGGCATCATAGAATATTCTCATCGCAATGGATTTCTTACCCTGCTCCATTATACCGTTAGTAAACTTCGAAACGAGAACCGAATTAAATTTTGGATCTGGTGTGATTTTACGTTTTTCTACTATTTTTCTACGTGGCATTCTTTCCCTCTTTTACAACTTACGTTCAGCTTATTTCGGACGTTTGGCACCATACTTGGAACGCCCTTTACGCCTATCAGAGACACCCAAAGTGTCCAGAGTACCACGAACAACATGATAACGAACACCAGGAAGATCCTTCACTCGACCACCACGAATCAGAACAACCGAATGTTCCTGTAGATTATGGCCTATTCCAGGAATATACGATGTCACCTCAATCCCATTGGTCAGTCTCACCCTCGCCACTTTCCGTAAGGCTGAGTTTGGTTTCTTTGGTGTGGTTGTATACACCCTCACGCACACGCCTCGTTTCTGTGGCGCACCTTTCAATGCGGGTGTGACACTCTTCTTGATCTGTTTTTTTCTGCCCTGCCGAATGAGCTGATTAATTGTTGGCATTATCCTTACTGCTCCTGTTCACGTATATTTAAATGTCGTTAATTATTCATCACACCAAGCCTATCCAACGAGCTGAGCACGAAAGCGAGAATATTTACTCTACCTGCCCCTCATTGTCAAGCAGAAAAAGTTTTTTTCCTCTACACTTCATCTTATGTGAGAATAACTATGACGGTTTAATGGCTGTCCTTCTACTAAAACTCTTTTTCCAGACCGGTTCCAGCTGAAATAAGACGACCCATAATCACATTTTCTTTAAGCCCAGCCAAATCATCAACCTTCCCGTGCATTGCTGCATTTGTGAGTACTTTGGTGGTTTCCTGAAACGAAGCTGCAGAGATGAAACTTTCTGTAGACAATGAAGCCTTCGTCACACCAAGCAACAATGGCTCTGCCATACAAGGCTGTTTTCCTTCAGCAAACAAACGATCTCGCTCGGCTTCAAAATTCCACCAGACAACCTGCTCACCAATCATAAATTTTGAATCACCAGCATTGGTTATCTGTACCCTTCTAAGCATCTGTCGTACAATGACTTCAATATGCTTATCATTTATTTTAACACCTTGTAGGCGATAAACCTCCTGAACCTCATTCACCAGGAACTTTGCAAGTTCCTTCACACCCAAAACCTTGAGAATATCATTTGGTACCACAGTCCCCTCCATAAGAGGTTCTCCTGCTTGCACATAGTCTCCTTCATGAACAATTATATGTTTCACTTTTGGCACAAGGTACTCTTGGGGTTCACCAAACTCAGGAGTAACAACAACTCGTAGTTTTCCTTTCAATTCTTTACCAAAACTTACTCTTCCGTCAATTTCTGTTATAATAGCAGGATCTTTCGGTTTACGAACTTCGAAAAGTTCAGCGACCCTAGGCAGACCACCTGTAATATCCTTGGTTTTGCTACTCTCCCTTGGAATTCTGCCAATAACAGTCCCAGCAGTGATTGTCTCCCCTTCTTCAAGAGAAATAATTGAACCGACTGGCAGAGAGTAACGGGCAAAAGCCTCAGAATCAGGAATTTTCAGAGTCTTATTACCCTTCTCACCTTTAATGGAAATCCTTGGCGAAAGTTGTACTCCAGAGGGTGTTGGAATAATAACCTTGCTGGACTTACCGGTTACACCATCAACCTTTTCCTGCATGGTAGACCCTTCTACAATATCACCAAATTTGATAATACCTCCGACTTCTGAAATAATAGGGATTGTATAAGCATCCCATTCAGCTAGAATAGTACCCGCTTCAACCGAATCTCCTTCATTTACAAGAATAAGTGCACCATAGCTGACCTTATGTCGTTCACGTTCACGGTCCAATTCATCTAGAACCGTTATTTCAGCATTTCGGTTCATTACAATTTTAATTCCCTCAGAATTCTCAACTGAATGAAGATTTTTAAAACTGATTTTACCAGCTCGTTGACTTTTAATTTCGGCCTGTTCCGTGGATCGACTAGCCGCTCCACCAATATGAAAGGTTCGCATCGTTAGCTGAGTGCCCGGCTCACCAATGGATTGTGCCGCGATAATTCCCACAGCCTCACCACGATTCACCATATGCCCGCGCCCTAAATCACGACCATAACATTGAGCGCATACGCCACGTTTAGCGCGGCAGGTAAGAACAGAGCGTATGCGAACTTTATCAATCCCTATCTCCTCGATTTTAGCTACCAGGGACTCGGTGATTTCCTGCCCCATCTCGATTATCACATTGCTATTGTCAAAAGGATCGACAACATCTTCCTGCGTAACACGGCCAAGGATCCGATCGCCAAGAGGAACGATGATTTCCCCACCATCAAGCAATGGCTCAGCAACGATACCATCAAGAGTCTGACAATCTTCCATGACGATAGTTGCGTCCTGTGCAACATCAACAAGACGACGAGTCAGGTATCCTGAGTTTGCGGTTTTCAGCGCTGTATCGGCAAGCCCCTTTCGTGCACCATGCGTCGAAATAAAATATTCAAGCACCCCCAATCCTTCACGAAAACATGCTTTGATAGGCGTTTCAATGATGGCACCTGATGGCTTCGCCATCAACCCTCGCATTCCAGCGAGCTGACGAATTTGATCACGCGATCCCCTAGCGCCTGAATCGGCCATTAGATAAATAGAGTTGAACCCTGGGGCTACAACTTCGTTATTGTCTTTATCTATAAAGGTTTCAACCTTAATGGCATCCATCATCTCATTAGCAACATTTTCTGTAGTCTTGGACCATATATCGACAACTTTATTGTATTTTTCACCAGATGTGATAAGTCCATCCGAGTACTGCTGACTCACGTCAATAACTTCGTTTTCTGCTTTTTTTATGAGATCTTTTTTACTTTCAGGGATCTTCATGTCACTGATACAAATGGAAATCCCAGCCCTTGTTGCATACTCGTATCCAATATCTTTTATACGATCAGCCAGAATTACAGTATCTTTCGTTCCTGCCTGACGATACGTATAGTCGATGAGTTGAGCCAAGGCTTTTTTGGTCATAACCTTATTCACCTCACTGAAAGGTACTGAGCTTGGGAGAAGATCTCCCAGAAGAATCCGTCCAATCGAGGTTTCTACCATCTCCCCATTCATACGCACATTGATTATTGCCTGTATATCCACTACATCGTAATCATAGGCAATTCTCGCTTCAACAGTACTCGCAAAGTTTTTTCCTTCACCTTTAGCATTAATCCTAGTCCGAGTCATGTAATAGAGACCAAGAACAATATCTTGGGAGGGGATAATAATAGGCTCACCATTGGCTGGAGACAGGATATTGTTGGTGGACATCATCAAAACCCTTGCTTCAACTTGGGCTTCAACAGAAAGAGGCACATGAACTGCCATCTGATCACCATCGAAGTCAGCATTAAAAGCTGCACAAACCAAAGGATGAAGCTGAATTGCTTTTCCTTCTATGAGTACCGCCTCAAAAGCCTGCATACCAAGTCTATGCAAGGTTGGGGCACGATTAAGAATAACCGATCGTTCTGTTACGACTTCATCGAGCACATCCCACACTTCCTTGTCCCCTTTTTCGACCATCTTTCGAGCACTTTTGATGGTTGTCACAAAACCTTGATTCTCTAATTTGTTGTAAATAAAAGGTTTAAAAAGCTCAAGCGCCATTTTCTTTGGTATACCACACTGATGCAGACGTAAATGTGGTCCGACAACAATTACTGATCGGCCAGAGTAATCAACGCGCTTGCCGAGAAGATTCTGACGAAAACGTCCCTGCTTTCCTTTCAACATATCAGAAAGCGATTTCAAAGGGCGTTTGTTAGCCCCGGTAATCACTCTGCCGCGTCGACCATTGTCGAACAAGACATCCACAGCCTCCTGAAGCATTCGTTTTTCATTTCGAATGATAATATCAGGTGCATCAAGTTCGATGAGTCTTTTCAATCTATTGTTACGATTAATTACTCGGCGATACAAATCATTAAGGTCACTTGTAGCAAAACGCCCACCTTCAAGAGGTACTAGAGGACGAAGATCGGGAGGAAGCACTGGTATAACCTGAAGAACCATCCACTCTGGACGATTTCCTGAATCACGAAATGCCTCAATAACATAAAGACGTTTTCCGTACTTTTGCCGTTTGGTTTTAGAATTGGTACTCGCCATTTCTTCTCGCAAGGTCTTGGAAAGTTCATCAAGATCCTGAGCAGCAAGTAATTCATATATTGCTTCTGCACCAATTCCTACCTCAAATTGGCCTGGATACTCTTCTCGCATCTGGCCGTATTGTTCTTCAGTAAGTAATGTCCCTGCTGGCACAGCCTCGGTTTCTGAAAACGTTACCGCATATTGCTCGAAGTAAAGGACTTTTTCCAGTTGTTTTAAGGTGAGATCCAGAACTGCCCCAATTTTAGAGGGGAGGCTTTTTAAAAACCAAATATGTGCAACTGGTGCTGCCAGGCTGATATGGCCAAGACGTTCACGCCGCACCTTTGACTGGATGACCTCAACACCACATTTTTCACAGACAACACCTCGGTGTTTCATCCGCTTATATTTTCCGCAATTACATTCAAAATCTTTAACAGGACCAAATATTTTGGCGCAAAATAACCCGTCTCTTTCTGGCTTAAATGTTCTGTAATTGATAGTTTCTGGTTTTTTTACTTCACCATGGGACCAGTCCATAATTTTTTCTGGTGAGGCAAGAGAAATTTTTACTTTATTGAACTTAACAGGACCTTTCGGTTTTTGAAAAAAATTAAATAGCTCTTCCACGAAAGTACATCCCCTTCTGTATAGAGTTAAAAAGCGAATAGAGTTGTTTGTTATAATTGGCAAAGCGACACAACCAACAAGCAATTCTCCTCACAGTATTATTATGGTTAAAAACCCCTGAAACTTGCATTTGTTATGATTATTAAGTGGAGCATTAAGTGTCCTTCTCCTCCCTTCAAATACCACCGGCAATGCATTTTTCATTCTTACTATTCAAGCAGTTCCATATCAAGACAAAGCCCCTGAAGCTCTTTCACTAGAACATGAAACGATTCAGGAAGCCCTGTTGTCAGGAAATTGTTTCCCTTGACGATACGTTCATACATAGTCGTCCGTCCCTCAACATCATCCGACTTAACAGTGAGAAACTCTTTCAATGTGTAGGCTGCTCCGTAAGCTTCCATGGCCCACACCTCCATCTCTCCTAGTCGTTGTCCACCAAACTGCGCTTTACCGCCAAGTGGCTGTTGGGTTACAAGAGAGTATGGCCCTGTGGATCGAGCATGAATTTTGTTATCTACAAGGTGATGCAGTTTAAGCATATACATCACTCCAACCGTGACTTTGTTGGCAAAAGGTTCTCCGGTAAGTCCATCGTAAAGTTGACTCTGCCCGACTTCATCGACACCTGCCTCAACAAGGAGTTCACGTATTTTAGACTCTGGAGCACCATCAAATACGGGCGTTGCAACATGAATCCCACGATAATGTTTTCGACACCAATCGAAGAGCTCTGAATCATTGATGTTGGCGGTAATTTTCTTATATTCTGCTTCAGAATATACAGCTTTCATTTTTTGCTTAATTGCTTCAAGTTCACCGGCCTGGGCGAGATCGGAAAGTTGTTTACCAATTTTTTTGGCTGCAAAGCCAAGGTGAACCTCTAAAACCTGGCCAACATTCATTCGAGAGGGAACACCTAATGGATTAAGAACTATATCGACGGTAGTACCGTCTGCAAAAAATGGCATATCCTCTTCTGGAAGTAATCTTGATACGACACCTTTATTTCCATGACGTCCAGCCATTTTATCACCTACAGAAAGCTTACGCTTAGTAGCGACATAGACTTTAACCATCTTCACTACTCCCGGTGGCAAGTCGTCCCCCTTTTTCATACGATTAATAATTCCATCGTACCGTTCTTCAATCAGTTTTTTCTGTTTACCATACCTACCGTAAGCTGCTTCAATTTCAGACTCAAATTTCGTTTTTTCTGAAAAATCGAGTTCAGACAATTTTGCAAAACCAATTTGCTCTGCAAATTCTGCCTTCATTTTTTTACCAAGTTTTACAAGAACATTTCCTTCCTTATCACGGACATCCTGTTTAACAGTCCGCCCCTCCATCAGTTCACCAATCTCTCGACAAACCCCGTATTTCAAACTGGCTAGCTCATCAAGCTTGTCATTGTTTAGACGTTCAATCTCCATGTCTTCAATCATTAAGGAGCGTTCGTCTTTATCAACGCCTTTTCGAGAAAATACCTTGGCATCTATAACGACTCCCTCAACTCCTGGTGGTACTCGTAATGAGGAGTCCTTAACATCTTGAGCCTTTTCACCGAATATGGCCCGTAGGAGCTTTTCTTCTGGAGAGAGCATTGATTCTCCCTTAGGAGTAACTTTGCCAACCAAAGTATCACCTGCACGAACATCAGCACCAATTCGAACAATTCCAGATTCATCAAGATTACGTAAAGTTTCTTCACTTACATTGGGAATATCTCTGGTAATCTCCTCTTTACCTAATTTGGTATCGCGGGCCATTGTCTCAAAAACCTCAATATGCACCGAGGTAAATGTATCTTCTTTGAGCAGTCTTTCATTAACAAGAATAGAATCCTCAAAGTTAAAGCCTCGCCAAGGCATGAAGGCGATGGTAATATTCTTTCCAAGAGCTAGCTCACCTTCCTCACAAGATGGGCCATCGGCCATGACTGTTCCTTTGGAGACCCGATCACCAGGGTAAACAAGTGCATTTTGTGTAAAACAAGTGTTTTGATTTGACTTTTTGTATTTTGAAAGTCTATATACACCTACACCTGTATCAAAACCATCAACTCCTGGTTGATCGTAGCGAACAACTATTCGATTGGAATCTATTTCCTCAACCACCCCAGACCCTCCGGCCAACAAACATGCGCCTGAATCTCTTGCAACATAACGCTCCATACCGGTTCCTACTAGCGGTGCTGCCGTCACCATAAGAGGCACTGCTTGACGCTGCATGTTGGATCCCATAAGGGCACGGTTTGCGTCATCATTTTCAAGGAAAGGTATAAGTGATGCTGCGATACTCACAAGCTGATTCGGCGCAATATCCATATAGCTGACCTCTTCAGCTTTTACGGTCACTACCTCTCCCTCATCACGAACGATTAACCTTTTATCGAGAATCTTATTGTTTTCATCGAGTTTAATTACTGCGGGAGCAATAAATTGTTTTTGTTCCTGGAGAGCACTCAAATACTTAATTTCATCGAGAACAATGCAATCCTTAACCTTTCTGTAGGGCGACTCAATAAATCCATAAGGATTTATTGTCGCGTATGTTGCAAGTGATACAATCAATCCAATATTTGGCCCTTCTGGAGTCTCGACAGGACAAATACGACCGTAATGAGTAGGGTGAACATCACGTACCTCAAATCCGGCGCGTTCTCTAGATAAACCACCGGGTCCGAGTGCAGATAGCCGGCGCTTGTGTGTCACCTCAGACAATGGATTGGTTTGATCCATAAATTGGGACAATTGTGAAGTACCAAAAAACTCTTTAATGGCTGCAGAAATTGGTTTAGGGTTTACAAGGTCGTGAGGCATCATGGTTTCCACTTCCTGGAGAGTCATGCGTTCTTTAATTGCACGCTCCATACGGATAAGCCCCATACGGTATTGATTTTCAACCAATTCACCAACTGTTCTTACACGACGGTTTCCAAGATGATCGATATCATCAACATCTCCCTGACTATCTTTAAGACGCACAAGAAACAGAACAGACTCTATAATATCTTCCTGAGTAAGGGCACGATGATCAATATCTGTGGTTAGGCCAAGCCGGGCATTAATTTTATACCTACCTACCTCTGATAAATCATAAAGATCTTTATTGAAAAAAAGATTATTAAAAAAGGTCTTAGCAACCTCAATAGTCGGAGGACTGGATGGCCTCAAGCGGCGATAAATCTCCAGGATAGCTTCTTCACTGGTGGTAACTTTATCAAGTGCCAATGTTTTTCTGAAAGAATCTGAATACATTATACCGTCAATATAAAGAACTTCAAATTCATTGCATCCCGATTCTGCAAGAGAATCCAGTAAAGATTCAGTAATCTCAGAGTTACCTAGTGCTATAAACTCCCCTGTTTCTTTATTTGGGATATCAGTAACCAAATACTTACCAGCGAGTTTCTCCTTCGATATTTTCAGGAACTCAACGTTTGCCTTAACAAGCCGTCTGCAGAGTGCCTTACCAAGCTTTTTACCAACTTTACCTAATATTTCTCCCGTATTGGGATCAACCAAATCATACTCGAGTCGTTGACCTTGAACAGTTTCAGATGTGAATTGTATAAAATAATCGCCTTCCTCAAATTTAACATTTAAAGTCGGATAGAATTTTCTAAGAAGTTTTTCTGAGCTATACTGCGGCTCCCCTTCTTCCTCGACTTGGTAATCCAATGCTTTCAGCAAAGTTGTGACAGGGAATTTTCTTCGTCTATCAATTCTAACATGAAGAATATCTTTGATATCAAACTCAAGATCAATCCATGAACCACGTACGGGAATAATACGTGCTGAATAAAGAAGTTTTCCGCTGGAATGTTTTTTACCGCTGTCATGGGTAAAGAAAAGCCCGGGAGAGCGTTGAAGCTGCGAAACAATAGCACGTTCTGTCCCATTTACAACAAACACACCATCACCCGTCATCAAGGGTAGAGCTCCAAGAAAAACTTGTTGTTCCTTAATATCTCGGATAGTCTGTACCTCGGTCTCCTCATCAACATCAAAAGAAATGAGCCTTACAGTTATCTTTACGGGAATGTCATAAGTCATCCCTCTTTGTTGGCACTCAGCAATTGTATACTTGGGCTCCCCAAAAGAATAACTAACGAATTCTAAAGAACAATGTCCGTTAAAATCGTTAATTGGAAAGACGTTTTTAAAAATAGCTTGCAATCCCGAATCTTCCCTTTCGTTGGGAGCAACATCTATCTGTAAAAATTTATCATACGAAATTCGCTGCATGGAGATCAGATGCGGCGGTTCCATGATTGTTGGAGCGCTGGCAAAGTTTTTTCTCACTCTTTCCATAATTTACCTCAAGATGCCTTTAACAGAAAATTGTATCCCTGTCGCGGATTCATTTACCTGAACTGGGATTAAACGACTCTACAGAGACTGCTGCATGCCGGACACTTTTAATTGAAAATATGTTACTGGTATGGAGGGATTGAACAAATACTGCATTGAATGTTTGAATAATGGTTCAACAAAGCTAAATATTCTTTGATAGCACACATTTCCATAGTAATACACTAAAACAATTGAATAAGACTGGAATTTGCAAGGCTGCACAGGTATATTATATATCTATAATTTACCTTTCTTGCTGATCGATTTAATGATTTGCAAAAACTACGATACGCTACACGGCATTAAGCCTGTAGCGTATCGAAAAACTACGGTTCACAACAAGGGTTATGAGCCATATAAACAAGGGTTACTTGATTTCAACAGCTGCACCAACTGCTTCAATCTGAGTCTTAATCTCTTCTGCTTCTTCTTTCGTAACACCTTCCTTAAGTGGCGCAGGAACGCCCTCAACCAGTCCCTTAGCCTCTTTCAGACCAAGGGAAGTGATTGCTCGAACTTCTTTAATGACTTTAATTTTCGCATCCCCAAAAGAAGTGAGAATAACGTCAAACTCAGTCTGTTCTGCTGCAACTTCCCCACCTGCGGCAGGAGCGCCAGCTACTGCAACCGCTGCAGGTGCTGCAGCAGAAACACCAAATTTCTCTTCAAGTTCCTTAATAAGCTCAGAAAGCTCAAGGACAGACATATTAGATAGAAAATCAATTACATCATCTTTTGATACAGCCATAATAGTATACCTCTAAGTATAAACGTTTTTAAAAAGTGTGGTCAGCGTATCTGACAACCATTTTTTGTTGTCTTCAGATCTACGCCTGCTCTTTCTGATCTTTAATAGCCTGCAAGCCATACAAAAATGTACGAGGGACTCCTGAAAGTACCTGAACAAGTCCCGTAGGCACACTATTAAGTACTGAAAGAAACTGTCCAAGTAATACTTCCTTTGAAGGAAGCTTGGACAGAGCAATCAGTTCATCAGAAGAAATTTTTTCTCCATCAAGGGCGGCGGAGCGAATTTGCATTTTTTCGTGCTCTTTCACAAAGTTCGCTAATGCCTTTGCAGGTGCAACCGGATCTTCATAGCCAATCACTACGGCTGTGGTTCCTGTAAAATCTTCAACTAGCATATCACAGGATGTATCCGCTACTGCCCTTTTTAGAAGAGTGTTTTTTGCAATTCGTATTTCTGAATTGCAGTCACGCAATTGAATGCGAAGTTCCTGTAACTCAGAAACCGTTAAACCACAATAGTCTGTTACAACTGTAAAGTTGGCTCGATTGAATGATTCATTCAATTCGGAGACTATAGCTGTTTTGTCGTCAAGGTTCAAAGTACTCCTCCTTTATAGGTTTAAATTACTCTTTTGCTTTGTCAATAACATGGACAAAACTCCTTAGAGTCTCAACAGCGGATACGGAAAAAATATTAATAAAATAAATATTTTTTCTTGCCTCGGCAGGACACATTATTTATGTGATTAAACCTCGCGGAACCTGCTGTCTTCGACTTTTACTACTGATTCGTGAATCTTTATAATAAAATCGCCTTCTACTTAACAGCTGTAGTCAAAGCGACAGTATCGAGTTTAACACCCGGCCCCATGGTGGAAGATAGGGTGACCGAACGGAGATAGATCCCTTTTGCGGATGAAGGTTTTAGCTGAATAACTTTTTCTACAAATGCTTTCAAATTTTGACAAATTTTTTCTTCACCAAAAGAGCATTTTCCAATTCCAGCATGGATTATTCCGGTTTTTTCGACCCGAAAATCAACTTTTCCGCTCTTTATTTCTTTTACGATATTACCAACATCGAAGGTAACTGTACCGAGTTTTGCATTAGGCATAAGATTTCTTGGTCCAAGTACTCGCCCGATTTTCCCTACAGTTCCCATCATATCGGGAGTAGCAACCGTTTTGTCGAACTCAAGCCACCCTTCTTTTATCTTGTCTACAAGATCATCTCCACCAACAAAATCAGCACCGGCTTCTTTGGCTTCAGTTTCTTTATCACCTTTAGCAAAAACAAGAACTCTTATGTCTTTTCCTGTTCCATGAGGGAGCACGACAGAAGAGCGTACCATCTGATCTGCATGGCGAGGATCAACCCCCAATTTCATGGCGATATCAATTGTCTCATCAAATTTTGCATAACTGTTAGATACGATAAATTTAACAGCATCTTCTAATGTATGATGAACTGAAGTATCAATATTCTTAATTGCGTTTCTAAAGTTTTTACCGTGTTTCGGCATATTAGCCTCCTACTCTCTAAGGACGTTTTCTACTGGAATCCGTCCACAGTAGTGTGTTAAGGTTTATGGTAAGTGGGAAATCAAACAAATCCGTATGAACAAGGTCTCCCCCACCAGCTTATCTTTTTACAATATGATTAACCTAATCACTGTATTGAATTAGGCCTAGAAAGGCTGTGTATTAAATGTAAAGGAGTTTATCAGCTTAGGTCTTTCTCGCCTATGGGAGGTTCGTTCATCCCTCCTAAAACTTTTTGATCCACGATCTCGCGACGGTACTCGTTATTAGTCAACTACAGTTATCCCCATACTCCTAGCAGTACCTGATATTATTTTACTTGCAGCATCAATATCATATGCGTTGAGATCAGGCATTTTGGTTTCCGCAATTTCACGTATCTTATCCATGCCAATTTCTGCTACACGTTCACTTTTAGGGTTAGATGACGCTTTCTGTAATCCTGCAGCTTTCATCAACAAAACAGAGGCCGGAGGAGTTTTAGTAATATACGAAAACGACCTGTCAGAAAACACGGTAATCACAACTGGGACAATCGTGTCACCCATTGTCTGAGTTTTGGCGTTAAACGCTTTACAAAACTCCATGATATTTACGCCATGCTGACCTAATGCTGGCCCTACAGGTGGCGATGGATTGGCTTTTCCGGCCGGAATTTGTAGTTTAATATATGCCGAAACTTTTTTGGCCATTTTATACTCCTACTCTACTAAAGAGTTTTCTTTTAATTGTACAATCAAACAGTAAAAAATATTGGAATATTCAAGTATTCGTAACCTGAATATACTCTAATTCTACTGGCGTTTCTCTGCCGAATATTGAAACCATAACTTTAACCCTACCCTTCTCAGGATAAAGTTCGTCCACCACACCCTGGAAATTAGCAAATGGCCCATCTACAACACGTACGGCCTCACCAACCTCGAAAATAACTTTAGGCCGTGGGGCTTCAGCTCCTGCCTGAATGCGATTAATAATCTTTTGCGCGTCTGCATCAGGAAGCGGAGATGGATTTTCATCATCACCTACAAAGCCTACTACGCGCGGCATATTGTCGTGCAAGATATGCCAGGTTGATTTGTTTAGATCCATAGCGACAAGCATGTAACCAGGGAAAAACTTCCTTTCAGATGTTTTCCTTTTACCTTTGATCATCTCAACGACCTGTTCAGTTGGTACTAATATTTCACCGAACGAATCTTCAAGTCCTTGCTTCCTGATTCTATCCTCAAGGGTCAACTTGACCTTGTCTTCAAAACCCGAATGAACCTGCAATATATACCATTGTATTGCCATGAGTCTATTATCAGTAAATAGTTTTGCCCGGTACCATAGTACAAAGCTTGAATGAGTTACACCCAGCTACCACACCATCAACGAAGAATTGAGTCAATGAGTTTACCCAGTAATAGATCAACAGAGCCAAGATAAATGGAAGCAAGTATAGAAAAAGCTATTACAACTCCTGTTAAGGTAACTGTTGTTTTCTTATCAGGCCAGACAATTTTGGTAAATTCGACTTTTACTTCATCAACAAATTTCTTGACCTGCGACGGAGAAAATGAGACCTTTTCCTCCTGTTTTTCCACATGTTTCTTGATGGTTTTTGCTTTTTTACCCATGTCATTTCCATTCTAAATCAAGTGAATTGAACAATTACGAGGCACATACACGTTATACTGGCAGGCCAGGAGGGACTCGAACCCCCAGCATCCGGATTTGGAGTCCGGCGCTCTACCAATTAGAGCTACTGGCCTTTAATAATAAAATCTACTTTGTCTCTTTATGAGGTGTATGAGTTCTACAGAACGGACAGAATTTATTAAATTCTAGCTTTCCCGGGGTATTTCTTTTGTTTTTAGTCGTCGTATAATTACGGCGCTTACAAGCCCCACATGCAAGAGTAACAATATTTCTCATAATTCAATCCTAATTCAGAAAAAAGCTACCCGTTGCAATCAGCAATAGATAGCTTCTTGACTAATATATTTTATTCTATGATCTCGCTAATTACACCAGCACCAACTGTCCTACCACCTTCGCGTATCGCAAACCGTAGGCCTACATCCATCGCTATTGGGGTAATAAGCTCAGCATCAACATGAAGGTTATCACCTGGCATTACCATCTCTACTCCCTCGGGAAGAGTGATAACACCCGTTACATCCGTAGTTCTAAAATAGAATTGCGGCCTGTATCCATTAAAAAACGGAGTATGTCGACCACCTTCATCCTTCCCAAGAATATAGCACTCTGCTTTGAACTTGGTATGTGGATTAATACTTCCAGGAGCAGCAAGAACCTGACCACGCTCAATTTCCTCACGCTTCACGCCGCGCAAGAGAGCACCGATATTATCACCCGCTTGCCCTTCATCAAGCAGCTTACGGAACATTTCAACACCAGTACATGTAGTCTTGACAGTTTCTTTTATACCTACGATTTCAATTTCGTCACCAACATGAATTATACCACGCTCTACACGCCCAGTTGCAACCGTTCCACGACCTGAAATTGAAAAGACGTCTTCAATAGGCATCAGGAATGGCTGATCGACATCACGCTTAGGTTCAGGAATATAGGAGTCGATGGCATCCATAAGCTCGCCAATACATTTATTAGCATCTGGATCATCCGGATTTTCAAGAGCCTTCAGCGCAGATCCATGAATAATCGGAATATCATCACCAGGAAATTCATACTTATCCAACAACTCTCTAAGCTCCATTTCTACAAGCTCAATTAACTCTTCATCGTCAACCATATCGCATTTGTTAAGAAAAACAACAATTGCAGGAACGCCGACCTGACGAGCAAGAAGGATATGTTCACGAGTTTGAGGCATGGCACCATCATCTGCGCCAACAACCAAAATAGCCCCATCCATTTGAGCAGCGCCAGTGATCATATTTTTTATGTAATCAGCATGCCCAGGGCAATCCACATGGGCATAATGACGATTTTCAGTCTCATATTCCACATGAGCGGTCGCGATAGTAATACCGCGTTCTTTCTCTTCAGGAGCTTTATCGATATTACTGAAATCAGTAAAATCAGCAAAACCTTTCGTTGCCTGCACAGCAGTAATAGCAGCGGTCAGAGTAGTTTTACCATGATCAATATGACCAACAG
>CAMZKT010000121.1 GCA_947311435.1 uncultured Desulfocapsa sp.
CCCTTCTTTCATCTGCATCCCAATGTGGAACTCCAATTCTTTTGGAGTCATCTCAGGCTTTCCACTCTCTGCAGCAGCAAGTTTCTGCGCCTTCAAAACTTCTACTCGAATTCGCCTGAAACGTTTTGCCAGATCGTTCATGTTCGAGGCGACCCCGTTAATACATCGGGTACAAATAATTCGATCGTTGAACAGCTCCGCAATCTCACCACCAAGACTCATCATTTTTTTACTGATGGCAGCACTCTTTTCAAAATCGGTACGATGATCGATAAATTCCCGTTGCAGAACAAGGCGTTTCTCTTCAAGCTCCATTGCTGTCTCAAACCTGTCAAGAAAGCGTTTTTTTTCTTTCTCAACAAGTGCTGTTTGGGTATCCTGAATTCCTCGGACAATATTAAAAATTTTTATAGTATCAGCCCGTAGCTCTTCTGCGATTTCCTGAAGAGCTTCGATGGCCAGAGGTGTTGAAAGAACAGCACCTTGCACCTGGAGCAAACCGTCCTCCATCATCCGGGCAAGCTCCAGCTCCTCCTCGTGGGAAAGAAGTGTCAATGTCCCCATCTCTCGAAGATAAATAGACATGGGATCAGCACCACTCTCAGCACCGCCTTTGACGTTCCGGGCAATACGACGTTGGCCAGTCCGTCGATCAGTGAAAAAACCTTTCCGCCGGTCCCCAACCTGTGGATTACGTCTGTCGTCTTCTACGCCATCGGGAAGCCCCACAGAACGAACCCGTTCTCCCGACTCAAAAATCCCAGTCAGATCAAGCACACTCTCATCCACCTGATCCTCCCCATCTCCATTCACAAATTCATCATCTGTCATTGCAATCTCCCCCGACCTTCGACACACGCACTCAAACAGCAAAAACACCTTTTTTCAAAACATTACAGATACAAAAATTTGTATCACAACCAACACACTATAGCAAAATTAAGAGGTTATTCAATCATTTCGCATCAAACAATCAAAAAAAAGGGAGAATTATTCTTATTTTTTATCTTTATCCAAAGATGAACAGATCAATTCTACGATATTACCGAATGTTAGACGCCGCTACAATCTTATTTTAAAAATGAAACTAAATCCCCAATTCAGCTCCTGAAGTTAGTTTTCGTCAAAACAAATCCAGAGAGACGCCGGCAGTGGCTTACAATTTGACATTCCTGACTCACCTTGGTACTTGTGTGATTTTCACTGTGTTTCATCATTTTTGTATATTCTGCCATTACCAAGGCCGAGCAAACATCCAATAGCGGAAGAGCCCCATGAAGAGACGTTTCACACGCATTTTCTTCTCCATTACAATAATTTTCTGTACGCTGCTTCCTGGTATTCTGTCAGCCGCCACTGCTGATGAGTGTTCATCTGATGCGCTTCGGTTTGGCATGTCCACAGCCCTCACCGGCCCAATATCACGCCTTGGCTTGCTCATGCAAATGGGCGTGGAAGCTGCGTTCAATGAACAGAACATCAAGGGAGGCATACGGGGCCGAGACCTTTGTCTCATAACACTTGATGACGGATACGAACCAGAACGAACCGTTCCCAACATCCGCCACTTGATTCAACAGGAAAAAGTTCTTGCGTTAATTGGCAATGTTGGAACCCCCACAGCCGTCGTCGCTGCGCCTATTTGCAGACAAATGCGCACCCTCCTCTTCGGAGCCTATACCGGTGCAGGTATTCTCCGCAGAATTCCACCTGACCGTTATATCATCAATTATCGAGCCAGTTATGCTGAAGAAACAGAGGCCATGGTCAATGCTCTCATCGTCCAAGGAGGTCTGAAACCTGAAGAGCTTGCCTTCTTCACCCAAAGGGATGCCTTCGGTGACGCTGGTTTCAGCAGTGGCATGAAGGCCTTGAAACGTCATGGGCTGAAAGATGGAAGACTCATCATTCATGCACGTTATGAGCGCAACACCTCTGCCGTGGAAAACGGACTGGCTACTATTCTCCTGGCTGACCCTGCGCCAAAGGCCATAATTATGGTTGGTGCCTATGGCCCCTGTTCAAAATTTGTTCAGTTAGCTCGAGAAAATGGAGTCAAAAGTAAAATATTGGCTGTCTCCTTTGTCAGTGCGACCCTGGTTGCTGAAGAGCTTAAAGAGGTCGGGAACGGAATAATCATCACAGAGGTTGTCCCTCACTACCAGTCAACCCTCCCTGTTGTCCAGGATTTCAGGAAGGCATTGTGGATTTTGTCAAATCAGCGGGAATCCGCTTCCTTTGGTGCCCTTGAAGGCTACATTGTCGGACGTATACTCATAAAATCTTTACAATCTCTTCCAGAAGAACCATCACGCGAGAATATCATCAATGCCCTTGAAGCCTTGAGACGCTTTAACCTTGGCGCAGGTTTTAACCTCCACCTCTCCGGGTCTCAACATCAGGCCAGTAATATGGTCTGGCCCACCGTTATCCGCAACGGGCAGGTGATGCCTTTTAAATGGCGAGATCTGGCTGATCAATGAAAAAACCATCCTCACAACACTTTCAAGCCGTCAATCCTGCAAGACTGGTCTGGTTGATCATCATCATCGGCTGCTGCGCCGGCTTTATCATGACATCAATTGTCTGGTGGCTCAGCGTCGACCTACGTTCCAAAAGGGAAAAACTCTCCATCCTCTCAGATACGCTGCTTTCATCCAGCTACAGTATAGAGCAGGAAGCAAATCGCACACTCAGGCAATACGTCAAGCTCTTCAATCTTGATTCCATTGACAGCAGTGCAGACTTAGGAGGCCAGACCCTGCTGGTAATGGCTGAAGCATACGAAAAAAAGGCTGGTTTCAAACATATTTCCCCATTTTTTCTCGACCTAAAAGAATCTATCCAAGCCCTTCAACAGAAAAAAGAAGAGAGCCTGACCTGGGTAAGCCAACAAAAAAACAACCTGAAGAATCAAGGTATTGCCAGTAAACGTGTTGACAAAGCCCTCACCGCCCTGGAACAATCACTCCAGGAGACCCATGGGCGACGCAGGCTCGACCTCGTACTTCGTTATAAAAAATACATGAAGAGCACTTCAGCCGAACAATCGGAGACCATTCGCCAGATTCTCAATGAAAGTGTTCGGGGTTCCGGGCTGCTGGGTGTCGCCTCAGAAATGGCAGACCTGGCTCTTTTCGTTGAGCAGCTGCGTGGTGAGACCAGAAGGGATCATCTCATTGACCTGAAAGATAACCGACTCCGCACCACTCTGGTTCGACTCTGGCGGGAAGTTTCACTCCTGAAAAACTCCCCGGACGGGTTCAGAGAAGACTTCATGGGCTTACTGAAAACCTTTGAAATTTCCCTCTTTGGACTTCATTACTCTTTCAACAAAGAGAACCAGACCATACTCATAGGCGAAGGCGGCTACTATGGGTTGATCGAAGCCCATCTCCGACTTGTGGCTGAAGGAGAATTTCATCGCACCATTGTCTTCACAAACTTTCGAAATATCCATGAGCACCTTCGAAAAACCGGAGTTGAAGTGCGCAAGTCCATGCAGGCCATTGCAGATATTCGGGAGAGTTCCCTGCAACAGGCCTGGAAACTCATGCTACTTGTATCAGTTTGTATGGCAGCCCTTTTTCTTGCCATTTCATCACGTATACTCAAGGCCATTAGAGGACAAATCCAAAAAATTCAGGATGCCAACAAAACCCTCTCTTCGCAAACCAAAATGCTCACCGAGAATGAAGAAGTTTTACGAGAAAAACAGACGCAACTTGAATACCTTTCGAGCAGCCTTCTCACAGCGCAAGAAGATGAACGCCAGCGTGTTGCCTACGAACTCCACGATGAACTTGGGCAATCGATGACCGTCTTAAAGCTCCAGGTACGATCTCTTGCACGAAGTTTGGGGGATAGTCCTGACCCACTGCTGAAAACAAAATGCGACAGGTTATCTCAGAGCATTAGGGATATAATCCAGTCTGTCAGACAGCTCTCACAGGACTTAAGCCCTGCCATTCTTGAAGATCTCGGGATTGAAGCTGCACTTGTCACTCTCCTGACAAGCTTTGAAGAAGTCCATGAACTGACAATAGAACAGGATTTTGGCTCGATTAATCGCATTACGAACCTCAATTCACAAAGAAATATCTACCGAATTATCCAGGAGCTTTTGACCAATATCTCGAAACATGCTAATAGTACAAGAGTGTCCATTAAGGTAGAAGAGAAAGAAAATGATCTCCTTGTTAGCGTCATTGACAACGGCCAGGGATTTGACACTGACCAGAGCCTGAAAAACAAAACACACAAAAAAGGAATGGGACTTTCCACCATTACAGAACGAGTTCGGATCATGGGCGGTAAACTTAAAATCCACAGCGAACCAAATGCTGGAGTTGCAGTTCACTTTACCATCCCCTTCCCCTGATTTTTTCCTACTCAAACACAACAGTAATCAGTTTCATTATGAACTCATACAACATCATCCTGGTCGATGACCACCCCATGGTAAGACGTGGCATCCGCACTTTTCTCGAAGAAGAGTCCGCTCACAATGTCATCGGGGAAGTCGGCGACGGTTTTTCCCTTCTCGATCTGCTGGACAACGTGCAACCTGACGTTATCCTGCTTGACATCACCATGCCAAAACTGGGTGGTATCGAACTCATTCCAAGAATCCTTGAGAAACAACCCGACATCAAGCTCATCATTCTCACCATGCACAAGAATGAGCAATATGTTTGTTCGGCACTTCTTGCAGGAGCACTGGGTTTTTTACTCAAAGAGGACTCGGACACGGAACTCCTTTGCGCCATTGACAATGTCATGGACGGACAAATCACAATTTCTCCGGAATTCAAGCGCTCCTTCAGCGATGATGTGCTCAACGATTGTCACAAACGCCAGGCATCTTCGCGAAAGATTGCGCTCTCCCCCAGAGAAGAACAAATCTTAAAAATGATTAGTAAAGGAATCACCAATAAAGAAATAGGCGAAATCCTGGACATCAGTAAACGTACTGTTGAAAATCACCGTGCCAGCCTGAAAAAACGGCTCAATGCCAAAAAAACTGCCGATCTTGTAAAATACGCAATAAGTGAAGGCTACATCAGCCCTGAAGACTAGCCGGTTTCTTTTATCATATTTCATAAAAACTTCAATCGCCCCTCCCGTTGATCTGGAAGGATTTCCTTGCACACCACAAATTTCCTCATCTCTCCGGAGAAATGTTCACAGCGTCCCAATCTCTGCAGATTTTCCCTTCCCTTCGCATCCTTCCACGACCAACGCTGGTTCAGAAAAATACACGCTTCCTCTCTTCTGTTTGAATAATATTTGTTGATTTTTTGGACAGAGACAGATATAGACTGAGTACTAGTACCTAGGTAGTAACACCTGCGTACTTGTGCCCAAGTACATCTACCCAGGCCCAATAGGGGACTGGAGACATCAAGTAAGGAGGAAAAAAATATGGGAATTTCCAGACGTACGTTTTTAAAAGGCAGTGCTCTGGCTGCCGGTGCTGCCGGTGCGGTGGCGCTGAACGGAAAACCGGCGGAGGCTGACTTCAAGAAACCTGCATTACGGATTAAAGGTTTAAAAACCACTACAACTGTCTGTCCATACTGTGCCGTTGGCTGTGGCATGATTGTCCATACCAAAAATGGGAAAGTGGTAAACATTGAAGGTGACCCTGAACATCCTATTAACAATGGTTCTCTCTGCTCTAAAGGCTCTTCCTTATTTCAGGTAGCCAATAATGATCTTCGTCTCAAAAAGGTACAATACAGGGCACCCAACAGTGGTAAATGGGAAGAAAAATCCTGGGATTGGGCAATGGAGCGTATTGCCAAACTGATGAAGGAAAGTAGGGATAACAACTTTATCAAAGAAGAAGAAATAGACGGTAAAACCTATACAGTTAACCGTAATGAAGGCATGGCAATGATCGGTGCAGCCGCCCTTGACAATGAAGAATGTTATCTACTCGGAAAATTTGCCAGAGCCATGGGGGTCGGTTACCTGGAACACCAGGCTCGGATCTGACACAGTGCAACGGTTGCCGGTCTGGCATCCTCATTTGGCCGTGGCGCAATGACCAATCACTGGATTGACATTCAACACTCGGATGTTATCCTCTGTATAGGGTCTAACCCCGCTGAAAATCATCCTATTTCTTTTAAATATATCAACAAAGCTGTCGACAAGGGCGGAAAACTTCTCTCTGTTGACCCACGTTTTACCCGAACATCCTCCAAGGCAGACCATTACGCCCAGTTACGATCAGGTACAGACATTCCTTTTATTGGTGGAATGATCAACTATGTCATGCAAAACAACCTGATTCACAAAGATTACGTGGTTAATTATACAAACGCTGCCTTTCTGATCCATGAAGACTATGACTTCAACGATGGTGTCTTTTCTGGCTTTGACCCAATTTCCGCCAGCTACAAGAAAGATTCATGGGCTTATCAACTAGATGCCGACGGCAAGCCTCTACGTGATGACACTTTACAAAATCCACGTTGTGTCTATCAGTTGATGAAAGAACACTATTCCCGTTATACACCGGAAAAAGTTGTCTCGATAACCGGCACAAAACTTAAAGAGTATATGGATGTTGTGGAGACATTCTGTAGCACCGGAACCCCTGACAAGTCAGCAACAATCATGTATGCCATGGGGACTACACAGCATACCTACGGAACCCAGAATGTCCGTTCCTATGCTATGCTCCAACTGCTGCTTGGCAATGTTGGTGTGGCAGGCGGTGGAATCAATGCCTTACGTGGTGAAAGCAATGTTCAGGGATCCACAGACTATGCAATATTGTACCATATATTGCCTGGATACCTGAAAGTCCCCACATACAAGAATACTGACCTTACAGCATATCTTGAAAAATGGACCCCGAAAACCAATGACTCCCAAAGTGCAAACTGGTGGCAGAATTATCCCAAATATATGGTAAGCCTTCTTAAAGCTTACTGGGGAGATGTGGCAACGGAGAAAAATGATTTCTGCTACGATTATCTCCCAAAACGAAGCGGCAACTATTCCTACATCAAACTCATGGAGCGGATGCAACGCGGTGGCTTTGAGGGACTAATCAATATGGGCACCAACCCTATAGTCGGTGGAGCAGATTCTGGAGCAATCGGCAAAGGACTGGACAAGCTCAAATGGATGGTCTCTGTTGATCTCTGGGAAACTGAAACTTCTGTTTTCTGGCGACGCCCGGGAGTAAACCCAAAAGATATTGATACGGAAGTGTTTCTTCTTCCTGCAGCTTCTTCCGTGGAAAAAGAGGGGAGTATTTCAAACTCCGGACGCTGGGCTCAATGGCGCTACAAGGCTGTTAAACCACCAGGACATGCAGAAAGTGATTCCTTTATCCTGGACAAATGGATCAAGAACCTCAAAAAGCTATATGCAAAAGATGGTGTCTTTCCAGAACCCATCGTCGATCTTGACTGGAACTACGGAGATGGCCACGAGCCTGATATTGATATGGTTGCGAGAGAATGCAACGGTCAATTTACCAGAGATGTCGTAATCAAAGGGAAACAGTACAAGAAAGGACAACAGGTTCCCAGTTTTGCATTTTTACAGGCAGACGGCTCCACAACCAGTGGCAACTGGCTTTACTGCAACTCTTACACCGAAAAGGGCAACATGATGAAACGCCGTGGTCTCGATGATCCATCGGGCATGGGGAATTTTCACAATTGGTCATGGTGCTGGCCTGTTAACCGCCGGGTTCTCTACAATCGTGCCTCGGTGGATCTTAACGGCAAACCATGGAATCCGGAAAAACCAGTTATAAGCTGGAACAAAAGCACCCGGAAATGGGACGGAGATGTTCCTGACGGTGGTTGGCCACCAATGAGCGAAGATGGCACAAAATCTCCCTTTATCATGATACCGGAAGGATACGGAAGACTGTTTGCGGCAGGACTTGCAGATGGCCCGTTCCCTGAGCACTATGAACCCATGGAAAGCCCTGTTGCAAATGCACTCACCCGCCAACAGTGTAACCCTGCAGTGCTCGCGCCTAAACACCTTGACAACACGGGGAAATATCCCTACGTCGGGACGACATACAGGGTATCCGAACACTGGCAGGCAGGAGCCATGACCAGAAACCTGCCCTGGCTTGTTGAACTGGTGCCAGATATGTTTGTCGAAATCAGTGAAGAACTTGCAAAAAAGAAAGGTCTTAAAAATGGCGATATGGCCACAATCTCCACGGCACGAGGAACAATCGAAGCCCTCACCATGGTAACCAGCAGGCTGAGGCCTATGACCATTGGCGGCAAGACCGTTGAACAAGTCGGAATGCCTTGGCATTGGGGATTCAATGGGCTTACAACAGGAGCAAGCGCAAACACCCTGACCGCTGCAGTGGGCTGTGCAAACACCACCATCCCTGAGTTTAAAGCCTTCCTCTGCAACATTGAAAAAGGAGGGATTAAATCATGATGTCCAATGACAGCTCTAAACAAAACACGTTCCTGATTGACTTAACAAAATGTACAGGTTGTCGCGGATGTATGGTGGCCTGTAAACAATGGAACCAGCTTGAAGCCGAGGATACCCATTTTTTTGGTGGAGAAGGATATCAGAATCCTGCGGCTATGTCGGAACACACTTTCACCCTCATAAAGTTCCGTGATTCCGAAAAAAATGGCAAGCATTCCTTCTCTTTTTACAAAGAAATGTGCATGCACTGCGACGACCCGGCCTGCGTTTCCGTATGTCCGGTTCATGCGTTTCACAAAACTCCTGAAGGCCCAGTCATTTATGACTCAAAACGCTGTATCGGCTGCCGTTTTTGTATGGTCGGCTGCCCCTTTAACATCCCCACTTACGAGTGGAGCAAAGGTCTGCCGTTGGTCAAAAAGTGCGATGGCTGCTACAGCAGGATCAAAGAGGGCCTCAAACCCGCATGTGTCACGGCCTGCCCCACTGCAATGGAGTATGGCCCTCGTGATGAGATGATACAACTCGCCGAGGAGCGCTTAAAAAAGTACCCTGACCGTTATGTCAACCAAATTTATGGCAAAGACGAGGCAGGAGGGACGAGTGTTTTGTACCTTTCTTCGGAGCCCTATGAAGAGTTGGGTTTTCAGATGGTCACCGATCGCAGGCTGCCAAGTTATACCTGGCCTGCGCTACGCCTGGTTCCAAGTATCTTTGTTACTGTGGGGGCCGGACTTTCAGCCCTTGCATGGTTCAACCACCGCAAGGACCGGATTGCTGAAGAAAAGCTTGACGCCGTTGCAACAGAAAACCCCGCCAAGTCAGAGGAGGACAAGTCATGAGTGCGACCCAAACGATATTAAAAGAAGTTAAGAGTTATCACTGGTTCGTTCAGTTCATGATCGTACTGGTGCTCGTCGGTGCCGCAGCCGCGATATATCGATTTGCATTTGGCCTGGGAGCCACCACAAATCTCAGTGACACCTACCCCTGGGGCCTCTGGGTTGCCTTTGATGTTGTTACAGCAGTGCCGCTTGCCGCAGGGTCATTTACTCTCGGGGCAATTGTTTACTGCTTTAACATCAAAAAACTCGAACCCCTTATCCGTCCTGCTATTGTCACTGGATTCCTCGGGTATTCACTGGTTTGCGTTGGGTTGCTGGTGGATCTTGGACAGCCCCATAAGGGATGGCATGTTCTGTTCTTCTGGAACCTGCACTCACCAATGTTTGAAGTTGCCATGTGTGTTTTCGCCTACACAACGGTTCTTTTTCTTGAATTTCTCGAACCCGTTGGAGAAAAATTTGGCTGGAAATTTTCATTGAAGGCATTGCGCAAAATACACATGCCTCTGGTTATTGCAGCGGCAGCCATATCAACGCTCCATCAGTCAAGCCTGGGGACATTCTTTCTGATTGCGGTGGAGAAGCTCCATGCTCTCTGGTACAATCCGCTCCTGCCATTACTTTTCTGGATGAGTGCCATCAGTTGCGGTATGTGTATTATCATCCTTGAAGCAACGGCTTGCCATAAGTGGATGGGACAACCCAATGAGGGTGTCCTTCTTCGTACACTGGCAAAGATCCTTCCATGGACCATTGGGGCCTATATCATTGTTCGCGTTCTCAGTCTGATCTTTCTTACTGATAATGTACTCTTCGATGATCCTACTACAACAAAGCTCTTTGCTGCAGAAATGGGAGGTTTTCTTGTTGCGTTTTTCATGTTTTGTACAAATGCTGTCCGCAACAATGATTCCCTGAGAGCCCTGGCTGCCACCATTTTGGTCTTTGCACTCATCTTATATCGATTTAATGTGTCGATATTTGGCATGATGGACTGGAATAATATTTACTACCCATCAACCATTGAGACATTGGTCACCGTGGGAATTCTGGCTGCCCATGTTCTGTTTTTTGTTCTTATCGCCCGTTATTTCCCAATTTTTGTCCATGGACATGAAGAAGAGAAAACGGTTACGGAAAACTCAACAGAGCCCGCCTTTTCTCATAATTAATCAGACACTACTCAATCTCAACAGTCGCCTTCGTGCCCGCACGAAGGCGACTGCATCTTTCAAGGAGTTCTGATGCCACCTCTAGTCAGTTTTATCGGCAACTCAGAAAAGGACACCACAACATTGGTCTCCCGGATTATTTTGTCTCTCAAAGAACAAGGATATTCCGTTGCACGAGCAACAGGAACCACTGAAGCCAGGTCAGAGTCTGCACAGGTCGAAGAAGCATTTGTTACCCTGGTAACTCCGGACAAAGTACGTCTGCAAATAACTGGCAACAATCAGGATCTCACTCTACTCAGCCTTCGATTCCTGAGAAGTGCTGATATCGTTATCGCTGAAGGCTTCGAAAACGACCCGCATATCCCTAAGATTCATGTATCAGCAGACGGCCTGGATCCAGTCAACAAGCACTTCAAACGAATCATTGCTCTGGTAACAGACCAACACAGTACCGACAACACACACTTTCATTACGATGACAGCAGGAAGCTTGTCCGTTTTATCGAAAAACGTTTTCTTCGCAGCCCAAGACCTGAACAAACTGTCCTCATTGTGAACAATAAAAAAATCCCACTTAACTGCTTTATTCAAGACATTCTAGCAAATACTGTGGCGGGATTTACTGATACTTTGAAAAAAGCAGCGGATAAAAAAGACATCGAACTATATATCAACAGATCTGGAAACACAGCCTCCATCTCTTGACAAAAAACGAGCATTCAAACGCCAAAAAGAGTTGTTTTCCTACGTAATTCCTGCAACTTATTATCCACTTCCATCTTTTTCCCCAACACCTCCCGAAGCTCTTTCTGGTCGTTTGCCGACGCACAAACAGCTATTTTGTCCAGAAGTTCCCTGGATAACTGGAGCAGACTTTCCCTCTCCAACCAGGAAAGAAGCTCCATTAACTCTTCCTCCGTTCCCTGACTGCTGAGGGAGGCATCATCGGAAGAATTCAACAGTATCTCTGCAACAAGCACACGCTCGTCACCCTTGGGGAGTGCTGCAAGCAGCTCTTCCGGCTCAACAGTGCTTGTTTTATCAAACAGTGTCCCCAGCTGTAGGAGCAGAATTTCTCCAATGCTTCCTTTAAGGCAGGTTCGAAGCCCGGCTTCTTTTAATCTTTGTAAAGAATCCGGGTACAGAACCATGTGGGAAACGAGTCTTTTTTGCGGAGCCGATAAAGGCTTTAACTGCTCCTGTGAAGACTCTTGTTCATAACTGACATCGGAAGATGGATACACTTCATAGGGGATATCCTGTGGCGGTGGAGTTGGAGGTGAAGTATCCTCGGTACGGGGCATGGAAGCCGAGAGTTCCTCCACTGACAGACCTACTATTTCACTGAAATGAGACAACATCAGTGAGCGCTGTAATGATGAACGTGCGGCTTTAAGCAAAAGTTGCAAATCATCGATGATCTTTCTTTTCCCGTCGAGGGAAGTACCATGCTTTTCAATAAGCTGTTGCAGGGCAAATTCTGGAAGAGGCATTGCCTCTTCCAGCAATATATTCAAGGCATCAAGCCCTTTTTCCCGGATAAAGGTGTCCGGATCATGTCCTGTGGGCAGAAGGGCTACCTTCCCGGAAATCTGCTCACTAAGAAAAAGAGGCACAGAACGCATTGCAGCCTTCACTCCCGCGCTGTCACCATCAAACAACAACACACATTCGCCCCCATACCCTTTCAGCATTTTAAGTTGCTGTGCGGTAAGTGCTGTCCCGAGTGGAGCCACAACGTTTGGACAACCATGCACCACTAAAGAGACAAGATCAAAATTCCCCTCCACCAGGATTGCCTGTTTCCTCCGCCTGATTGCATCACCCTGCTGATACAAGCCCAAAAGAGAACTGGATTTATTAAAGACCAGGCTTTCGGGTGAATTCATATATTTGGGCTGACCTTCACCTATAATCCGGCCTCCAAAACCGATTACCTTTCCCCGTCTATCATAAATGGGAAATAAAACCCGGTCTCTGAACCTGTCATAGGTGCCACCCTTTTCTTTGGAAACCAGCAAACCAACATCAATGGCTGCCCTTTGTTCCTCTTTGTTGAGTTGGCTTCCCAGAAAGTTCCACCCGGCGGACGAATCAGGAGACGGTGCATACCCCAGCGCAAAGCGTTCCTGTATGTCCAAAGGAATTTGTCGTTCTACAAGATATTGACGAGCAGACTCAGCCCAAGGGGAGTCCGTCAAAGTCTTTCGGAAAATTGCCACAGCTTTTTCGTTTACGGCATACATGAGCTTCCGCCGTCGACTCTTCTCACGCTCTTCATGAGATTGAGGACGTTCAGGGATCTCAATATTATACCTTGCAGCTAATTCTTTAATGGCCGTCGGAAAATCAAGATTGTGATACTTCATCTGGAACTCAAACACATCTCCAGAGGCACCACAGCCAAAACAATAAAAAAACTGTTGTCCAGGATGGACAGAAAAAGAGGGGGTCTTTTCGTTATGAAAAGGACAGCATCCGAGATAACGGACTCCTGCCTGTTTCAACTCAACACATTCCCCGATAATTTGTACGATATCGGCTTGTTCTTTAATTTTGGCCGGCAAATCGTTACTATAACTTGTACGTCCCATAAACCTCATTTGTAACTATTCGGGTTTCACTCCGAAACATGGACTCCCCTGTACCATCCAGACATTGGGGACAAAGGGATTGTTCCCCAAAATTATCATTTACAACAAATTTGGAGAATACCAATTTACTAATTTCATTATACCCTTTATCATAACCAGTTATCGATATGATGACACGTGGTATTTAAGTGCAGATCCCCTCCAGGGGCTCTGTTTTATTAACAACAGCAGGAGAACAACAAGATGAGATAAACGAAGAATCTAATTGCTGCTTTCTGTGGTGCGACGATGCTGATGGCTTCGATGAACGCCGGTGCCGCCTCAAAAACACTGGTGTTCTGCTCCGAGGGGAGCCCCGAAGGCTTCAACCCTTCCTTCTATACGGCAGGAACCACCTTCGATGCCGCCTCCCGACAGCTGTTCGACAAACTCGCCATGTTCAAAAGAGGAACAACAGAGGTTGGCCCCGGACTTGCCAAAAAATGGGATGTTTCAGCTGATGGGAAAGAGTACACTTTTTATCTCCGTAAAGGTGTCAAGTTTCATACCACTAAAGAATTCACCCCCACCCGAGACTTTAACGCCGATGACGTCGTATTCACATTTATGCGTCAGTTTGATAAGAAAAATCCTTATCATATGATCGGCGGTGGCGGCTACGAGTATTTCA
>CAMZKT010000122.1 GCA_947311435.1 uncultured Desulfocapsa sp.
CCCTCCCAATAAAAACACTCACACTAAAGAACATACACACCGTATCATTTTTTGTTCATCGCTTGGCACAAACACCTTTTTATTCTACTGCTTTGGAGACCGTTTCAATGCGTATTTTTTGATGGCGTCGTAAAAACTCTTCACCTGCTTCGTTTCTGTATTTTTTGTTTGATTGTGACATACACTAGTACGCAGAAATTAAACAAGAAATACTCGCCTGGCATCTGATGGTTTTTACTTACTCATCTCTCAATTGACCTTTTACAAGTTTATCCTTTTTTGATATGGACCGAAAACCACATCCCTGAGATTTACCACTCCAGATCTTATTATACGGTAATTTAGGGACATTGCACATAGCTACAAGACATCTGCGCTCACATTTTACGGGGCGTACTGCCATAGTGGGCCGCCTAAGAAGAAATACAACCCAGGAAGGATCAGGAAAAAATCCGAGGGTAGAAAGTATCCGCGGTATCCGCTGCATCAAAGCCTACCCTGGACTCCCCTTTGCCAACTCGGGAAGCAGAATGCCATTTGGTATGATTCA
Source organism: uncultured Desulfocapsa sp. (assembly GCA_947311435.1). Classification (GTDB taxonomy): domain Bacteria; phylum Desulfobacterota; class Desulfobulbia; order Desulfobulbales; family Desulfocapsaceae; genus Desulfocapsa. The sequence continues at coordinate 551 of CAMZKT010000122.1, forward strand.
TGACTTCGACACGAAATACCCAAAAAACGAACCTCACAACAAATTCAAAGTTTGTATTTCCGGTTGTATATATCGGTGTGCAGAAAGGGCTGTGAAAGATTTTAGTTTTGTGGGGAACAACAATGGGTAAACTATAGCCCACACCATCCTTGATGAAGTTCAAGAAGCCATTGGCGTAAATCAATAAAAAAACAACCTGACACCCGTGAACAATCTCACGGGCTCATAAAAACACCATATTCAAACCACGTAAAACAATACAGCCGCCATACCAGTAATGTTAAAGAATAGACTTTTCAGTAACGAAGAGAATGGAAAACTTTTGGGAAATGCATCATGCCTATGACAGATCAACAGGAGTGAAAAAGAAAACGAATCTTCCCTTTTCCACGTCCACTTTCAGGGTCGCCCCATGATTGAGCCCGTAATACACATAACCAGGCACGGCATCTTTCCCATTTGACTCGCTGGTATGCTGAGGAGATTCAAAATTACGATCCCGATCATACCAGGACATCAACATAAAATCGTCTAAACGATCAGTCGCTTCTTTTTTAGCGAGTACCATGGCCTCAAGACAATCCTTAACGGGAACTCCCGAATCTATCTCCACAACTGTAACACCGGACATTTGGGCATCAAGCCGTACACAAGCAGCACCACCATCTTTCCCGGGTTTACCGTCCATTTCGTTTTCCACATGAAACCACTGCGTTTCTGCATTTGTTTGCGTTCATAGCCTGGGATCAATGTTGCCGGCCCCACCACACTCGGGCGTATAGCAGGTAATATTCTTGAAATCACACTTTTCTTTACACTCAGGACACTCCTCAGGCAAAGTAGGAGCAGTAAAAGTAAAAGAACACTTACCGCACCGCCAGTGAGTGGTATCAGATGGCTCCGCACCATTCCCGCCTGAAATAAATTCTGGTTTCTGTCTCTGCATTGTCATATAGAACCCTCTTGTAATTGTGAAACAATAAGACCTAAATCCTACACTTCAGTAATTGGGAAAAATGATTCATACTTTATTTCAATGCTTTATGTAGTATTTGCCGAAATAACTTATTCACTGTTAGAGTAAATATACATTTTATCATTTTCCCCCTGAGAGACTGACAATTTCACCAAATCTGTGTCGTTATCAATGACTTGAAGTATAAAAAAGTCAGCATCATTGACGCCTAGCATCTCCGGTAAACTTGTCAATTTCAGGATATAGGTAAGTTATTAACTCGCCCATGCATTCGGACTCACAAAGCAAAAAAAGCACGACTCAACATACCACACGTCAAGACGCGAAGGAATATAAAAAAATAAATTCCATTGTATAACAGTAGATTTCAAAACCAGGGATCATCAAATATTTCCGACCTTCGATCAATAATATTCGAAGTTAGGAAATTCAGTTCTTCAACATGGCTGTCGAGAAAAACAACCTTCATACGAGTCGAAAATGGCAGATCAGGAGGCCTCCCCTCCGACACAATAATCTGTGGACTATTTATCCATTTTTTCACATTAGTTAACATGGTTTCCATTCCAATAAAATCACCTTGGGTTTCTATTTTCTTAATTCTTCCTCCCGGATCCAATACTTCAAGAGTTAGCACGTAGGTTTTATTAGCATACTCAGACAAAACAACATGACCTTCAACGCTTGCGTAAATAGTGTCCTCAGTTTGTGTTTGAGGGATATCTGTATAAGCTACAACCTCATAACGAGTTTGTGGATAATACTCTCTCAACCCCGCTCCCACATGCTCAATTTGCACATATGTTCCTTTTGCGTACTTACCCGTCGGACGAAAGAGGGAATAGCTTTCAGGAGTTGACGAATCAGGAATAATCTTCAATGTCCCATGTAGATCCGCAGATTGCCACCGCCAATTGGCAGAACCCTCCACAGGCCACTCACCACCAGAAACCACGACTAAGCCATTGGTCAGAAAATCCATACTTTCTAATCGTTTACTCTCGAAAATAATTCTCTTCGCAGTGAGAAGCGGGTGGCCATTCTTTTCAGCTTCCGATGAAAAATCCATCTGACTATACCAAAAAATAAAATCCCAGAAAAAACAGCAACAACCAAGAACTTAAAGAGAACACTCACCTGTATCTTTAAATGTGGAAATGGGATGCCCGCGAACGGCAACTCAAAAGACAATGCCTTTCCCATTTTCTGACAACTGACAACACAATCACCACAATTATTGCACTCTGTCTCCAAAACGTTGTCTTCTGTTTTCGGATTGAGACCAAGAGTACACGCCATTTTGCACCGCTCATAACCGGAATTACATATACAATCCTGTTTTGCAAAAACCACCTTCAACCGCTTCCTGTTAAGTAGCTTCACAAGAACAAGCAATACTGATTGGGGGCAGATATAGCGGCACCAGAACCGTTTTCCCAATACACACTCAAAGCATAACAAAGAAATCAGAAATAGACCGCAGAGCGAAACTACATCCTGTCCGAAATAGTACTGGAAAAATCTGGAATACCAGGCGGCCGTTGACAGCTGATTCAGTATCGGTGTGGTTGAAAAAAGAAAAAACACACTGAAGCCAAGGCTGAAAATTACTATTTTATAAGGAAAACCTTTTCTGCCACTCATCCCCTCTCTGGGGCTTCGAGCAACAAACTTTCTGTTTACTTTTTGTGCCCACTCGGGCAAAAGACCATAGGGGCATATCCAGGAACAAAAGACTGTACCGAGGGTGAAGGCAAGAATGAGCGGAAGAAGTGCTCCGATAAAAGTGTCCAGAGTGAAATACCAGTTCTTAACCGTCAACTGTAACACGGCCAAAGGATCAGCAAAAGGAACACCGAAGGCCTGAAAAGAAAGAAAGTTTCCGTAAACGAATGAATACCTGGATCTATTTAATACTGGAATAAAGATAAAAGCCAGCGCAATAAAGATCTGAAAAGTACGTCGACAGGTTTTGAGAGTGGGCTTTCTCATGACAGCTTTTTCCCGGGGTCATTACTCCTGTCTTGAAAGCGTGTTGGTGTCACCACAATGGCACTTGCAGGACAAACGTGTTCACATAACCCGCACCCGGCACACTCATCAGTTATAACGGGATACTCGCCCCTCTCAAGAATCATCGCCTTCCACTTGATGGGACAACGCTCATAGCAACTTCGACACAACAACTCCTCTTTCCAGGTAAGACATTTCTTCCGATCAAGCTCCGCAACCCCCATTCGAACTTCATATATATCGATATCATGAAGTGCGTCAGATGGACAAATAGCAGAACAACGCATACAAAGGTAGCAAGGGGCAACTTTAGGGTTTATTTCCGGCGTTCCGGCCAGAAAAAAGTTAAAGCCCCTTCGCATTTGGATACAATCAAAAATACAAACCTGAGCACATTGACCGCACTGGAGACATCTGGAGAGAAATTCCTCCTCAGTACGTGCTCCAGGCGGTCGAAGAAAATGATTCGAACCGATCATATCCACTCCCTGTAATATCCATGCTTTAGTAAAATCGTAACAAGGTTGGCACCTGATGGCTAAGCAAAAACCCGGTTATCAATTTCAAAAAACTGACAACCGGATCCACATATTGCAACTCTCAATCATCCTGTCTTGGTTCCATCTTCATGTGCTGAGTAGCAGAGAGGTTTGTAATAAGATTTCCATTCTCGTCAATCTCATCTTCGATGGTCAGGTAAGTGGTGTAGATGGTCAGCACACCATCCAGCTCCCCAATTCCTTTGAGTACTTTTTCGATGGTATCGGAGGGCGATTCCACCACGGCAACGACATAAGCATCGTCATGGATACCATAGGTTGTCATTTCCTCCATGGAGCTGACCTGCTGCTCAACATCTTCAAGTCTATCCTTTAGGCCGTGTATTAATATTCCCGAAATTGCCATCTATTAAGCCTTTTTGATTCGTACAGCACAAATCTTATACTCAGGTTGTTTGGATCCCTTATCAAAAGCATTAAGAGTGAGTTTATTAATCATAAGATTCGCATCGTACCAGGGGACAAACACAAGTCCCGGCCGACACACATCACTCACTCTTGCCTGAAATGTCATGGTATCCCTACGGGTTTCAAGAACCACATCATCACCATTCCTAATTCCTTTTGCCTTTGCATCTTCCACATTCACCTCAACATAGGCCTTGGGAAAAGAACGTCTCAGCTCGGGCACCTTCATGGTCATGGTACCCGTATGCCAGTGGTCAATAACACGACCGGTAGTAAGCACCATTGGGTACTCTGCATCAGGCTCTTCTGCCGCACCTTTATAAGGACGAAACCAGATCACCGCACGACCATCCTTCTTGCCGTAAAAGTGATATTTGTTTTTATAGTCTTTGGGGATATTGGGATCTTGTCCACGAACATAGCGTATTTTGGTTCCCGGATGATCTTCTGTCGGGCACGGCCAGAGAATACCAGATGCTTTTTCCATGCGAGCCCTTGTGATTCCCATAAAGTTGTAGGGGGTAACAGAACTCACCTCACGCCACTCGTTCCACACATCATCAACAGTATTAAATGGAATAACCTTGGGATCTACATCCATTCTCTTCGCGAAATCCAAGAGGATATCAAGATCAGGCCTGCACTCACCCATGGGTTCAACAGATTGCATAAGAAGAGAGTATCGTCTCTCCGAACAACCGTAGGTTCCACGTTTTTCGCACCAAAATGCAGATGGGAGCAAAACATCACAATACTTCACAGTTTCCGCATCCATAAACGGCTCACTCAGAACCATGAAATTATCCTTCCGCTTCATTCCCTCCTCGTAGATATTCACATTGGGAAGCGAATGTGCCGGGTTGGTACAAAGAACAAACATTGCCTTAACCTTTCCTTCCGAAAATGCGTTCCAGAGAGCAATGGTATGAAGCCCAGGTTTTGGTGCAATGGTACCTGGCTTTAAGCCCCACTGTTCTTCAAGCTTTGCACGATGTTCAGGTTTTTTGATTAAACGACCAGCAGGCAGAAGGTGGCACAACCCCCCGGTATCACGAACTCCGCCACAGGCATTTGGTTGACCGGTAAGAGAAAAAGGTGTGGCGCCGGTTTTACCGATATGTCCGGTAAGCAGGTGAAGGTTACTCACAAGATTATTTGCCCAAACACCACGAATACGCTGATTCAACCCCATACACCAAAAAGATGTTGTCGCGGATGCTTCTGCAAACATAAGCGCAATACGTCTAATCTGATCCGCTGACACACCGGAGAGTACTTCTACTTTTTCAGGAGTATAATCTTCCAAAAATTCCATATACGCTTCAAAATCCACCTTCTTTTTTTCATTAGTCATGAAGGTAACGTATTTGTTATGAAATCGCTGGTTATCAAGTTCTTCCTGAATCATTACGTAGGCCATGGAATTCAAAATCGCAAGATCTGTTCCCGGCTTGAACGAGACATGCTCATCGGCAATTCGTGCCGTATTGGTTTTACGTGGATCAACAACGATCACCTTTACATTTGGATCTGCTTGTTTTCGCGCTGCCACACGCTTAAAAAGAATGGGATGGCACTCTGACATATTGGAGCCGATGATAAAAAAACAGGTTGCTGCATCAATATCATCATAAGAGCCACAGGGCTCATCCTTGCCGAATGTTGTCACGTATCCACCAACGGCGGATGCCATACACAAGCGAGGATTCCCTTCTACATTATTACTGCCAAATCCAGCTTTCCAAATTTTTGACGCCAGATAGGTCTCTTCAGTCAGTGCCTGGCCGGAACCATAATAGGCGATGGAGGTTGGCCCATGTTCTTTCAGAGATTTTTTGAACTTCCTGGTGACAAGACTCATGGCCTCGTCCCAGGTTGCAGGTTCAAGCTTTCCGTTTTTCCGAATATACGGCTTGGTTACTCTATCTTTTGAATACACAATGGGTGGCATTAGCGCACCTTTCAAACACAGGAAGCCAGCATTATGATTGTTGGGATCTCCCTTTACAGTGACAACTTTTCCTCCCTTGATTCCAACCATCACCCCACAACCGGTACCACAGAAACGACAAACTGATTTCACCCACTTTTCAGGTTCATTATCGGCAGCATGTGCCATTTGGGCCAAAGGTGTGCCGATTGCCGCCATAGCAGAGGCTGCCGCCGCTGTCTTAAGTACTTCTCTCCTGGTTACTTTCATATTGCGCGCTCCTTTACTGCTAAGGGTTTTCAAGTAAGTCTCTCTAAAAAAGGAAAAGCCTTGTCAACACAGCCAATTACTCTGTCACTGTTTTTTGGAGGTGGACTTTTTATAGGCATCGTGGTGCATTGAATTTTGATGAAAAGGATGACACTCATAGCATTGTGCCGCTCCCGCTTCTAAATGTTTTTCCATCCTGATCATTGCAGGTTCGTGGCATTTTCGGCAAACAGTGGCTGCATCCGGCACAACAGCAAAAGGAATCGACCCCTTACCATCTGGCTGACCGTGACAAACAAAACATTTCACCAAAGCAACTCCATGCTTTGATTCGTACCAGTTTTGGGCCACCCGAGGTGTCACCTTCTGGTGACAGGCATAACAGTCTGCGGCATCATCAGGAGCCTTGAGATGTTTAACTGTTGCAGCAAAAATATTGCCAACAAAAAAACAGAAGAAAAGAGATATAAACAGAATTGCAGATACAGTGCTATTTTTCATTTTCCTGCCCTCCCTTCCCTGAAGCTTCTGCAAGTTTTTTTGCAAATTCAGCGTTAATCGTTAAATCCCTGTCAAAGTCCGGAAGGTGCGCCATATTTATATGGCATCCTTGACAAGTCTTTCTGGTGCTCCCATTTTTTCCAAGAAAGGCATCATGTGCCAAGCCTCCAATCATCGAAATTGGCCCCCCTTCCGTGTTTTTCCTGAGATCACTGTGACAAACCATACATTTTTCGGTGAGATCGGTATGACGAGCATTGCCCTGCATCTTTCTTCGATTAAATGTCCCTGGTTCAAATATTTTTTTATCATAATATTTGTCACGAGCATAATAGCTGGTGAGAGGACTATAGTGAAAAATATGGCACTGTTCGCAACTGATCTCCTTCTTCTCCTTATCAAAGGCATGAGCAGAATGCTTCAACTCATACTGATATTGCTTCACATCATGGCAACGCAGACATTCCTCAACGACAGGTCTTTCTTGTGCTGAAACAGTACCACTTAAAACGACAAGACCAATGCCAGCGGCCGCTTTAGCAATTTTCAATAACGAGTTCATTTTCATTCGCCCTCCCCCCTCTGGTTTAACTATTTCTGTGATTGTTTCTTTCGCACCTGATTACGTTCTTTTAAAATTTTCCTGGATTCTTCAAGAGGAACAACAATGGTCTCAGCATATTCATCTTCTGCTGCCGATTCTGCCTGATCATAAATCGACATGCCGTAAGGGTTCCTCTTACTCATATCCCTATAATCTGTATTTCTATACGCATCAGGCATTTTCGGTAAATCTACGCTATCAGGCAACTCATCAAAAGCCAGTACGACAGAATTACAGGGAAAAAGGAGTAAAACTGCCAGAATTTTCACTATCATAACATTCACTTATTCATGTATTTCTTTGTGAGGAGATCCGACTGAATCATCACATAGATGTCACTGCTAACATTAGCTTCCTTCATACTTTCCCCCTGTTGATTTTTCTCATCCATCATTTCAATCATATCGGTTATGGCCGATACATTATCAGATGAGTTAAACTTTATCGTAGCAAGCACTGAAAGTGTTCTAAGCTTTCCTCTTGATTTAACAGTGTTATAAAGTTCTTCGCTTATCAACCCATCTGGGCCATAACTCCAGTAAATTGTTTTACCATGAGCTTCAGTCGTTGGTTCACCATACTGCATCATAAGATCGGCAATGGTCTTCTTGAAATCATTCTTGGTAGCCTTTTTATTCCGTTTATACAAAGCGATAACAACATCCATCTCTTTATCTATAATAACGAATACTTCCCCATCCTTAAACTTAACAGTCCCAGGGTACGACTTGTAATGATTTACTTTTTCAGAAACACGTCGTTGTTCAGCAGTTAATTTCCTTCCAAGCACATACTGCTCAAAGCCCAAACCAAACTCCTCGATACGCTCTTGCAGTTCCGCCTTAGACATTCCCGGATAATCAAGATCTTGACTTCGTGCAGCTTCAGAGAAAAAAACAAGCACCAAAGTGCCAAAAAAAATCAATAGGGATTGTGGAATTACAGTGGATTTCATAAAATATTCCTTATACAAAAGTGAGTCTTATTTACAGTTTTTGCTTACTGGCTCACCATGTCAACCAGCATGAAAAAACTGTAATAACAAACAAGTGAACAGAGAGAAGAACACGACAAAAAACATACGTTCCGAAATCAAGAAGATTCCGGAACGTACAGATAAACGAAGGAATGATTATTGATGGCATCCTAAAAAATCTTCACCTGCTTCCTTGCTGTATTTTTTGTTTAATTACGACGCAGCCTGGTACACCGCAATCAAACAAAAAATACGAGCCTCGCATCTGGAGTTTTTTACTTACCCATCTCTCAATTGACCTTTTTACGAGTTTATCATTATTGAGTATAACGTGATTTTTCCTCAGCCTTGATATTCTTCATTACATCCGCATCAAAACCTTTTTCGTACCATTGATGTTCTGGTCTTGCTAAAATTGCACCAACTTCTCTCTTGTATTTTTCTTCCATGCCTTTTTTTTCGGCAAGATGCATAAGTTCAGGAATAAACTTAAAGTAAAAGTTGTGAGCTACATCATAGAGTCCATGCCAATGTGTGTAGTCCGGTCCCTGCATAGAGGCACCATGACGTGCACGACGTCCTTCATGGTGCCAGAGTTCCCACCAATGCCAGCCAAGCTCAGTGTGAAAAGTAGAACCATGAACCAGACCATCTTTTTTAGCCATACCGTAGAGTTTCTTGGCAGGTTTGGCGAACTTATCGTTGTAGGTAACAACAAGTGCATCAAACTGGGTGTAGAAATTGTCAACCTTTTGTTCACTGTGACACTGTTTGCAAACAGCCTTCATATTTCCCCTACGATCCTCCCAGGAAACAACTTTTACAGCTTCCTTCTCTACTGAGACTTTCTTCCATTTACCATCAACAAATTTAAATTCTTTGTATTTGATAAGTTGGCCTACCTGTGGGGAAATATCTCCTGGGATATCTTTTTGACTGCCGTCTTCAAATTCAACTCGATTCAGCTTTACAGAGACTTTTGGACGTAGAGTCCAGGAAATACGATCTCCGACATTATGTGTATTCTGAGAAACGGAACCATCTGACTTTTGAAATGCTCCCATGTGACAAGTGGAACAGGTGGGAGCGGTATAGTAGTCTTTACCAAGTACCCACCTACCGGATTTGTATATATTCATTCCGTTCATACCACGATCACGAGTAGCCGAATAATAGGCTATACCGTGTTTTGATTCATTGTAAATTTCCATCTGCGGGTGGTCAGGTCCGAGATGGCATTTCCCACAGTTTTCAGGCTGACGGGCAGTAGAAGATTTAAAAGAATGTTTTCCATGGCAGGCATTACATGCCCCCTTGGTTCCATCGGGATTAAGACGGCCAATACCACTGTTTGGATAGGTCATGGGATCAAGCATAACAGCTTTGTGCTGATTTAACAGTGGTTTACCATCATCACCCTTTAAAACTGTCACAATAGATCCATGACACTGCCAACACCCATTTACCGCGTCAGCCTTATCTTCCAAAGAACAGATAACTTCTCCAAGTACGTTGTCCAATGAGGCCATAATTTGGCCAGCAGATGCATGATGTGAAGGTGCCATCTGTTTTTCTTCTTCAGCGTGACAATAGCCACAATCCTTCGGACTCAATATAGTTTTAATAAATGCGCCCTCATGTTTATACCCTACCGGATCAGCTTCATCAGCGGCATGACAGTTAAAGCAGGCAACTGACCCATCCTGCGCGGCGGCATGAGGTGAGTTTTTCCACTGCATGACCAGTGAATAATTTTCCTTCTGATGACAGTTGATACACTTGACATTAGCTTCTTTCACGGCCTCGTTCTGTGTATTCATTGAAGCCTTGGTTGTTGCAAGTGAAGGACTCGCAATCGCTACGCCAAGAGCTGCTATCGAAAGATATGTCTTCCAATTTTGCATATTTTCTTTCCTCCCATGGGAAATTATAGTTACCGGTTTTCCCGGCTTGCACAAAACCAGTGCAGTTAAAAACTCACGAATTCTTTCATACTATGCTGCCTCTGCACTATCCTTATCCATCCAGAATGGAAGTACCTTGCCAATAAACCAGAGGATAACAACAGGAGCGATCATGATGATGATTGCAGGTAAAAGCCCCTCTTTCTCAAACCACATTGGATGAAAAGTTGTGGCACCACGCTCACTTTTGGACATTAGCTGGCCGCCCACAACGACATTCCAACGCATAAGAAGCACTTGAAGAAGGATCATGACCGAAACTATTGGTGCAAAAAAGAGCAACAAGCTGTCCTTGAAACGAATGAGGCTCATAATCATAAGCAAGAAGAACGGAATAACAGAAAATATCCCAACCTGATACACCCAGAAAGTATTAAACAATGGGCCTGAATAAAGTGCTTCCAGCGTATGCCAATGGTGCGTTGCCATATAGAAATGCGAAAACAGCTCAAGCATCTCAAAAACAAAATCGAGGATAAAAAAACCCCAAAGAAATTGAATAAGCGTCTGTACACAATCCACGTCGATTTTTCTCCCTGAGACCTTCATAATCAAGATATAGGAGAAAATTATCCCTGCTATTCCAGAAACACAGGCAGAAAGAAGAAAGATAAGTGGCATAAGAGGTGTTGCCCAGAGTGGGTTCGCTTTAATACCACCGAAGATAAACCCAACGTATCCATGAAGAACGCAGGCCATGGGGATACCTATGGCTGCAAGAAAGGCTATGATTTTATGATCAAGTTTTAGAGCCTTCACCGAGACATTATCACTACCGATAGATAGTATACCATACAGCCTCTTCTTAAAGCCCGTTGCAGTCTTCCCCAGCTCAACAACAACAGGCCTGAAAATAAATAAAATTTCAAGAAGCAATACAATAAAATACGCCGAATAAATATAACCAAAACCTGCCATTGCCGATGTTGGGTTTGGCGTCAACATCATGGACATGGCACGTTCGGGGTGCCCTAAGTGATTAAGCAAAGGCCAAGTCGCACAAATGAGAAATGCCAGTGCGAAGAGGAGCGAAAATCGTGCAACCGGTTTCAGGGATTTAATGTGAAACACATGATACAGAGAAGACACAATAAACGCACCGGCCACAAGCCCTGTAATATAGGGATAAAGCACAATCATCAAACTCCAGTGGACATGAAGATCGTTTGGAAAAACGTAGTTTGAAACAGCGGCAAGAGTCTCACCGTGGGCTGCTGCGTTCATTAGACCACCTCCCTTCTGAGTCCCAAATAGTGAAGTGCCGGCTGGTTCCCCATGCCTGGTTTAAGTACAGAAATCACATGAGGCTCACGCAATATCTTATACACTTCAGAGTTTTTATCATTTAAGTCACCAAACTTTCTCGCATGTACAGGGCAAACATTGACGCAGGCAGGGAGTAGGCCTTTTCGCACTCGATGATAGCACCAGGTGCACTTCTCAGCTGTCCTGGTAACAGGATTCAGGAAACGAACCGAATAGGGACAGGCCTGGATACAATAACCGCATCCGACACATCGTTTTTGATCAACCAGGGTAAAACCATCTTCAGTCTTATAGGTAGCCCCCACTGGACACACCTGCACGCAGGAAGGTTTTTCACACATATTACAGAGCTTAGGGACAAAAAACGTATCCCTGACCGGATGCGGGATGTCGGTTCTTGGCTTTGTGTAGCCATCAAGACCACCATTGGGAGAGTCTACAAACACTCCATCGTGGTCATCAATTACATACCGTTCAACCCAGGTGCGATAGTTCCCGTCAGGTACGTTATATTCGTTTTTATCTGCCACACAACAGGATCCACAACCAATACAGGCTGTCACATCCACAACGAAGGCAAATCTTTTTTTTGTGAATGTTGACTTATCCCCTCTCATGCCGGGAATTTGTTCAGGTAGGCGTTCGTCAAGTGCTGCTCCAGCAGGAATAACCACAAGCAACGAACCCGCAATGGCACCACTAAGTACATTCTTGATGAAGGCGCGGCGGTCTTTTTGTATTTCCTTCTTGATATCGATTTCATTCATCGCTTTTTCTCCCCCTTCATCTCCACACCCATCATTTCATAGGAAGCCTTTACCCAAAGCATGGGGTCGTGAACCATATGGCATTGATTACAGTTATGATCTACATTTACTTTCTTTTGTTCCAGATGCTGTGGCATTGCAACAACCTTTATGGACTCTTCAGGACGAGCCCGAATGATTTTATTGTGACACCGAAGACAAAGAGCCTTAATTTCCATATCTCGTTTTACCGGTAACTTCGCAACGTACTTACCGTCTGTTATATGGTCAGCATAAGGGCCATGACAAAATTCACAGGATACCGTCTCGTGAACACCAGCTTTATGAATAAGTCTGATCGGGCGATGGCACTCATAACAGGACTCGTTGGTGTGGCTTCTCAATTCAACATTTTTCTGATCAATTATATCATCCCCCCGATAATGACCAAACTCTCCCATCGTCTCCGGTAAAAAGAAATCACGTGCCATGACAGCAAGAACGCCACTTATAATCAAAATCAAAGCGATCTTAACAACGTGGGTGTAAGCCGCTGATTTATACTTCTTCTCCACCTGGACCTCCTCTTGTTTTTTCATCTTTTGACTCTCACTTTGGGTAGTAAAAAGAACCACCTCATTTAAAATGAGACTGTCACCACACACCTGAAAGTCAAATGTCCCCAAAAAATGAAATGCAAAAAATGTTCCACAAAAAATCCATCTGTGACATCAGGATGTTAGTTATTGACACTGGCGACAACGCTACCTAACGGTAACAAACACCAAACGAAGTGCTACCTTCCGGTAGCACAGCCATTCAACGAACACGTAAAAAATAGTATTAATCATTCACCCAAGTCGACACGCTCAAAGAAAAATGTTACTTTTAGGTAACATACACACGCCCCCCACAACAGGTACCATATGGAAAGCAAAAATAGTTTTAAAAGAC
>CAMZKT010000123.1 GCA_947311435.1 uncultured Desulfocapsa sp.
ATAATATTAATTGGATGTAGAAAGAGTCCTGAGTTGTTGCAAAACATTGTACAATATATCTAAACCAGGGAAGAATGTCAATGAATAGCTATTCAGTATGGGCATGAATGGTTCTCGAAAGATTCTTATATATTGGATTATAGAAAGTAACCAGCTATCTATGAGAACAGGTCACATACATTGAGAGGAATTATGATAACAATGAAGTTTTTTCTAGGGAAGATATAAATTGCCTTAACTCATGGAAGTCAGCACATGAGTGGATTGTTTTTCTGATAAGTGAGCTTCCTGAAAAATCAGAAAAATACCTTCCGGTATGGTTTCGTATGTAGGCGAGTTGTCGCTTCGTGTCAAGATGGGTAGCCATTAACTTCAAATGACGCTCAACAGCAGGCAGGATATCTTTCATGTTACCTGGTTTTCCACCTGGCTGGAATACCCATGGATTTCCAAGAGCAGCACGACCAATCATAATGCCGTCACAGCAAGTTTCTTCCATTCGTGAACACCCTTCATTATGGCTTGACACATCCCCATTGCCGATGACAGGAATTGTGACAGCCTTTTTAACTTCTCTGACAATACCCCAGTCTGCAGTTCCAGAGAACCCTTGCGCCCACGTACGTCCGTGTATGGTTATGGCAGCGGCACCGCAGTCTTCACTCATTTTTGCGAAATCTATAGCTGTTGAATTGTTTTTGTCAACACCAGCACGGGTTTTTACAGTTACTGGACAATGTGCCTCTGATATAACCGCTTTAAGTATTTTCTCAGCAAGTTTGATATCTTTCATAAGAGCAGACCCTGCCCCTTTTTTAGTAATTTTTCTAACAGGACACCCCATGTTGATATCGATCAAATTGAAGTGGTAATCGTTTAATATATTAGTCGCTTTTGCCATGATGTCAGGTTCTGCACCAAATAGCTGGCAGGAAACCGGGTGTTCAGAAGAACTTGAAGCCAGCATGTGAAATGTTTTTTCCTGACCATATGCCAGTCCATGACAGCTTATCATTTCAGAAACAACAAGTCCTGCATCATATTCGTGGCAAAGCAGCCGGAAAGGAAGGTCTGTGTAGCCGGCAAGGGGAGCTAAAATCATAGGTGAAAGAATGGGGATTTTTCCAATATGTAACATATTTTTACTACTGATTTTTTTTTGTAAACGAGTTAGGATTGTATGTTTTTTTGGCGTTGTTTTGTAACAAAGTGATTTTGCACTATATTACAAAGAAAAGACATTAAATTCCTGTCAATTTTATATGACAGAACACTATCATTTTATGGAGACTCAAATGACATTGCAACTTACTATGCAATCTAAGGAATTGTCCAGTGAGGAGTTAAGCATATTGCAGCAAATGCGTGTGCGTTGTACCAAAAATATTCTTCTATCCACCAGTCTTGCCGGGTCCGGACACCCAGGAGGGTCACTGTCAACCCTGGATAATTTATTGGTAACTTATGGTTGTATCAAGCATGATCCCGATAATCCTTCAATGGAAGATCGTGACAGGATTATTATGAGTATTGGCCATGTGTCTCCAGGAGTGTACTCCACTCTTTCAGAATATGGTTATTTCAATGAAGATGCTTTTCTCACAGGTTTCCGTCGTACGGGGTCTGGTTTTCCAGGGCATGTGGAGCGTATTGTTCCAGGTGTTGAATGGGATACAGGAAACCTCGGTCAGGGTTTGTCCACAGCAGTCGGGTTGGCACATGGCTTTAAAATTCAAAATAGACCCAATCAAGTCATTGTGTTTATGGGGGATGGAGAGCAGCAGAAAGGCCAAATTATAGAGGCTATTCGTTTTGCATCAAAATATAAGTTGGACAATCTGATCGTTGTTGTTGATAGGAATCATCTACAGATATGTGGTACAACTGAAGAAGTTATGCCGCAGTCTATACGTTCGCTCTATTCAATGAATAACTGGGATGTGAATTATCTTGAAGATGGTCATGATCGGAATGCATATTTTCAGACTTTTTCCAGGGCATATCTGAAGAATGATGGTGTGCCAACGGTTATAGTCTCACGTACCACCATGGGTAAGGGAATCTCTTTTATGGAGAATATAGCCAAGTATCATGGCTCGACCCTTGATCGTTCGTTGCTGTCCAAGGCGATGCAGGAACTTGGAGTAGAGGATGAGTTTGATAAATGGAATGGACTTCGTCAGGACCCCGTTTCCACTGAAACCATACAGGAATACGTTGCACCCAAGTTGGAAATAGGAACTGGTACTCCCATTGTCTACGAAGCCGGGACAATGCTTGATAACCGATCTGCCTACGGAAACGCTTTACTTGGGCTTGCTGAGGAAAATAACGCAAATGGAGATTTGAAAATTGCTGGTATTTCCTGTGACCTTGAAGGTTCTGTAAAGATGGGAGGCTTTCATAAACATTCCCCAAAGGCGTATATTGAAGCTGGAATTCAAGAGCACCATGCTGCAAGCATGGCAGGTGGTCTTTCAAGCCTTGGTCTTGTGACATTTTTTAGTACATTCGGGGCTTTTGCAGTTTCTGAGGTATACAATCAGAATAGATTAAATGATTTTAACCACGCCGGAGTGAAGGTCGTTGCAACTCATGTCGGGCTTGATGTTGGCGAAGATGGTCCGACTCATCAGTGCATAGATTACCTTGGATTGTTTAGAAATTACTATAGGTCGTCCGTTTTTATCCCGGCAGATCCAAACCAGACGGATCGTATTGTAAGATATATCGCAACTGTACCTGGGAATGTGTTTGTAGGAATGGGGCGTTCAAAGATGCCAATGATTACCAAGGAAGATGGCTCTCTTTTCTTTGATGCTGATTATACCTTTAAACCAGGTAAAGCTGACTGGTTGCGTACAGGGGATGATGCGACAATTATCACCTTTGGCGCTGTGGTTCCAGCAGTTATGGAAGCATGGGAAATGCTGAAAAAGGATGGTCATTCAGTGGCTGTGCTCAATATGGCATCATTGGTTCCCCTTGATAGCGCTGCAGTTTTGAAGGCTGCTGATAGCGGTGTGATTTTAACTGTTGAAGATCATCATGTTGAAACAGGGCTAGGGAGTATGGTCGCAACTGTACTTGCTGAGGCAGCCAGGGCAATACGTTTTAAACGTGCAGGCGTTTCACATTATGGCGGGTCAGGGAAGCCTTCTGAGTTGTATGTCAGTCAGGGGCTTGATGCAGATTCTATTGCTGCTAAAGTAAAATCAATGCTTTCGTGATTTCAACAGTAGCTTTCAGGAAAAAAAACCGTTCCAACCGGAACGGTTTTTTTATGACCCTATGTGTAGTCATTGAGAATGCGGTTTCTTTTGGTAAACCTTCGGACTTGTATCACATCGTGTGGATACCTGAAGTGTGACTGAAGAGAAATGCAGTTCTCTACAATGGAGGCGTTTACGGTCTTAGTTTCCTTTTTTTGAAAGTAAATCGAGTGTTTTTATATAAATTCTTTCAGACAGATCATCAATGATCGTCCTAAGTGCTTTTCTTTCGTTATCTGACCTTTCTGATGAACTGGTGCCTACTTTGTATTCTTCTGTCCATACCTCATTCCCCACTTCCAAAAGTATCTTTCCTGACTCCAGATCTTTCAAAATATAGCGAACAGTTAGTAGAACTTTAACCTCTGTTGCATCGTTCGCAGCGCCATAAGAAAGGCTTGGAAGGTCGATGGAAACGATCTCACCAGCAAGAATGAGTTGTGCTCCTTCCTTCTGCTTGGTGACCCTGATAGAGCCGGATTTCTGGAACCAGCGGACAAGGGACTGATATATCTTGGCATCCAGTAATAACTCATTAGTACGATTGTGCCATGTGGTTATATATAAATCGCGATCCGGCCCAGCATATACATAGGGATTGCGATAGCCACAGGATGCAAGGGAAAAAACGAGGAGAAGCATGGAGAGTAGGATACTGTATCTAATTTTCAATTGGGTGCTCCGTAATGGCAGAGTTTGAGGTGATTTAGGTCCTATGTCTATAAGCGGCATTACCAAGTGAATACTTACGTTCTTGATGGCGTCGTAAAAACTCTTCACCTGCTTCGTTGTTGTATTTTTTGTTAATTGCGAAATATCCTGGTACATTGGAATCAATCAAAAAATACACTCCTGCAGCTGATTTTTTTTACTTACCCATCTCTCAATTAACTTTTTTACGAGTTTATCACTCTTAGAAGATCAAATAAATGAGATTGCACTTGGATCTTTATGAGAATGCCAAATCATATTACAATATTAACAAGTTTCTTTTTAACAACAATAACTTTTTTAATAGTCTGGTCACCAATAAACTTAAGGACGTTTTCATCTTGGAGGGCAATGTGCTCAAGACGTGCATTGTCAATATCTGCTGGGACCTGGATTCGAGAGCGCACTTTCCCCCGAACCTGAACAACTATGGTCAGTTCTTCTTCTTGGGTCGCTTCTTCAATCCAGCGTGGCCACGATCTACTTTCAATGGAGCTTTCATCCCCATGGATATTTGTCCAAAGTTCAGAGCAAAAATGAGGAACCATTGGGCTTAAAAGAATCAATATAGTTTCAACTGCTTCTATAACAACAGAATTTACTGCCTCTTCCTTTTTGCTGGTGGTGCCGTACAGACTGGTTAAGGTATTGAATAGTTCCATCACAGCACTTATGGCGGTGTTGAAGTGAAAGTTATATTCTATATTGTTGGTGACTTTTTTTATTGTCTGGTGGATTTTTCGATGCAATTCACGTTCTGTTTTGTTGAATTCATCTGGTTTTCTGATTTTTTCAATAGAAGATGCAGGCGCAAGTGTTTGTACAAAACGAAAAATACGATTTAAAAACCTATGGCATCCCTCAACACCTTTAGGGTTCCATTCCAGGTCTTTCTCAGGAGGAGCTGCAAAAAGGGAGAAGAGTCGGGTTGTGTCAGCACCATATTCATCGATTAAGTCACTTGGGTCAACAACATTTCCTTTGGACTTGGACATTTTAGAGCCATCTTTAATAACCATCCCTTGAGTGAGTAGGTTGGTAAAGGGTTCATCTATGGAAAGGTAGCCAAGATCACGTAGAACTTTTGTGAAAAATCTTGAGTAGAGAAGATGCAGAATTGCATGTTCAACGCCGCCTATATATTGATCTACGGGAAGCCAGTGAGATGCTTCTTCTTTATTCAAGGGAGAATTGGTAAAACGTGGGCTTGCGTAACGCGCAAAATACCATGATGATTCCACAAAGGTATCCATGGTGTCGGTTTCTCTTTTAGCTTTGTTGCCACATTTGGGGCAGTTGGTTTCAATGAAAGAGCTTCGCTGATGGAGAGGGGTGCAATCATTTTGCTGTGAGTCTCGATCCTCAGGTAGAGTGACAGGGAGTTGATCTACAGGAACTGGCTGCACACCACAAATGTTACATTGAATCATTGGGATAGGTGCTCCCCAGTAACGCTGCCTGGAAATTCCCCAATCACGTAGTCGATAGGTGGTTTTTGCTTCACCATACCCATTGGTTTGGGCATGGGCTATAATCTTCTGTTGGGCCTCATTTGATTTGATTCCTGAGAAAATACCAGAATGATGGAGAATACCGGGAAGTATGGATGCCTCTTCCATAGCTTTGCCATCAAGGTCGGTATCCTTGGGCATCACAACAGCCTTTATGGCAAGGTTATATTTTTTTGCAAATTCAAAGTCTCTTTGATCATGGGCAGGAACGGCCATAACAGCACCGGTTCCGTATTCCATCAGTACAAAATTGGATACATAGATCGGAATCCTCTGACCATTGAATGGGTTGACGCAAAAACGCCCGGTATCAATCCCTTCTTTTTCGATCACATCCTTGTTGGACTGCTGTTGTTTTTCAGTGATTGTTCGTTTTGTAAACTCTCTAACTTCATTTTCCTTTGGGTTGTTCTGAAGGAGAGCGTCGAGTATGGGATGCTCTGGTGCAATGGACATAAATGTCACACCAAAGATGGTATCTGGCCTTGTGGTAAAGATGGAGAGTTTTTTGTCGATTCCTTCAACATCAAAGTCGCATTGGAGACCTGTAGATTTACCAATCCAGTTACGCTGCATGGTAACAACTTTATCAGGCCATCCGCTTAACTGGTCGAGATCCTCCAACAGTTCTTCTGCATAATCAGTAATTTTGAAGAACCACCCGTTCATGTTCCTGGCTTCAACGGGTTCGTCACATCGCCAACAGATACCATCAATCACCTGCTCATTAGCAAGAACGGTATGACAGGATTCGCACCAGTTCACCGTTGTGTTTTTTTGGTAAACCAAACCCTTTTCATACATTTCAAGAAAGATTTGCTGTTCCCACCGATAATATTTAGGATTGCAGGTGGCAATTTCTCTATCCCAATCATACGAGAGGCCGAGTTGCCGCAACTGCCTACGCATATAATTTATGTTTTCATAGGTCCAACGGGCAGGGTGGGTGTTGTTTTTGATGGCAGCATTTTCGGCTGGGAGGCCAAAAGAATCCCAGCCCATGGGATGCAAAACATTATAACCGCGGAGACGTTTGTAACGCGCGACCACATCTCCTATCGAATAATTTCGAACATGGCCCATATGAATACGTCCTGATGGATAAGGAAACATTTCCAGTACGTAGTATTTTTTTCTCTCCTTATCTATGTTCACCCGATAGCTTGCAGCATTCTGCCATCGAGCCTGCCATTTTTCTTCAATAGATTGGAAATCGTAGGAGATTTCCTGGGTCTTTTTCGCAGACATATGGGGTAAGCCTCTTTCGTAAATCAAAAATGAGGAATTTGTAATATCCCTCATCATAGTTATTGCTATGAAAATAGATTAAAACCGATCCTTTAGGTGAAAAAAGGGACTACTCAGGTATACCACTCTTAGGTTCGTCATAGGCACTGAGGTTTTCAAACATAGTGAACTCTTTAATGAATGTCAATTTTACTGTCCCTGTAGGGCCGTTTCGCTGTTTGCCTATGATAATTTCAGCAATACCAATATTAGGGTTATCTTGACTTTTATCATAGACTTCGTCTCGATAAATAAAGCAGATTACATCAGCGTCCTGTTCAATGGCTCCAGATTCACGAAGATCTGACATCATTGGCCGTTTGTCAGGTCGGGTTTCTACGCTGCGGTTTAGCTGAGAAAGGGCAATAACAGGAACCTTGAGTTCTTTGGCCATTGCCTTTAATGATCTTGAAATTTCACTGATCTCTTGGGTTCTGTTTTCTGAAGAATTCCTTCCCCGCATAAGTTGGAGGTAATCGACAATTATCATTCCCAAAGGGTGCTGAGCTGCAAGACGACGAACTTTAGCACGCATTTCAAGCACTGAGATTGCTGGAGTGTCATCAATGTACATTGGCGCATCTGTGAGCATCCCGACGGCACGTGTCAATTTAGGCCAGTCATCAGCATTCAGTTTTCCTGTCCGCACTCTTTGAGAGTCGATGTGTCCTGCTGAACAAAGCAGACGCATTGCAAGTTGTTCTTTGGACATTTCAAGGCTGAAGACTGCAACTCCTGTTTTGTCAAGGAGTGCTGCATTTTGGGCGACATTCATTGCAAAAGCTGTTTTGCCCATGGATGGTCGTCCTGCCAGGATTATTAAATCAGAAGGTTGAAGTCCTGCGGTCATTTTGTCGAGTTCGGTGAATCCTGTAGGGACGCCTGTGATTAACTCCTTGCGTTTATAAAGCTGTTCGACGGTTTCAAAAGCACCAGGTATAATACGTTTCAGCGGTGTAAAGGTCTGGTTGGACTTACTCCTTGCGATTTCAAAGATAGCCTGTTCGGCTTCATCGACGAGAGTATCAATTTCGCCCTGCTCCTCGTAGCATCGGCTGGCAATTTCTGTGTTTACAGAGATAAGGTTGCGAAGGACAGCTTTACGGCGAATAATTTTTGCATAATACACAAGATTGGAAGTTACCGGAACAATGGAGGTAAGAGTTGCAAGATACCCAACCCCTCCAGCATCTTCAAGAAGGTTTTGATCCTTTAAATAGTTCGAAACTGTAATGATGTCCTGTGGTTCATTTTTTTCAAAGAGAACAATCATAGCTTCAAAAATAAGTTTGTGATTATCTTTGTAAAAGTCATCACTCACAAGAAGCTCAAGAACTGACGAGAGAGAGTGGTCAGCAAGAAGTATTGTGCCTAAAACTGATTGTTCTGCTTCAACATTTTGAGGAGGTACTCTGCCAGATACGGTTGTTGCAGGGGAGGACTCTGGGGGGTGAAAATTCATGGGCGAGCCGTATGCTAAAGGATACTAAATAAAAAGAAAACACACTGTCCAGAGTACGAAGCTCTGACAGTGTGTAAATGGTTTTAAGAGGATCTCATTTTATTCCAGAAGACTGAGCAATGATTTAACTGGTCGTTAATTGCACTTTATGTAATTACAAAAAGTGGGTGATGCAGTCAAATGTCAAATTGTGACTATTCAGACTTCTTCGGCTTCCTCGGTATCGACAAGAGGTACCACGTCTACAGTGATGTCTACAGTGGTCTGAAAGCCAACTTTAACTGTAACCGTGTTTGCACCAAGCTCCTTAATAGGTTCCTGGAGAAGGATGCATTTTTTGTCGATGCCAACATTTGTGTCTTCGAGGAGTTTGCTGGCAATATCACTTGAAGTGACTGAACCAAAAATCCTTTCTTCACTGCCGGTGAGCATGGCGATACTGAGGGTGGTACCGGCAAGTTTTTTTACAAGTGATTCCGCAGCTTTACTTTCCTCTTTGAGGCGAGCCTGGATCTCAGCCTGGTTCTTTTCAAAAACAGATATGTTGGCTGGTGTCGCGGCGACAGCTTTTTTTTGGGGGAGGAGGTAGTTACGGCCATATCCATCCTTTACCTTAACGATCTCACCTTCCCTTCCAAGGGTGTCAATTGTTTCTTTTAATATAACTTCCATTGTAATCTCCTTTACTTCATTACTATAGTAGCCTCTGCAAGCTGCAAAGGATGCATTGTTTATATTTGTAGTTATTTTTTTTAGTCTGAATTCTGTTCAGATTTGTTTAGTCGCCTGAGATCTGCCCATACGTCGAATATTCCTATCAGCCCAAGAACAATCACCCCAAAAGTCTGGAAAAAGAGGAGTACGTAAACAAGAGTCCGAACAAACAAAGGTACGCGCCATTTTGAAAAAAAGAATAGCATTATTGCTATACCTTGAAAGCAATACAGAACTCCACACACCATGAGAACGTTCGCCCCTATGGTTCTGCCGGACGCCATGGGCAATACGACCATTATTGTGGAAGCGATTAAGCCCCAGACCAGTTTGTCTGGTAAACTCCAGTGTTTGTATGCAGGCCAAGGGCTGGAACCTGTGTTCTTAAAAAGCATTCGGTTGCCAATTGCCATGGTAGAACAGGTCAACAGCATTGCTAGGCAAAATAAAAATCCTGGCATGAGTTTCGGAATCCAAATTCTCATTTGGCTAAATGTTTGATCTAGTACAAACAGAGTTTCTGCGGAAATTGACATGTCTTGTTTGTAAAGAATAATAGCCTCATTCATTGCAAAATCAAGAGAGTTGAGCAGCAGAATATACGGGTGCTGTTCGAGTCCTAACGTGAGAAGCGATGTCACGAGTGCCCACGATCCGGCCAGAGCTAAAGTTCCTTTAATTCCTGCAAGGGGTATGGAATCCTGGGTCTCAACGGAATTGGACAGTATGAATCCCAGGGGAATTAACGTTAGCGCAAATAGTAGTTGCTCAAAAACTTGAAACATCAAGCCGACAATACACGCCAGCACGCCTCCAGAGACTATGTATTTTCTCCCCCTGTTGGCTCCATACCGTCTAAGATAGTAAAAAACTAAAAGAGGAAGGAGGCCGTGTACCCAACCAAAAATGGTTCCCTGTAGAGCAGGAAGAATAATGACCACGGTGACGAGCAAGAGATGCTGAATATGTTTTGTCTCGTCAGCTTTTTCCATATCTCTGTTCACTGCCTGGGAATCATGACCAATTTGATATTATCTGAATAATTGAAGTATGCGAGGTGTGTAAGAATTCATTTCGCTTAGCCTTCATGCCAGGATAATTAATGAAATATCCGAAGATACGAACTACCTCTGCGATGAACCAGAATATGGAAGTAGTGCAATCTGGCGAGCACGCTTTATGGCTTCACAAAGTTGTCTCTGATGAGTAGCACAGGTTCCATATATACGCCGTGGTATGATTTTACCACGCTCAGTTATAAAGCTATGAAGGGTTTTTGGATCTTTATAATCAATACTGATTTCTTTGTCTGTGCAGAAACGGCAAACTCTTTTACGTTGAAAAACTCTTTTTTTAGGGGGCATGATAGGTCTCCTGGATGGATAAAGTGTAAGAATAGTGTAATTACAGTCTCTTAACTGGCTTCTGTTGTCTCTTTGTCGGAAGTAGGAGGGGCAACTTCTTTGACCTCCTGGGTTGAAGCACTTTTCCTATTGTCTGGTTTTGGAGACTCAGTGTCTGCTTCTGTCGCAGCTTTAGCCACCGCTTCAGCTGCAGCGACGGCGGCAGCTTCATATTCTTGCCGAGCACTTTCAATACCATCAGCAGTAATTGAATCAGCTAGTTTGATGGTCATGTATTTCATGACAGATTCATCAATTCTGAACTTACGTTCCATCTCTTCGACATTGTTAGGCTCTGTGGCATAGTCACAGAAAACGTAATACCCCTGGGTTTCTTTTCGAATAAGGTAAGCCAATGGACGGATACCCCATTTGTCAAGAGATATTGTCTGACCTTCGCCATTGTTTATAATAGAATTTGTGTTGTCAATTACTGCGTTGATCTCATCTTCGCTCAGTGTGGGGCGAAGAATGTAGATCGTTTCATACCTGCGCATAAGTTCCTCCTCGTGGACTCATGATGTGGAGAATGGCTCTCCGGTGATTGGCTCCTGATTTGTTTGTCTTAGGAGCGAAGAGGGGCTATCTCGCACACTGCAAGACAGCAATACGTTTCTTACGTATCTCTAATGTAAAACTTTTAGTATACCTTGGTTATGAGGATGAGTCAATTTGTTTATTTTTATTTTCCTCAGATTTGATTTTTTCCCACTGTTTTTTGAGGAAATCTTCATTTCCTTTGGTGGTACCAGAAAAAACGTGAGGATGTCTTCGAATCATTTTTTTATTTACTCCTTTGATTACGTCCTCGATGGTAAATGCATTTTTCTCTGAATGTATTTCGGATAATAAAACCAGCAAAAATAAAAGGTCGCCGGCTTCCTCGCAGATATCTTCAGTGGAATCCTTGTCAATTGCCTCCAGAAGTTCCGCGCACTCCTCCTCGAAATACTTTTTTAAACTTTCGCTATCCTGTCTTCTGTCCCAGGGGCACCCCTCGTTTGATCGTAATGTCGTAACGGTTTTGCGCAGTGTGTTGAAATTATCATTATATGTTGGCATAAGAAATGTGGTCCAAAGGTTTAATAATAAAGGTGGTTTTCAAAAAGTTTCCGGTGTTTTTCGTTATTTTGGCGTTAGATTCATTGGTGGCGAATAGAATCGGAACGTGCAAGACGTTACATGGTTTAGGACAATAACAACATACACTGATTGAAAAAGAATATTGGTTTGAATTAATTATGTTATGCACAATTAGTCGGAAAACTTTTCTGATTTACTGGCTAGTGTCTTGGTGGTGGCAATAAATATCTACGATTAAATATTCCACACAGTTCCTGCTTTTTTTGTATTTATTCTTTAAAATAGTTGACATTTGCATAGGAAAGAGGTCTATTTAAAAGTTATTTTTTTGGCTTGTCAAGTTAATAGAGTAGCATATAATTACGAGGATCACGAATGTACGCAATAATAAGAACCGGTGGAAAGCAATACCAAGTTGCTAATGGAGATCAACTTCGAGTGGAAAAACTCGAAGGAAGCATTGGCGATACGGTTGAATTAACCGATGTATTGATGATAGTTGATGGCGATAATGTTCAGGTAGGTAAGCCGGTAGTAGAAAATGCAAAGGTTGTGGCTAAGATTGCTGAGCAGGGAAAGGCCAAGAAGGTGATTATCTTCAAGAAAAAACGACGCAAGGGGTACAGATTGAGAAAAGGACATCGTCAACAGTATACTGCTCTCAATATTCAGGAAATCAGTGCCTGATTAACCGCAGGTTCCCCATACATAGTATAATTAATATCGGTTGCTTTTTTTAGGAATCGATTACAAGGAGTTTAGAATGGCACATAAAAAAGCAGGTGGTAGCTCCAGGAATGGTCGCGACAGTAAAGGACAGAGACGGGGAGTGAAACGTTTTGGTGGTGAAACCATTACGGCTGGCACCATTATTGTCAGACAGGTTGGCACAAAAATTCATCCAGGCACTAATGTCGGATGCGGAAAAGATTATACTCTTTTCGCCAAGGGTGATGGTGTTGTGACCTTTGAAGATTTTGGACAACAGAAAAAAAGAGTAAGTGTTTATCCGGCAGTCTGAATTGTCGGCCTATCTTAACTCTTTTATTGCTACTTGAGCTTTTATGGCTGAAAGTAGTATGATTCGGCTCGACTTCAAGCAGTTTTTGAAAGTCGAGCTTTTTTTTTGTAAGCTGAAATAGAAGGTCATACAAACTCTATTCATGTTCAGTTTTATTTTTCGTGGAAAATTGACATACTCCCCTTTTGTATATGGTCTGACTCTGAGCTTGGTGTCACATGCTCCCTAAAACTTTAATAAAGAGTAAGAAACCATGAGAGTTTTCTGCAATCAGCAATTTAGAATCATCGCTTGAAATTCGCAATTCTGTGCCTTGACTCGCTTTCGTAGTAACGCACATAATCTTCCCCTGGAAGTAAACCTTCTACTAAATTCAACTAATAGATAATAACCATGGCTTTTGTCGATCAAGCAAAATTCCACGTGAAGGCAGGTGATGGCGGTAACGGCTGCATCAGTTTTCGTAGGGAAAAATATGTTCCACGTGGCGGCCCTAATGGTGGCGATGGAGGTAGGGGGGGCAATGTAATCATCGAATGTTCTACCAGAATGCATTCATTGATTGATTTTAAATATAGGTCTCACTTTAAAGCAGAACGGGGTGTTCATGGAAAAGGGAAGGATATGCATGGGCGTAAGGGCAAAGACTGCTATATGACTGTTCCCATCGGATCCATAATAAAAGACCGCGAAACTGGTGAGGTACTAGCCGACCTTCGGAGTGAAGGTGATCGGTATGTCGCTGCCCGCGGAGGAAAAGGTGGGCTTGGAAATCCTCATTTTGCATCCGGCACCAACAGAACACCCCGGGTTGCGACTAAGGGTGAAGAGGGCGAGGAACTATGGCTTGGTATCGAATTGAAACTGATTGCTGATATTGGTCTTGTCGGTCTTCCCAATGCCGGAAAGTCAACCCTGTTGTCACAATTATCCGCTGCTAATCCCAAGGTTGCAAGTTACCCTTTTACAACTTTGGAACCTCAACTTGGTGTCCTTCATTTTGATCACATGGATCCTTGTATAATCGCTGACATACCTGGATTAATTGAAGGAGCTCATGAAGGAGTCGGGCTTGGGTTTACTTTCCTGCGGCACATTGAACGGACACGAATTCTTCTCCATGTTCTTGATGCTTCATGTGAACAGATACTGGATGACTTCAATACAGTTGTAAGAGAACTCAAAGCATACAAAGAAGAACTTCTGGAACGAAGTACTTTGATTATACTCAATAAAATTGATATTGTAGATGAAAAAGAGCTTGAGGTCGTAAAAAACAATTTAGAAGGAAAAGGATTCTTGGTGGCGGCTGTTTCAGGATTGACTGGTGAGGGAATAGAGGAATTAAAAACCACCATTGCTGATATATTGGATGAATTACGGAATCCCAAACGCTTGGATGTGCAAGAGAGCACTGCTGACAGAGGTCAAGATAAACTTTAAGTCATTAAAAACCAATGGGATACGATAGAAAGTCAATCAGTTTGGAAGAAGGATTGTCGCTAAGGCAGGACTATTTTGATAAGGCAAAACGTATTGTTGTAAAAGTTGGTTCGGCGGTATTGACCCA
>CAMZKT010000124.1 GCA_947311435.1 uncultured Desulfocapsa sp.
CTACTCACGGGGGAAGCGACTTACTTTCGCAAACCACTGATTTTGTAACTGCTTACAGGGTGCTGCAGCTTTCGCAGACAGGATGGCGTAGCGTATAAGTCATACGCAAGGCAACGTGACCGCGGAAAGATGCGGTGCCCTGTGAGCAGTTACCAATAAACAAGCCATGCTCGTTTACAACCTAACTCCTGTACTTCGGAAGAAGAAAAAATGATCTCCACTATTTGAATGAATATACATTTTTCCATCTTTTTACCCTGCTGGATTAACAATCTCACCGAATATTCTCCTTATCAATGGCTTGAAGTATGCGAACACATCAAGCCATTGAACCTCGCATCCGAAGTTTTTTATTTACCCATCTCTCAATTGACCATTTTACGAGTTTATCATCAATTACAGGATCAGGTAAAAACAGTGACTTTGTCAGGTTTCAGGAATCTTCTTGACAGTTACAAAAAGAAATTATACAAAATAGTATTGACTTCTATTTTTAGCAGGTTGGAAACGCTACTTTCTCACACTTCTCACAAGGCTCTCATGCAAACCCGTTCACACTCATTAGTCATTTGTCTTCTTATTACGGTCATCACATTTTTCTTCTCAAGCAGTGTTGTCCTTGCTACCGGGATTCCTGTTCTGACAACAGCATCCAAATGGAAAGTTTCCCATACCAGCAAGCAAAAGAAAACAAAGGCAACAACGAGTACACGAATTGCATCGGCACGCCCATCATCAGTTATAACCCTTGGTAGCGCAGATGGTATTTCAGAGATAAAAAAACGGATCGGTTCTGTTATTACCAAAGCCACCACTGGACGCCTGAACAAAAAGATTTCTTCTCGAAGTGCAATCATCATTGATGCAGCCAGCGGAAAAACTCTCTTTGCCAGAAACCCTGATGCACAGCGCCAACCTGCATCTACCATAAAAGTACTCACCGGAATGATCGCACTCAAATCACTCACAAACACAGAGAGGGTTCCTGTTAGCAAGAAAGCCGCTAGACAGCCAAGATCTAAAGTGTACCTTGATCGAAAAAAGAAATATAAAGCTAATGATCTGATTAATGCTGTACTGCTTGCCTCTGCCAATGATGCAAGTGTTGCGCTTGCTGAAAAAATTGCTGGAAATGAAAAAGATTTTGCCAAAATGATGACCCTTCGCGCCTCACTTTGGGGAGCTAAAAATACCGTGTGTAAGACTGCCACAGGTCTCACGGCAAAAGGCCAGAAATCCACCGCCAGAGACCTGGCTACTATTTTTCGCCATGCCATGAGCGATCCTGAATTTTCAAAAAGGATGAAAAGAATCAAAGCACGAACCAGCGAAGGAAAACTGCTTCGAAATCACAACAAAGCTCTGTGGCAGGTTAAAGGTACTCTAGGTGGTAAAACCGGGTACACCAATGCTGCCAGACAAACCTATGTTGGAAAATTTAAACGTGGGAAAAATGAAATCATTGTGGCCATTATGGGGAGCGAAACCATGTGGTCTGACATCAAGTATTTAGTCAAATACGGCTTTGCCAGAAAGGTGGCTCTATCAAACGAAATGGATACGCTGGGTTCTGATGTGGAAATGATAGCAGAATTACGATAAGCACTCGTTTACATGTATGGGTGATGGGCTGGCCAAACGCTCCTTCACAGACTGCGTAAACAGTGCACCGTAACAGTTATAGCACCATATTCCTCTTCCACGCATCCCGTTACCATATAGGCAGAACCGGAGGAAAGGATACGTGCATAGCGTTTGTATACTCTTGGGAAAAAGACAGTTTCCACAATTCCTGTTTCATCTTCAAATGTCAAAAATTCCATTACCTCCCCTGTTTTTGTCGAGACAAGTTTTCCACTGATCAACCACCCTGCAAAGGAAACCCGCCTTCCCAGATGTTGCTCCAGATCGCAGACTCGGGTGCTATTCTGCCCTCTGTGTCGGTTAAACAGTACAAGAGGATGGTCTCGGCAAAGAAAACCCAGGGCTCCATATTCCTGACGCAGTAATTCCCTCTCACCAGAGGGCTGTAAAGCAGGAGCCGGAGGAAATTGTACATCAAACAGGGAACGACTCTTCTTATTCTTTGCCAGACAATGAAACTGAGCCAGTTCCCAGAACAGTTGGCTTCTGTTCCTTCCACAGGCAAGAGTGTCCAGTGCCCCCGCCTGAATTAAAGCACGGCATTCATCATGAGGTGGTGAAACACGCTGCAAAAAATCAACACTGGAAAAGAATTTCCCCGCCTTTCTGCTGTTAATGATTCGCTCCATGGTCTCCACGGCTACCCCTTTTACAGCCATTAAACCCACCCGGATACTCTTTTTCCGCTGCTCTTTTTTCCATTTGATTTCACTGTTATTCACACAGGGAGAAGCAATAACTAAACCAAGACGTTTTGCTTCTGAGACATAGGCAAAAGTGGAGTAATACCCCCCCTGATTCGAAATCACAGCCGCCATGAATTCTGCCGGATAATGGGTTTTTAAATAGGCGGCCTGAAAGGAAACCCTCGCGTACGACGCTGAGTGAGGCTTGCAGAATGAGTATCCATTAAAGCTCAGCATCATCTGCCAGAGTTGCGCTCGGATTTCCGGCTTTATACCCCGTTGTGCACAGCCTTTTTCAAATGCACTTTGATAGTCCTTCAATTGCAACAATTTGTCCTTTTTAGACATTACCTTACGCAGACCATCCGCCTGTGCATGGCTGAACCCTGCAAGTGCCACCGCCACCCGGGACACATCCTCCTGGTACACCATGAGCCCGAAGGTATCATCCAGCACAAGTGCCAGTTGCGGGTGAAGATGCTGCCACTCTCCTCCGTGAAGTCTCCGGATGTATTCACGAACAAACTCATTGGCTGCCGGACGAATAATAGATGATTGCAAAACCAACTGCTCAAAATCTCCGGTTCCCGCCTTTTTCTGCAAAAGACGCATGGCAGGGCTCTCGATGTAAAAACACGCCATGGTTTTTCCCGCAGCCACTGCCGCCCTGGTCTGTGGATCTTCCTCCGGCTGCCAGTATTCCTCATCAAAGCTGCGTCCAGTCTCTTCAATGGATACAATGCAATCTCTTATCACTCCAAGGCTTCGATTTCCAAGCAGATCTATCTTGACAAGCCCGGCCTCTTCCGCCCCATCCTTATCCCATTGGATAACGGGGACACCTTTGGCAGCAACCTGCACAGGGACATAGTTGCTTATGGGTTCAGGTGTTATTACCACCCCACCAGGATGAACGGACATGTGACGAGGAATGCCCCTTAACTGTGAAGCAAGATGTATGATTTCAGGCCAGACATCCGTAAGAGAACCCCTTGCCATGGCAGGCATCCTCTGTAAAGAAGCTAGAAGGGGTTCACCACAAATCCCATGGATACTGGAAAGCCCTTTGCTGATGCGCGAAATCTCACCAGACGGCAGACCATACACCCTGGCGGTTTCCCGTATGGCCATCCGCATTTGAAAACGGATTATGGTAGCCACCATGGCCACATGACCCGAATATTGGCTTAAGACCTGTTCAAGAATAGTGTCCCGCTCATCCCAGGAAAAATCAACATCTATGTCTGGCGGATCAGTACGTCCTGGATTAAGAAAGCGCTCGAAATACAAATTATATTTTATCGGACACACATTCGTGATTTCAAGGCAATATGCTACGAGCGAGGCCGCACCTGAGCCACGTCCACAGATTCTGGTTGAGCCCTTGGCGCTCCCGACGAAAGACTGGCCAACGATATCTCTTACCACGAGAAAGTAGGAAGAGAAACCCATGGAATCTATGACATGAAGTTCATGTTCAAGCCGCTCCACCACTGCTTCAGAAAGATCTGTTCCATAGCGTTTACAGGCTCCTTGATAAGCGGCACCACGTAAAGATTTTGTGGCAGAATTCTCAGCACCATCAGCTTTCCAGGGAGGCATCACGATCCCGAATTCCGGCCCTCTAAATCTACAGCGTCCAGCCAATTTATCCGTCTCTTCCATGACATCCGGCCACACCGCGAAACGATTCCAATACACACCCGGAGCTTCCAGACATACGGACAGGGAAGAAGTTTCCGCCTGTACCGGCAAACGGCTGTTTGTCCGAATCGCTTCCAAAAGGTTCAATAGAGGGGCTTCGTTTGTATTAGCCATACGCACGGCAGGCACGGCGACGGCAGGAATGGAGTGTTGTTGTGTCCATTGTCGCAGTTTTCCTGCCTGCTCCGTTGGCCTGTCACCAAGGTTTGCCACTAAATCAACTGGGGTATTTTTCAGTTTTTCAAGCAAAGAAAGCGAATCGCAGAGTACAACAATACCAGCAGCATGCCTTATGAGTTCCCGCTCCAACACAAATCCTGTCTCGCACAGACCCTTACTTAATATATTGCAGATATTGCCATAACCAACAGCATCAACCGCTAAGCAAACAACCCCCGGATCCTCTTTTGCACCAGTAAGCTCTACCCCGATAACAGGACGGAGCCTGTATTTTTTACAGGCAGCAAGAAAGGGCCAAAGCCCGGCAAGAGAATTATGATCCGTTAAAGCAAGACCTGAATACCCGAGACTTGCGGCATGCTCACAAAGTTTTTCGGGCGAACTGCATCCCCGCATCAGGGAATAATAGGAACGAACAGATAAAGGAAACACAATTTAAAAGGCTGTCCCCAGCCGAATCATTCCATCTCCAAAACGACGGGATACCCGGTCCATGGCAGAAAGTACTTTTTCCTGCTGCAGTTGCCGGGGAGTAGACAGAACAAAAAGGGTTTTCTGCCGAGATCGGGGCAGAAAACGATCACACACAAGCGCACAACTGCGAATGCGGACACGACGTCCCCAGGCCTTGTCAAGTGCGGCCAGTGCAAGGCGGCGCAGTAAAAAATCATTATCACTCCCCCCTTTGTGAGTTGTCCTGCGAATTGTCCTGCTTCCATCGCTATAATTGAGAACCACTCCCATACGCCTTCCCAGGAGTCCACGCTGCCGCAGGATTCTCCCGACTTCATGGGTTAATATGGAAACGACAGACTTAAGCTCCGCATACATTCCAGTGTCCTGGGCGAAGGTATGCCCCCTTGTAACATGCTCATCTCCTGTCTTTCCCGGCAATACAACGGAACCATCGCGCCCACGACTTGCATCATACAAAGAGGAACTCCGTTCTTGAAAAGCCACCTGTAACTGTTCACGGCTTAAACCAGCCAACTGTCCGATTCGTGACAAATTAAAGTCTGCCAGCAATTGAATCTCTTTTGGCCCGATCCCCGGCAACATGGAAAGAGGGAGGGGAGCCAAAAACGCTTGCTCTTCACCAGCACCAACAATATATTCACCAAAAGGCCGTACCATTCTCGAAGCAACCTTGGATACCAGTTTGTTTGAGGCAAGACTCCAGACAGGATCAAGCCCCAGCTCTCTTTGTAACTGTTTCCGCAAACGCCAGGCAATATACGGGGCAGGCCCAAACAACCTGTGGGTTCCAGTGACATCCAGAAAAAGGTGTCCATCCTCCACTCCCTGCTCCACTAACGGTGTAAAGACCCTCACTCGCTTCACCAGTTCCATCATGGCTCGGCGATACAGTGCAGGTTGTGGTGCAAGCACCTGTGCTGTCCTGCAATATTTCCGGGCAAGAGTGAGGCGCATCCCTTTACGGACCCCATCCCCATAGGCTTCTTCGCTCATATCATAGACAACAGCACGGGAAGCCCGAGTTGCCGCGACAATAAGCGGCACATCCTTCAACGAACTATCTTTTATCCGCTCCACCGCCACAGCAAAATCGGTGACATTAAAATGTATGATGGCTCTATCCTGCATCGCTGTTCTTTGTTTACTGGTAATTACTCAATGAGAGGGAGCGATTTACTTTTATAAAGCACTCATGTTATGCCTGTTCTTTTTCCAAAATAGACTGCAGCAATTTCCCGTTATCAGGCGCCTGAGCACGAACGTGGTTATTAAAAAAAATCAGCCCTTTTCCGGATCGGGAACGCAAGGATTTTAAAACCCCCTGATTCCATTGCGCAAGCTCCTCCCGTGAATAGGAATAATCAAACTTCTTCTGTATATTTCCAGACTGCCATCCCTGAAGATTACGTCCATGAAAACGAACAAAAAACAGATCAGGATTGGTAACAACATCAAGACAGGGGAAAAGTGTCGGCATTGAAGGAGCATCCACCGTCACCAGGGTTATGCGTCGTTCCTCAAGCTCCCTGAATACAGAATCTCTTGCCCAGGAGATATGACGAAACTCGACAGCCAAGGGAAATCCATGCAAACCATCTAGCAGATGTGCCAGATAATAGCGATTCTGCACACTCCTGTTGAATCCAGGTGGCAGTTGAACTAAAATGGCAGCCAGTTGCTTCTCAAGGGGTCTGATTCCCTCCCGGTAGAGTTTTAGCTCATGCTTCCAATCCCTGTCCCGTTCGTGAGTAAGAGTTCGGGTAAGCTTTGCAGCAAAAAGAAAACTTTTCGGTGCAGAGGCTATCAGCCTGCTGATGGCCTCTGCCCGCACCATCTGATACCAAGTGTAATTCAATTCAACAATGGGAAAAACATCCGCGTAGAGTGAAAGCATCCCCGGGGTTCTGGTACCCGGAGGATAAAAACCACTGTCCACCCACTCCGTATAAGAATAGCCGCTGGTTCCGATAAAAACCGGACAACGCATACTATCTGTCATAATGTCTGATCACACCGGTTACTTTTCCCTGCACCAGGATATCGGAAAAAGGGTAGCAGACACTCCTGAACTTCTTGTTTTCTGGTCGAAGTTCAATGCAGCTTTCTTTCAGGAAAAAACGTTTCACCGTGGCCTCTTCCCCCTGAATAAGCACTGCCACAATTTCCCCATTCTCCGCATACTGCCTGGGCTCACACACAACAAGGTCTCCATCGAAAATCCCTGCATCCTGCATGGACTCCCCCTGAACCCTCAAACAAAAAAGATTCTTCCCGGGAAACAACTCCCCGTCAACCATTATGGAACCACCCCACTCCTGCTGAGCATACATGGGAAGTCCCGCTGTGATTCGGCCGACTATGGGGAGTTCCCGTACCCGCTTTGTTTTCTCCTTCTCATCCACCCGAGGCAGTACCCGAATAGAGCGACTGTAACGCCCCTCCCGCTTAATCAGCTTCTTCCTTTCCAGTTGATTAATCATTTGAGCCACAGCATTATGACTCACCCCCAGGTCTTCTGCTGCCTGGCGTAAACTGGGTGCCCGCCCTTCCTGCTCGAGATACTTCTGCAGATACACAAAAAACTGCTGCTGTTTTTCTGTCACACCACACCTCCCGTTTGTACATGTACATTCCCTCTATACACCAACAACCATACATTTGTCAATGTACATCTATGCCGTTCACAATACTCAGCAAACAGAGTTCCATCACACTCAACAATGGAATCCCCTGGAACTATTCGACGATATTATCAGATTAAGAAAAGAAGGCGAAGCCGGCTGATTCCTGCGGGAACCTTCCCCCTAACCAGCTCAGCTTCATGCTGCAAGGCGAATGCAGCAGGCGGTTTTACAATCCTATTTTTGAGAACCAATCCTGTTATTTTCCCCGACATTGGACACCGTCAGGCTGACATTGTCAGGAAAAGAAAGAATATTCGCATCGCCAACAATACTCAACGAGGAGTTCAAGTGTGCTGAACCTATCTCGTTATTATCTCCAACGATTGCAATTACCCCAACAGAACCGTTGACGGAAATTGTGTTGTTATCACCGGTGACATTCAGTTCCATTAAATCACCTTCAACGGTAATCGTATTATTGTCGGCCACAAGGTTTATATTTTGTCCATCACCGGTAAGATTCATCGTTGCATTATCTTCAGTGTAGGATATACCCCCGGCAGCAGCCCCACTTCCTCCAGCATCACCGACAATACTGACCCCGGAACTGTCTATTTTCACATTTCCTCCCCCCGTGCCAGAATAATTCAGGCCATCTTCACTGATCTGGATTTTCATGCCAGACATATTGATATCAACAACAGGTGCAGCAGCTGTTTCGCCTGCTGCGAAAGACGCTCCAGCCATGACAGTAAAAAGCAGGATATTAAAAACACAAACAATGGCGCTCAAGGCTCTCCCCTCCATATTCCTCTCTCCTTCAACAGAAAAGAAATTATTTCCACCGTGTTTCGATGTGTTACGCAATACCTTCCAGGTGAAGGCAGCTAAGACTGCAATAAAAAATGCACACCACAACTATACTGTTCGGCAAAGTCTTGCAAATCCACCAGGAATAGTTCCGGAAGACCAGAAGGCCCGGCCATGCTTGTAATCAACATACCAGTAGCCACCA
Source organism: uncultured Desulfocapsa sp. (assembly GCA_947311435.1). Taxonomy (GTDB): domain Bacteria; phylum Desulfobacterota; class Desulfobulbia; order Desulfobulbales; family Desulfocapsaceae; genus Desulfocapsa. The sequence goes on from CAMZKT010000124.1 coordinate 8,331, forward strand.
GGTTTTCGCTGGGCGTTAACAAAAATAAAGGGCTGCTCTTTGGAAAAGCAGGGATTTAAGTGAATCCCCTTGCTGTTCATTTCCCGATCCATAAGAGACATTGCCTCCTCCATACCCGGCATCCGCCAGTCATGAAAGCCTGCAAACCCATCTTTGTTTAACTGCTCAATTTTCAGTTTCATACTTCGCACAGCGGTAATATCAAGCCCTGCACGCTGCCACATCAGACCGGTTCGTAGATCCACAACAACTCGACCATCACCAGGATCCACAAGAAAATTTTCGAAGCTGCCATCGGGATTGTAATCACCATCATAAAAATTCCATCTCTTTATAAAGTCAGATATTTCATCATCGTTGATAAAACAATGCTCCGAGGATAATGAAACTTTTTTCCCTGTGAAGTTCGCTTCAGAAAGAAGTGGCAGAGGGAGTCCCATATCCTCAATGTTTTTTTCCTCATAAAGAGGGATAACAGCAGAAGAGTCTTCTGCCTGAAGTACATTGGCCTTTAACCATTCTTTAATTTCATCATTAATAGCATAACTTTTCTCAAAGACAGACGAAGTCCCCCTGCTTTCAACACACTCTCTAAGCATCTGCCCGGGAGCCAGAATCTCAGCAACCACCCTTGCATGTTTCACCCCACGTTCCATAAGGCAAAGTTTGGGTTCATCGTCCCAATTGTCGACGAAAAAGTAATACACCCGTTCGGTTCCCGAAATCCTGCTGCGCATCTGGTCACGCCCTCCCCAGGATTCAAATGTTCCGAAAGTCAAATCTGGTGTCATCTCCCAATCGATCGCCGGAGTAACGGTATCCCCGATCCCTAATTTCTGAAACATGCCCATAAAAAGCTCCTCTGTTGTGGATTCAATCAGTGGATGACAACTGACAATTCAAGCAAGCACCCAACCGAACGGAAGTCTGAAAAAAAGACAGTGGTAACACTCTATTTCATAGAGCAACCAAGATAACAATAATGACCACCATGGGAATAATCAAGTAAAACAAAAGCAACAATCCTCACGCAACAACACTACATAGTGGCACACACTTTGCAATCGAACTGGCATACGCCCTTCATATTTTACTCCAAGGTATCAAGCCCCCAACTCCGATTATGTCTATTGGCAGTATCTTTTCCTTATGGTATGCTTGCCAAGGTCTGCTAGAGGACTTATTCTATTCGGAGTTTTAAGGAAGCAGAACTACAACCCCATCGGTCTCCTGAACAGGAAAGCTTTCATGACGCAAAACAATTTTCTTTTTCTTGGCGACTCGCTCATTGCTGATTTTGACTGGCAGGTGCGAATGCACCACTTTGAGATTCTTAACCACGGTCTCCCCGGAGAGACAGTACAGGGGCTCCGGAATCGTCTCTCAACGCTGACAAAGACCCTTGCATCTCCAGATCTTATCCTGATAATGATCGGCACCAATAATCTTATCATTGAAGATTTCAGCTTTATGGAGTCATTCCGCCAAGTCATACTCACACTAACCAGCAACTATCCGGCTGCTGAGGTTATTACAAACAGCCTGTTCCCCTGTCAACTCCCCTGGGTTCCCGAGGACATGATTCCGCGAATAAACTCAACAATCGAAACAATGACCAGGCAAACCGGGTCGTGTTACCTGGATATGTTCAAAAAATTCGACCCCACTCCGGAATATTTCCAGAGTGACGGTATTCACTTAACAGACAAAGCCTATGATATATGGGCAAAATCCATACTGGAATATGTCTCTTTTTTGATAGAAGATAACCAAGCAGTAAACAACCTGTGCACATAGCACCTTTTTTTGTAACTATTCGGATGGGACTGCCAAATTAGCAAAACCACCGAACTGTTACCTTTTTTCACATAACAAAAGGACTGACATTATGAAACTGAAACAAAAACTCTTTAAAGGAATTATCACCTGTTTTCTTATTGGTCTCGCCACATTTGCCACTGCTTCACAAAACATTAGCGGAAAAGTTTTGGAAACCATGGACGCTGGGGGGTACACCTATCTGAAAGTCGATACAGACGAAGGTCAACCATGGGTTGCCATCCCTCAGTCACAGGTGAACGTAGGCGATGAGATAAGCTACCAGCCCGGTATGGTCATGAATAATTTTTCGTCCAAGACCCTAAACAAAACTTTTGATGCAATCGTTTTTTCCCCCGGCCTTGCCGGAAACAACTCATCCCCTCACGGAGCTGCCGCAATGGGAATGGGGGGCATGCAAAATCCTCACAAAAAAGCCGCCGCCAACAGCAGCGATGATTCCTTTGCCCAGGCAATCCAAAATGAAGGGAATACACCCGCCCCCGGCATGGAACCGGCAACAGCATCCGGCGGAAGCCTTGGTGCGATCGCCCCTTTTGCGGAAATCAAAATTGACAAAGCAGATGGCGACAATGCCTACAGTGTTGACGAGATCTTCGCCCAGGCAGAGCAGTTGAATGGAAAAATCGTTCGTATTAAAGGGAAAGTGGTGAAGTTCAGTCCATCCATCATGGGTCGCAACTGGATACACCTTCAGGATGGAACCGGCGATCCGATGAAGAACACCCATGACCTGGTTGTAACAAGCTCACAGCAGGTGGAAACCGCCGCTGTAGTCACCATGGAAGGTACCCTTGCAGCCAATAAGGATTTTGGGGCGGGATATAAATATGTTGTTATTATCGAAGAAGCCACAACGGTCGAATAAGATAATACCTGACCCGACAAGGAGCTCCTGATGAAAATAGCTGTCATTGGCCCAGGGGCTCTGGGCTGTCTCATCGCAGCCAAACTCTTTCTCACTGCCGGGAAAGACAATACCATAGTACTCATTGACCATAGCCCTGATCGAGCCGCCATGCTGAACGATCAGGGACTCATTTTTGAATCAGATAAAAAGAAACAACATCACCTTACCATTCCGGTCTGCAGTAAACCTGCTGACATGGGCCCCGTTGACGTCATTTTTTTCTGTGTAAAATCCCACGATCTTGAGGAAAGTCTTCGTTTTGCATCCCCCTTGCTCTCTCCCACCACCCTGCTGATATTCCTGCAAAATGGGATTGCTCATCTCAAATTTGTCAAGAAGGTCGACATCACGTCCCCTGCAGTTTTTGCCACCAGCTCTGAAGGGGCAACGCTTCTTTCTCCAGGCCACACAAAACATGCCGGAAAAGGATCCACTTTTCTCGGATTTCTCTCACAACAGCAGCAGACAGACCAAAAAAGACTGCAACAGGTCACAAGGACTCTTCAACAGGCTGGCCTTGCCAGCAGCGTTTCCACGGACATTCTCTCACGATTGTGGGCCAAACTTTTTGTCAATGTTGGCATCAACGCACTTACTGCAATCAACAATCTGCCAAATGGCCAGCTTCTCACATCTCCTTCACTTAAAAAAAGCATGACACAGTTGGTAAGAGAAGCTGAACAGGTGGCCATCGCCTCAGGGATCAAAATACTAGACGATCCTGTTGCGGCAACACACTCCACCTGCCACCACACCGCCGACAACATCTCATCCATGTTGCAGGACATTCGCAAACATCGTAACACTGAAATAGATGCTATCAATGGAGCGATAAGTGGTCTTGGCCGTAAACACAACATCGCAACCCCCAACAACGATGCCGTCATCGCTCAAATAAAACACATTGAAAAGAGCTTCCATGAACATAGCGCATAACGAAATTGGTTTTGACCTGGACGGAGTAATTGCCGACACCGCAGAAGTTTTTATTCGCCTCGCCTGTGAGAAATTTGATTACTGCTCCTTCCGACTCGAAGATATCAGCAGTTTTCAGGTTCAGGATTGTCTCGACATACCTGCCGACAAAGTGGAACAGATATTTTATACCATTCTCAAAGACTCTCTGGGAACAGGGCTGCAACCAATGCCTGGTGCTGTTGAAACAATAACAAAGATGGCCACCCGGAATCCGGTAACCATAATCACGGCAAGACCTCTTCAAAAACCCGTTGAGGATTGGCTGGAACACTTTTTTTCTTCAGAGACATGCAGCCAGTTACGACTTGTGGCCATGGGAGACCATGACGGGAAACTTCAATACATCAAGAATCACAACCTGAATTATTTTATTGATGACCGGGTGGAAACCTGCCTACAGCTTGCGAAAACCTCAATTACGCCCATTGTGTTCCGGCAACCATGGAATCACAACAAGCATAGCCTCGCCAGTGTCAATAACTGGCAGGAAATCCATGCGCTCCTAAAAGAGCAGGACTAATTATGCGTTGCCCCCATTGTCAAAAAACAATCCCCATATACAAGAATCCTGTCCCCACGGTCGATATAATCATCGAAATTGACGATTCCATTGTATTGATTAAGAGAAAAAACCCACCCCATGGATGGGCAATTCCAGGAGGATTCGTTGATTATGGGGAATCTTATGAAACTGCTGCTGCAAGAGAAGCAGAAGAAGAGACGGGACTCGTGGTGACGAATCTAAAACAATTTAGAACCTACTCAGAGCCTGATCGGGATCCGAGGCAGCACACGGCATCTACAGTATTTATTGCCCAGGCCGACAATCAACAAGCGAGCGCCGGAGATGACGCAACTGAGGCAAAACTCTTCACAGAAGAGACTCTGCCTGTCCTGGTATTTGATCACAGCAGGATACTCAGTGATTATTTTTTCTTCAAAAGAAGTACGGCCTTAGGAGCCGTCCGGAAATAACTTGAACATCGCGCATCTCATCTTCAGGTCATCTTTGTTCGATCTTCAATCACAAAATCCTCAGCGTAGCACAACTCGCTTGAGGTTTTATTCAATCAGATCGAACAAAC
>CAMZKT010000125.1 GCA_947311435.1 uncultured Desulfocapsa sp.
CATAGGCCAACAGGTGAACTCATATCAAGAATAATGAATGATGTCAGTTTACTACAGGGTGCTGTTTCCCATGCCCTTATCCGTATTCTCAGGGATTCCGTGTCTGTGATTGGCTTACTTGTAGTCGTGTTCTACATGGATTGGCGGTTGGCATGTATCTCCTTAGTTTTTCTCCCCATGGCGGCAGTACCTGTTGTTGTCTTTGGCAAGAAGTTCCGCCGTGCTTCCACCCGTTTTCAGAAGAGCATGGGGGATGCTACAAATATTCTCCATGAAACCATTGCAGGTGCTCGAATTGTCAAGGCTTTCTGTATGGAACATCAAGAAGAGAAACGTTTTGCTGCCCAGATACAGCATCTGTTTAACACCTTGATGACCGAGACTAAGTACCGTTGTTTGTCACATCCTCTGATTGAGTTTATGGGAGGCGTGGGGATTGCGTTGATTATCTGGTTTGGGGGGAAGCAGGTGCTGAATGGTTCATCAACAATAGGTACCTTTATGTCTTTTCTGGCTGCATTAATTATGCTTTATGAGCCGGTTAAAGGGGTGAGTAAAATTAACTCCACGATCCAATCAGGCCTTGCTGCTGCAACTCGTATCTTCGATTTGCTCGATATTCAGCCGGATATTACAGAAAAGCCGGGGGCAAAGGAGTTAGAACCATTTCACAATTCCATCGAACTGAGAAATGTATACTTTTCCTACGAAGAGGATGAACCCGTTTTACAGAATGTGAATTTGCGCGTCAGGCAGGGCGAGGTTCTGGCAGTTGTCGGGCCTTCAGGAAGTGGAAAGACAACCCTTGCCAACCTGCTTCCCAGGTTCTACGATGTCAGTTCCGGTGTGATTCTTGTTGACGGACAGGATGTTCGTGAGGTGACACTTGATTCTCTTCGCAGACAAATCGCTCTGGTAACACAGCAGACCATATTGTTTAATGATACGGTTCGAAATAATATCGCCTATGGCAGGCAGGATAGCAGCGAAGATGATATTCGCAGAGCCGCTGAAACGGCGTTTGCTCTACAGTTTATAGAAGAGCTTCCCCACGGGTTTGACACAATTATTGGCGAATCGGGTGCTCGTCTTTCCGGAGGTCAACGTCAGCGTATTTCCATAGCCAGGGCTGTCCTCAAGGATGCCCCCATACTGGTACTGGATGAAGCAACTTCAGCTCTTGATGCCGAGTCTGAGCGTAAGGTGCAAAAAGCGCTTGATAATCTGATGGAAAATAGAACAACCATTGTAATTGCTCATCGATTATCGACGATTAAAAATGCCGACAGGATCATCGTTATGCAGAACGGGGTGCTGGTGGAAGAGGGAAGCCATGAGGAGCTGTTGGGGCTTCATGGTGTATATGATGGATTGTACACTGCAGGGTAGTTGTTGTGCTCACGAGAAACGACTATAATGGAGCACCCAGCGCGATTCGAACGCGCGACTCCCAGGTTCGAAGCCTGGTGCTCTATCCAGCTGAGCTATGGGTGCTTGGTTTGAGGGGTTTCTCCTTAAGATACCTTATACAACTTATAGCATAAATAGAAACCACAAAAAGCATTTTTTACCTGTATTCTATTTCTTTTTGCTTCTTCCTATTCGCCGCAGGTGATTCGTATGGTTTCTGCTTTTTCGGAGAGCCCTTTTTTCAGGACTTCATGGTTGTAGGCGGCAATCACATCGCGACGCTTTAGCATCCCCACAACCCATTTGTTCTCAAGGTCTTCAACTACTGGGATCTCCTCTAATCCCTTCACATCAAAGAGCTGCATTGCCGTGTATAGGTTGTCGTCCGGGGTGAGAGTGATCACATCTCTGTTACATATGCCCCCCACCAGGTAACAGACCCGATCTTCTTCTGCGTGGTGAAGTATATTTTTTACATCCTGCATGGAAATAATACCTGTCATCCTGCCGGAATCATCAACAACCGGAAAATAAAAACTATCTTTTGCCATTCTGAATATTTCAAGAAGATGATTGATGTTGGCGCGTTCTGAAATGAAGTCCACTTCTTCTGTAATAGCTGCACCTACACGAATTGATTTCATAATAGCGACTTCACGACCTTCGTGGATATCAATACCCTCCCGTGTGAAGTCAACTGTATCAATGGAGTCTTTGTTGAGTTTTGTTGCTACCATGGTTCCTATGATGGAAGTGAGCATAATGGGCACAATAATTCTGTAATTTCCTGTCATTTCAAACAGGAGAAAAATTGCAGTCATGGGGGCATGGGTGGAGGCAGCAAGAAATGCTCCTATCCCTACAGTCGCATATGCTCCTGGAGCTGCGGTGTGATTTGGAAGTAAAAAATTTGCGACATGACCAAAGCAGCCACCAATCATAGCACCTATAAATAGAGCAGGAGCAAAAATACCTCCGGCACCACCAGAACCCAAAGTAATGGCAGTTGCAAATATCTTCAGAAAAACAAGAGCAAGAAGAAGCGGGATGGTTCCTTCTCCGTTGAGAACTGTTTCGATAAAGTTATACCCATCTCCCATGATTTGTGGATACGCAATGCCAATGCAACCGATGATAAATGCACCGGTGATTGGTTTAACCTGGGGATGGATGGGGAGAGGTTCATATTTATCCCGAATAAAATAAAAAATTTTGATATAGAAGACTGCAATTACCCCAATAATCAATGCCATCATTCCGTATAAAGGCATTTCTACAAAAGGATTGACCATCTGGTAATGTGGAATGGGGAAAGCAGGGTGGGTGCCATAGTACGCTCTTGTGACAACGGTGGAAAGTGCCGAGGCTATGACGAGTGCTGCAAAGGAGGAGATGTTGAATGTACCCAGGAGTACAATTTCCGAAGCAAAGAATACTCCGGCAATGGGAGCATTAAACATTCCTGCTATTCCTCCTGCGGCTCCTGCTGCAATATAGACTTTCATTCTACTCCCGGAAACTCTGAAAAACTGTCCCACTTGAGATCCGGCAGCACCACCAATAGCCGCAATGGGGCCCTCGACTCCAGCGGAATTACCGGTACCAATGGTAAGTGCTGTGGAGATAATTTTTATGAAAATGGTACGGGCTTTGATGTATCCACCTTCAAGATTAACTTTGCGGAGAAATTTGGTGAAGCTATACCCATTTACTTCGCCGGGGAAGAGCAGGGAAAGCGGGATAAGAAGCGCCATCCCGGCCATGGGGATGAGCGGAAGCAGTAAAAGGTGCCAGCCGCCTTGGTTAATACCGAGCAATTCTTTACCGCCATGAAAAAAAACAGTATCCACCCAGTGCACCGCAGTACGAAAAACAATATTGCACGTACCAGCCAGAAGGCCGATTACTGTGGCGATGATAATCATGCGGGTGTTGTCGCCGGGGATTAATCTCTGGAGTTTAGGATTCATTGTATTTTAGGAACCGTGCAGATGGGAGTGGTGGCTTGTATGAAAAAAATGACATCTGTATAACATGGCCTTCCAGTGATATCAGGAAAAACTGAGATTGTGGAGTGTTTTTGTTCTGGTGTATCGCACTCGTTGAATACGAACTGTTAGAATAACGTCCTGTCTTTTCGAGTTTGTTCAACTGTGTCAGAGCAGGGAAGAGCCTCTTATGAATGCTGTTTGTATTCATGGTTGCAATAACTAAGTTATGACGCATTGTATTTGGTAACGCTATGTCGATTCAAGTAACAGGAAAAAGAATCAATGTGGCTAAGAGTATAATTCAAGAAAAATTATATAATATACCAGACCTGATTTGAAAAGCACGTTATCCCGCTTTGATTGAATGAAAGAAGGTTTTTTTCCTGCAAGAGTGTGGTAGAAACGTTATATTTATAAATTTCAGCCTAGAAGCTGAAGCAAGTGCAAAGAGGTCATAACAGGGAGGAAAAAATGAATGTTACAATCGAGTATTGTACCGAGTGAAACTACAAATTGCGGGCGTCCAGTTTGGAGGCAGAATTGAAAAAGAGTTTTGATGCAAATGTCGAATTGATACCTTCCACTGGCGGAGTGTATGAAATAGTGCTTGATGGGAGGATGATTTTTTCCAAGAAAGCGTTGAATCGTTTCCCGGATGACGGAGAAGTCGCAGCTTTGTTGAAAGGTTAAAAAGGGAAAGGGAATTTTATTAATATGTGTGTCCTGGTATTGTTGAAAGGTGACGAGAAGAGCTTTGTGTCCCATCGGAAGTTTCCATGCTTTGTGAATTGAAAATTGATAACCTGGCTTTGATAGAGAGTCTCTGTCTTGATTTTTGTGGAAATGGCCAAAATGGACTGGTGGTGATGACAGGCGAAACAGGTGCCGGAAAATCCATAATGCTCCGTGCCATTCATCTGCTAACGGGGGGAAGGGCTTCTTCCGACTGGGTTCGTAGCGGAGCTGAACAGTGTACTGTTGAGGCACTCTTTGATATTTCTCCCGGAAATACTTTACTGGGGTATCTGTTAACGAAACAGGGCATTGAGGTTGAGGATGTCCTTATTATGAAACGAGTGGTGAATAATAAGGGCAGAAGTCGAATGTATATTAACGGTTCTCCTGCCACGGCCAAAATGGCGGCGGAACTGGCGGTAAACCTGTTGAATATTGCAAGTCAGCACGATCAGCAGCAACTATTGGATCCTGTGTTTCACCTGGATTTTCTTGATACCATGGGGGAAACCTGGACATTGAGGAAGGCGTTTGGTCATCTTTTTACAGAATGGCAGGAGAAACGGGTCGAGCTTGAAGAATTGCAAAGGCAGGAACAGGAAAAGGAACAGCGAAAAGATTTTATCAAATATCAGTTAAAAGAAATACTTGCTGTCCAGCCACAGCCAGGAGAGGATGAAAAACTCGGTGAAGAAAAGAAACGGCTTAAGAGTTCAGAAACACTGATAACGCTAAGCAGTAAATCTCAGAAGCTGTTGGAATATTCCCTGCTTGATGGACTGGTTCAGATCCGCATGGATATGACTCAGGTGGCAGCAATTGACCCCAATGCCGAAGAACTTGCGACGGAACTAGCAGGGATGAGTTATCAGGCGGAGGATTTATTGGTGAAACTGCGTGACTACCGGGATTCATTGAATACTGATCCCCATCGTCTGGATGCAGTTAATGAGCGTTTAAACGAGTTACAGGGGCTTAAAAGAAAGTATGGAAACAGTCTTGAAGATGTGCTCAGATTTGCCGGGGATGCTGAAGCTGAGTTGCAGCAGATAGAGCATTTGGATAAGGTTGTTCTTGAATGTGAGAAAGAAGTCAATACACTTGAAAAGAAACTGTGTGCTCAGGCGGTAGTCCTTACGGAGAAAAGAAAAAAGGTTGCTCAGGAGATCGAGGTTTCCATGAAAAACGAGCTTTCCTCACTTGCCTTTAACCGATCAGGGCTGAAGGTGCATTTTCAGGAGCATGACCAGGATGTGACGGCTTTACGCAAAAGTGGATGGGACAAGGTGGAATTTTTCTTCTCTGCCAATCCAGGCGAGCCGCCGCGTCCTCTGGCCAAGGTGGCATCGGGTGGCGAACTTTCGCGTTTGATGCTTGCTTTTAAATGCCTGCTTGCGAAAAAAGACATGGTGGAAACGGTTATTTTTGATGAGGTTGATGCCGGAATTGGTGGAGAAGCCGCAGAAGCAGTTGCACGGAAAATTAAGGAGTTATCCACCCATCATCAGGTTTTTTGTATAACACATTTGCCGCAGATAGCTGCTCGTGGAGACAGTCACTTTCTCGTCCAGAAAGGTGTTGAGAAAGGACGGACGCAGTCTGCGATCCATCGTCTGACCCAGGAACAACGAGTTGCTGAAGTAAGCAGGATGCTTGCTGGAGAATCGGTGTCGGATCAGACACGAGCCTGGGCAAAGGAACTTTTGGAAAAAGGAAAGGTGGCAGCATGAAACAAATCACAGCCCTTGCACTTTTTTCCGGTGGCCTGGACTCAATCCTTGCCGTAAAGCTGGTACAGTCCCTGGGGGTGCAGGTAGTTGCAGTAAAGTTTGTTACTCCATTTTTTGACTATGAACTGCTCGAGGAGCCTGAAAAATACAAACAGGAGATCATGGAAAAATATGGGATTGAAGTAATACTCCATGACCTCAGTGACAATTATCTCGACTTGCTGCGTAATCCACGGCATGGCTTCGGGAAAAATTTCAATCCATGTATAGACTGTAAAATCCTGATGTTTACTCGTGCAAAGCAAATGATGGCTGAGTACGGGGCATCATTTCTCATCAGTGGTGAAGTCATTGGCCAGCGTCCAATGTCGCAAAGACTTGATACCTTACGGGTTATAGAGCGTGATTCCGATAATGACGGACTGTTGTTGCGCCCACTTTCTGCTAAATTACTGGATCCAACAAAGGCCGAAACAGAAGGCTGGATAGATCGCGAAAAACTTCTTTCTTTTAGCGGTCGTGGTCGTTCCCCGCAGATACGGATGGCAAAGGAATATGGGATTGAGGACTATCCTGCTCCCGCGGGTGGGTGTATTCTTGCTGATCCGATTCTTGGTGCCAGAATAGAAAAAGTATACAAAGGTGATTTTGTTGTTGGCTTAGAGGAATTAACGGTGGAGGATATACGTCTTCTTTTGGTTGGGAGGCAATTTGTTCTTCCCGGGGGACACTGGCTGATCTTGGGGCGTAACGAAAAGGAAAATCTTAAAATTGAATATCTGGCAAGTAGGAAGGACGTCCTTCTCCGGATGGCTGATCGTCCAGGACCCACCGCAATTTTGCGAACCCAAAAACAGCAAAACTCCATTCAGAATATTCCAGAATTGACTTTATCCCAAGCAGCGGGGTTAGTTGTACGGTTTGGGAAAAAAGTTCAAGGAAACGATACTGATGTAGA
>CAMZKT010000126.1 GCA_947311435.1 uncultured Desulfocapsa sp.
GCTCTTAAATGCCATGGTGGTGCCCCTATTCCGGTTCCAGGAAAACCAATGCCTGCTGAATATGGAAAAGAGAATGTGGGATGGGTTGAGGAAGGATGTAAAAATCTTCTGCACCATATTGAAACAGTTAAGAAGGCCGGTATTAATCCAGTTGTATGTATCAATGCTTTTTTTACAGACACAGACGATGAAATTAAAGCAGTTCGTCGTATTTGTGAGGATGCAGGGGCTCGAGTTGCTTTGTCTCGGCACTGGGAGCATGGTGGAGAAGGTGCTCTTGAGTTTGCAGATGCTGTTATTGATGCCTGTGAAGAGCCAAATGACTTTAAATTCCTTTATGATTTCAGTGATCCTCTTGAAAAACGTATAGATACCATAGCCAAAGAAGTTTATGGGGCTGACGGTGTGTCATATACTCCTGAGGCTCAGGCTAAATTGAATCGACTGGAAAAGGATCCTGATATGAGTGAGCTGGGTACCTGTATGGTTAAAACTCACCTTTCTCTTTCACACAATCCAGCACTCAAGGGTACTCCCAAGGGATGGACTTTACCTATTCGTGACATTCTGACTTACAAAGGGGCCGGTTTTGTTGTCCCTGTTTCCGGGGCAATTACCCTTATGCCTGGTACTGGTTCCGACCCTGCTTATCGTCGGGTTGATGTGGATATCGAAACTGGAAGAGTTACAGGGGTTTTCTAGGTTTTTTCTCCTGATTGCATAATTGCTGGATAAGCTATAACACTTGGGATATCGTCTACAGGTGAATTAAATAACGGGTTAAGAAAAGTGAACTTTTCTTAACCCGTTTGTTTTTTATCAGGAAAAGATGTATCGTTAAATGTATTGATTAATATACTGATTAATTTCTTCATTATGTGAAATGTTATTTACTCATTCAAATAAGTACAGTTAACACTATGGCAGTTAAACAAAAAACAATCCGTAAAAAAAGTACCCTTAAGCGTACGGTTAAAGATCGTTCTGGTGCCGGAAAACTGAAAATCGGGGAACTTCTAAGCAAGGCAGGCTATATCACACCTGCACAACTCGAGAGTGGGAAAAAATTACTTAAAAAAAATGGTGGTCGCCTTGGGGAAATTTTACTCCAACTTGACTTTATAGACAGTGATACTGTTTATAATTTTCTGAGCCGACAACACAATTATACTCCCGTTTTAATCTCCAAGGAGCCACCCAATAAAGAAGCTGTAAAACTCATGCCCTATGAAATGGCTAAGGAGTATATGGCATTTCCCCTAAGGCTTGCAGGGAATACTTTTCAGGTTACCATGGCAGAACCCACCGATACTGAAGCGGTGGAAAAACTCCAGGAAAAACTAGGGAAGGATCTTGCTGTCTGCGTTTCAATGGAGAGTGATCTAGTAGAAGCCTACAGGAAGTATTATGGTATTGATGACGCTGAAGTTAAAAGTTTCCACAGCAGAATTGAGGAAAATGAAGAGGAAATAGCTGTAACTGAAGTCGATGACTTCGGCTCCATAGTAGCTGACGCTGCAGGTGAATTCGAAATAGAAAGCATCGAAGAAGATGTCGGGGGAGATCAGTTTGCGGCAACCGATGCTCCTATAATAAAACTGGTAAATGGTATCCTTATTAAAGCAGTGCAGGACGGTATTTCCGATATTCATGTGGAGCCCTATGAAAAAACCATGCAGGTTCGATATCGTAAAGATGGAACGCTTTTTAAGTCCATGAACCTCCCACTTAGTATCAAAAATGCAATGGTGGCCAGATTGAAAATTCTTGCTGATCTGGACATAACAGAACGCAGGGTTCCTCAGGATGGGCGTATTAAGATGCGTCTTGGAAAGAACCGTTCTGTTGATTTTCGTGTTTCCTCTCTTCCCACACTTTTTGGGGAGTCTGTTGTACTTCGTATTCTCGACAAGGGATCACTAAATGTAAATCTCACAAAACTTGGCTTTGAAGAGGATACTTTTGAAGCCTTAAAGAGATGTTTAAAACGTCCGCAAGGGCTTTTGCTTGTTACAGGGCCTACAGGATCTGGGAAAACGGTTACCCTCTATTCTGCTCTTAACTCTCTGAACTCTGAAGATATTAAAATACTCACGGCAGAAGATCCGGTTGAGTTCAACTTTAAAGGGATCAATCAGGTTAATGTTCAAGCAGACATTGGGATGACTTTTGCGGCTGCCTTGAAAGCTTTTCTTCGTCAAGATCCGGATATCATAATGGTTGGTGAAATTCGAGATATGGATACCGCTGAAATCGCAATAAAAGCTGCCATGACTGGGCATCTTGTTTTTTCAACTCTTCATACAAATGACAGTGCTGCGACTATTGGGCGTCTTATCGATATCGGCATACCATCTTTTATGCTCGCCTCATCCGTAACTATGGTTTTGTCACAACGACTTGGTCGGCGGCTCTGTCAAAATTGCAAAAAGCCTGAACAGCATGACCCGGATAAACTTATTAGTATGGGGTTTGATGAAGACGAAGTCGATTATTTAATAACCTATGGCCCAGTAGGATGCCCAGAATGTAACGGACTTGGTTATAAGGGGCGAGTAGGGTTCTTTGAACTAATGGAAGTAAATGACGAGGTCTCCAAAGTTATCAGTGCCGAAGTCTCAGAGGATGTTTTACGTAAAGTTGCAATCCAGGAAGGGATGGTGCCACTTAGAAGTGCAGCACTTGAAAAAGTACGACAGGGAATCACAAGTGTTGAGGAAGCACTAAAAAGAACAGTCATTCATGAAGAAAGCCTTCCTGCCTATCTTGTTAATCCGGATCTCGAAAAATATGAAGATGGAGAGGTCATTATCCGGGAAGGAAATACTGATATTGATTTTTTTAAATTAATGAGGGGAGGGCTATCCGTTGTCAAAAATGGAAAGAAAATTGCTGAACTCACAAATCCAGGAGAGTATTTTGGAGAAATGGCAGCCTTAACAGGTGAGTCCAGGAATGCCTCAATTGTTGCTATGGGAAAATCTGCAGTGAAACGATTTCCGGGAGATAAACTATACGAAATAATAGAAAAATACCCCGATGTTTCCGGCCATCTGTTTCGGGAGATGGCAAGTCGACTTCACAAATCCAATCAAATCCTTGTTAAATTAGCAGGTGGCAGGCATACCTAAGTTTTATTTTTAAGTGTGCCCAGTAACAGTCAGTCAGCCTGAAAATACTCCCTAGGAGTCTCTATCTTCACGTCACTGCCAAATTCCTCAGAACCTCTTGAGAAATCTTACGTTGCCACCACCGCAGGTTAAAAAAATAATCAGGAAGGTAGTGGTGTTTTGGCTTTATAATCAGTGTCTTCAAGAATCACCTGGATGGCTCTGTTTGTCTTTGGTGAAAATAGAATCGGGGCAGAAAGGTTTAACGTTATTTTTTGATCTTCAGGTACGGTTACGACAGCAAGTATATAACAGTCATCATCTTCAGTGATCTGTAATGAATTCATCTCGGATTCATCGGGTTTGATCTGGTAATCCAAAAAGAAATTGCTTGGATCAGTAAGGACAAAGGCTATATCTGGCTCATCAACACTCTGTATCCAAAACAAGGGCCCTTCTTTCTTATTAGGCATTACAATAAAATCATGCAGTATGGGAAAGCCTATCATTCCAGCGGGAAAGTGAAGTAGGTTTGCAGGGTCGTATTCAACTTCGCCAAATCGTGTCTGTATTTTTCTCATTTGTCTTTTTTTTCTGTTGAAAGGTTACTGCTGAGAGTTTCAAAGGTATCCATGTCCCATTGAATCGCATTTTTGTTTTCTTCGATGATACGAGCGTAGATCTCCTGTCGGTATATCTTTTTGTCTTTCGGAGCATCGATTCCAATACGGACACCGCCTCCTTTGAGCTCAATAACTTTTATGGTGATGTCGTCGCCGATAACGATTCCTTCACCAGCTTTTCTGGTAAGAACGAGCATGATGCACTCCGTAGCAAAATGTATAACAGGTTAAAATACAAATCTAATCTGTGTATGCTATGCTGAATGTTTTGGATTGTCAAATAATAAGGTTACTTATCCTATAAGTAATCAAGGATTGAAATTTTAGATACCTTGGCAGTTATACTGAGTGCGGCTTGCAATGCGGTTTCCTGCTTGGCAATATCATTAAATGTTTCTATTGCATCTGCATCCTGGTAGCGCGACAGAATTTGTTTCAAATCAATTAATACGTCTTCCTGGTGCAACATAGCCGCCTCAACACGTGCAGCCCTGTTTCCAAGCTGGCTACGAAGACGTCTATTTTGTTGAGCAGCGGTTTCTAAATCTTCAATATTTGCCTGTAAACCGCCACCAGCCTGCACAGGATCGTCAACATTCCCGGCTCGAAGAGCTTCTTCTGTTCTTGTTAAGACGCTGAAGATATCGATTCGGCCAGGATCTGAAGCATAAGCTGCTGGTGGTGAGGGCCCTCCCACAACCATTGCTGAATTGTTTATTCCCATAAACAAATCATTTCCTGTGAGGTTTGAATCAAGCCGTTCCCCGGGGGTAATTTCAAGTTCGGTAGGATTTGGTGTCCCCATGTATAGATAAGGCCACGTACCAGAGTCAGCAGGATTGTATGGGGGGTTTGGGTTTAGTGGATCAGTGGGAGGATTTGGGTTGTAATTTGGGTTTTCGATAAAGGGTTTAGTATTCTCGGCATATCCGGCAAATATATGTTTTCCATCGACCTGAGCATTGGCAGAATCAAGAAGCTCTCGTTTCATGTGGGCGACTTCATCGGCAAAGATGTCCAGATCTGCTTTAGACATGGCACCATTTATCGAATTGATGGTTATTTCTTTTACTCTCTGTAGAATGTTCTCAACGTGATCCAGATGCCCATCAGTTGCCTGCATACGATCCAGTGTGACTCCCATGGTGTCAAGATACCTGTCAGTGTGCATGATTTGGGTACGAGTTGTCAGCACTGGTCGAATGGCAGATGGGTCGTCGGACGCTTTATTTAACTTGAGACCTGTCGCCCCTTGAATACGTAACTCTTCAAGACGCGTTGTGACACGTCCTAGGTTGGATTGCAACATTCTGTATGTTGTACCTTCTGTGGCTTTCATTTGTATCTCCTTAAAAAACGGTATCAGCGTTTCAGCTGTAGGAGTGATTGCATCATCTCATCAATAGTGGACAGAAACTTTGCAGAGGATTCAAAACCTCTTTGAAATTGAATAAGGTTTATCATTTCTTCATCAAGGGATACACCAGCCAATCCATCTCGAATGTTTTGAAGTTGAATCATGGCATCTTCAGCACCGCCGAGTGCCAGTCTGTTCTGGTTTGCTTCAAGTCCTACAGTTGAGGTAATTTTACCGTAGTAGGCACCAAAGGTATCTATTCCATCTATAAGGTGATCTTCTCCCAAATTAGAAATAGCGAGGGCATTTCGATTATCACCGGGAGCTACTGTAGCAGGCGGTGTTGGAGTCTGACCGGCTGCAACATGATTGGGATCTGTGATCGCAACGGATATATTCCGTGAGGCATCTTTCCAGGGGTTGGATGCAGGAGGTGGCGGAAGGGGATTTGGAGGTGAAAAGAAGTTTCTCCCAGTGATGGAATCGAGGCCAGCTCCAGTTAAATGTGCCGTATTGACAGCTTCAGTAATCTCATAGGCCAACCTGTCAAGATCGTCTTTTAGAGACGGGATAAATTGGTCACGGATACTCACTAATCCTTGGAATTCACCTCCAAGATTGTTGACACCTATAGGACGGGTTACTCCCCCAGTTTGTAACTCTAGAGTGAGGTCTGAGCCATTTTGTACACCTCTGATTTCCATGGCCATGTTCCCCTGTACAAGTGGGAGTCCACCAGGAAGTTGTACCGCAAGCATTCCTTTAGAATCCGGATACGTTTGGATACCAAGTGAAGAAGATAGTTTTTGAACCAGCATATCACGACGGTCGCGGGCACTGTTTGCTGTCTGTCCTTGTATTTCAATGGTGAAAATACGTTGATTCAGTTCAGCAACTTCAGAAATTTGAGAGTTAACAGCATCTAACTTAGAAATAATAGAGTCATTAATGTTATCTTTTACCTTGGTGAGGTCATCATTTGCGAGATGGAATTTTTCAGCAAGTAATTCACCTCTCTGGATGACGATATCTCTTTCCACCAGGCCAGACGGGTTTGCACTGAGTTCCTGCCAGGAATCAAAATAACGATTAATTTCTGTGGAGATATTTTCTTCACTGATGTTGAATATTCGCTCAAGTTCTGAGAGTGCCCGGGTCTGTCCATTTTGTAATCCAAATTCGATTGATTTTTCCTGAAGCATGTTGGTGACAAACACATCGTGGTCGCGACTGACATTAGAAACAACGACCCCCTGGCCGACAAAAAATCCGCCAAAGTTCATGGAGGGATAGGGAGAAAGATCTGCAGATTGACGTGAATAGCCCTCCGTGTTAACGTTTGAGATATTGTTGCCAATAATCTCAATGGACTTTTGATTAACGTGAAGAGATGTTTTTCCAGCGTTGAGTGCTGTTAATAGCCCTGCCATTTTAAACCCTTCCTGAAAGGAGTCTACCGTTGACTTTAGAGTGAATCATTGACGCATCCGCTGAATAGGAAGAGGATACTGTGCGTTTGCCAAAAAACTCCATTGTTTCTCTAATCCAACCAAGTGTTGCTCTAAAGAGATATGCATTTCTCCTGTTTTCGTTGCGAATGCTGTTTGCAATTGTTTTGTCCTCCTCATCCAGCTGATTCGCATGGGCCAGAACCTGAATAAGTTCTTCCTTCTCCTGCATCGCTTCTGTTAATGAATTCATGTCGAGTGTTTTAGTAAATTCACGCTCTTCAAGGATCACTTGATGTAAACGTACAAGTCTTTGGTGTGTGGTTCCGGCTGTCATGACTATTTTTCCTCCATGAGAAATTGAAGGAGACTGGACGCGACCTTGTTCAAATCGGGTTCATAAGAACCATTCGCCACCTGCTCTTTAAGCTCAGCTACACGTTCAGCACGTGAACTGTTCGCATTGGCTCCAGCCTGAGCATTATTTACTCCCTGGAGGATTGAAGAAAATTGGACCTGATCATTCTTCTGCGTGGAGCTGGTTTTTGAGCCAGCCTGAGAATTACCGGTTTTGTTGATGCTCCCTATCTGTCCTAATCCACCAATTCCTCTAAATTCAACACTCATTGTATCCCTCTGTATCTCTGCTTACGATGCCTGTTGAGAGCTTTCTATGTCAGCCCAGGTATCAAGTTTATTCATAACCATATCATAGGTATCATGGGAAACCTCAGGTAGCCAACCTCCAAAAGTATCCAACGCTTCGTTGAATCCTTTTTCAACTCCTTCTTTAATTGCATCCAGCCGCGAAGGATCACCACCGGCAATACCTACTGCGAAATCTACTATACGATTTGAAGTTTGTTCAACTCCAAAATATCCGTCGTCGCTAATCAACTCGCTTGCTTCTTCTTGGCTAATTGCACCGAGATCAATTTCCAGAGCACCACTTGCAACCTTGAAATCAATACCTTGTTCTTTAAGCATATTGGTTACAAGACCACGTAGTAAGGTGTATTGATCTTGTTCAGACTCTGTCGGAATTGTAAGAGCACTCGAATAGGTCGTTGCTATCTCTTTGTGGTTGTTGAGTGTTACGGCATCTTGTATTTGCAGAAAACCTTGCTTACCACCAGCAGGATTATTCTTAGCAATACTATCATGTGTAGAATCTGTGTGAGGCCATCCTGGAGCCAAATTGGTTATACTATTAGTCATTAGTCCGCCTCCTTGCGGTATTTCCTGCATCCTTGCAGGTAGTATAAATGCAGATTGTATATTTTCCTTATACACTATATCGGTTAGTTGGCGGGAAGTCTTTAGGGGAGAATAAGTAATTTATGTGTTTGAGAAAAGAAAGTAACTACCTTCATGTAGAAGGTTGTTTCTCTCGCAGTTTATCGAACATCCTGAGACCGGCAAGTGTAATGCTTCTCCTGATACTGTCCCTATGGGAAGTGAATCCTTATCACTTGGTGTGAAAAATGCATCTGTAAATGTTTCCTAATACTTTAGGAGTTTGTTTGATAGTGGTGCTGATCTCATGACATCAATAGAGATTGTGTGAGCACTGATTGATAATGTTCATGCAGCTACTACGGTGGTTTATGGCACGATACTACAGTCGCTTGTGTTGGTCTCCCAATTAGTTGCTTATTTGTGAGATGAACCAGGTGATCAACCGATTACTAATTGTTTCTTCCCCAGGAAATGATTTTTAGGGTGTACACAGTGAACCAAAATAGTTGATTGGAGGAAAATAGTGTGAAAGTAATCTTAGTAGGAGGACAGATAATTATCTGGATAGCTGTCATGTATATTGAAAGCCACGCAAGTCAAATAGTCGAATATCTACCAGGTGCATGCCAGATGATTTCAATGGTCGAAAAACGGGAAATTGTCGACTCTGTAGCTTGTCATTTTGGTAGTAAGATGGAAGGTTCGCCGTATTTAAAAAATTAAAATAGAATGCGGGCCAACTGAAGAATCATATTATTTTTTAACTGCCTACCTTTTTCACAAAGATACGTATTTAATCGAAATCAGAAAACTAAAACTTGATGATACTTTTCATATAATCGAAGATGAAAATATTAGTACCAGGTAGCGACCTGATGCTCCGTGTGTCTTTTAAACCAAGGTTGTCTGGTTTTGTCGCGAAGGGGAGACGGCGCCGAGTGGTTGTGCACGCCATTGAAAACAAGACTTTACGTGGCACTAGAAAAAAATATCATAGTTGAAAACAGTTGTTGTCTTACTAGTGCGACGTTTAACCTACAGAAACTCAGGGTCTTATGAAAACACCATTGTAATATGTTACTTTCTGGAGACAAAAGTAACGACCTTCATATATCGTCTCTGTTCTAGAATAACAACCCATAAAAATGTTTGATTTTTTTCACTGCAGAATTCTTTACATGACCTTCTCATCGTGTAAAACAATACCTTTATTATCAATAGGGTACCTTGTCTTTTGACAGCTTGTTGTGCCCCTTGAATAGTGCGCTTAAGGTCTGGTCTGGCACGTTAAATGCTACTGGACTAGACAGTAAAATGCCACGTAGGTGTCATACTGCTATTTCTACCTTCTTCACAAAGATCATAATCAGTAGTGTCTGCTATCTGGATGATAACCTATGGATCATCCTCTATCATGTTTATCGATCCTTAAGTGAGAGACCAGAAAATGCTGATTTGGAGCGTATTGTTTTTAACCGCACATAATACCATGTGCAAAACACAAAAAGAGGTGCAGATGATGAAAATGTTTTTCCAAAAACGATTTGCTGGGCTGATGATCGGTGTCAATTTATGCCTAGGGGGACTGCTTTTTCAGGAAGCCCTGGCACAGGTCCCCATTGAGTTTTTTTCAAGCACATACTGGGGGGCTCAGAAACCGGACACTATAGACATCGAACAGGTAATCAGACAGCAAGTTAATCTGGAAGATGACGGTCCATATATCAAAGTAAAGGTAAAGATTCTTTATGGCCTGAATGGAATGCCTAACCGGCTTATTGCTCATCTTCTTGACAAAGAAATGTATATATTTGATACAATTCGAATTGACCTTGGACCAGATCTTACGGTTGAAAGTGTCGAATTGGGCTATGAAGTTCAACCCGAGGATATGCTGCAGGATCCTCAGGAATATACCTACGCAACTTGCCCGGACGAATCTGTTGACATGGTGTTCGCCGCCATAACTGAGTTTCCTTCAGCAATTGCAGCGGCAGAGAAAGCTACCAAAATTGCACAGGATGCAGGCTATAAGACAGTTACTTTGATAGGTAGGCATGAAACCGTACAGGCGTATAAGGATTGGTTGTCCTGTAATAATCTGATGCTATTAGGCCGGGTTGGACATGGTAACACAACTGGTATTATGCTATCTGATGGATTATTGTCTTATAATTACTTCAATGGTCTTTCTGCTACAGCTTTGAACAATAAGGTACTCTATTTCAATTCCTGTCAGGTTCATAATCCGCCACTTCAGCCAGCTATCGTCAATGCAGGTGTCCAGAAGTATATAGGTGGGATAGAAAATTTACTTGTCGGGTCTTCTGAAGAAGTTTTTAAGTGTTTTCTACAGAACGTAGTCGCTGAAAAGTCTGCAATGACCACTTCGCTACAGTCCTGCGAAGAGCAGCATTATCCTCACCAAGGACATCATGGGATTTCAGGAAGCGGTTCTGATTTTTTAGGAGAGGACAATCCTGAGATACCTCAGGTTGCACCATCAGAAACCATGGAACTTGTAAATGGACAGAGCGTCGTAGGTATTGCTGCCAGTCAGGGGCAATGGCTTGAGTATAAGATAGACATACCTCCAAGTGCCGGCAATTTGAAAATTAATATTTCCGGTGGTACTGGTGATTCAGATCTCTATACTCGATTCGGTGATAAGGCCACTTCGGATCTTTTCGATTGTCGACCTTATCGCGATGGTAACGAGGAGAAGTGTTCAGTTCCTACGCCACAGGCTGGTTCATATTATATTTCGCTTTTTGCCTGGGATAATTTTTCCAGAGTTAACTTGACGGCAAGTTATGAAGATACAGTCTCTCCTGAATCTCCAGAAAATATGAACCCCACCAATGGGCTGAGTGTCTCAGATATTGCAGGAGTTCAGGACTTGTGGATGGAATACAATGTAGATGTGCCCAATGGTGCCAGCAATTTGAAGATCTCTATTTCCGGTGGTACTGGTGACGCCGATCTTTATACACGATTTGCTAATAAACCAACTATGACAAATTTTGACTGTCGATCAGACAAAAACGACAATGAGGAGGAATGTTTAATTCCTACTCCCCAGGCCGGTTTGTATTGGATTGGTCTATTGGGGTATGAAGACTATTCAGGGGTCAGCCTGAAAGCCACGTATATTGCAAAATGATCTTGTAACTATTGGCGGCATAACAGATTCCAAATAGTAGTATGGTAGCTGTTGTGCCACTTCTTTTTTTGATGGCGTTGTAAAAACTATGATAACCCCGAACTATAGATGTATGGGGTGTCCTCATATCCGTTCATTCGGGCCGGTGAAGCGTACTGGTGTAAATCGAACCGTCTTGAAAGGGCGAAGATGAAGTGCTTACCCGAATATTTACTATTCGCATACTTCAAGCCATTGATAACGAAGCAGACGCTGTAAAATTTTCAATCCCTCAGGGTATAGAAAATGAAATATAGTATGAACCATTTCTGTTATTTTCTGAAGTGCAGGATTTAGCTGAGCGTTTTTTTGACCATCTGTGATGCGATCCCCATATCCATGGCGTCTCCGTACTCCTTTTTCAGACGTCCCATAATTACTCCTATGAGTTTGGGGTTCCTTTCCTCCTCTGGCACTTCGGCAATAAGAGCGTCAACGATGGCTTTTGTTTGTTCTCCGCTTTTGGTTTCTGGTATGAAAACCTTCAGAATTTCAACAGTTTTCCCCACATCTATTCCAGCTTCAATGGATTGATGAGCCATTTTGAGCTCTCTTTTGGCCGCAGTCAGGAGATCGTTTTCGTTTGCTTCCCGGTTCCCATCGGATTTTGCTATTTTTTGAGTGGCATCCAGGAGCATTGCCAAAATTGTGGATTTCTCGGGATCTGTCTTTTTCGACAGCATCATAGTTTTTCGGAGTTCTTTTATGTTCATGAGCGTCTGTTTTTTTTATTTTTGTAAAAGTTTTGCCATATCTTTAGCAAAGTAGGTGACAATAATATCGGCGCCAGCTCGTTTTATGGATAGCAGTGTCTCCGCCATGACACGATCTCCATCGATCCATCCTTTTTCAGCAGCAGCTTTAATCATGGCATATTCGCCGCTTACATGATAGGCAGCAATGGGGAGATCAAACTCATCCCGTAATCTACTGATGATGTCAAGATAGGCAACTGCAGGCTTTACCATCAGAATATCTGCACCTTCTTCAACATCAAGTGCGGCTTCGCGGAGTGCTTCTCTTACGTTTGCCGGATCCATCTGATAACTTTTTCGGTCTCCAAACTGAGGGGAACAGTCAGCAGCTTCCCGGAAAGGGCCGTAAAAAGCTGAAGCATATTTTACGGCGTAAGACATGATGGGGATCATCTCAAAGTTGTGTTCATCGAGCCTTGCTCGAATTTCGGAAACCCTTCCGTCCATCATGTCAGAGGGTGCCAGCATATCGGCACCGGCCTGGGCATGAGAGAGGGCAGTTTTGGCCAGAATTTCAAGGGTTGAATCGTTATCCACTGCGTTGTTTATTATACAGCCGCAATGTCCATGGTCGGTATATTCACAAAGGCAGACATCAGTTATAACGGTGAGCTTGGGAGCCTTATTCTTCAGTTCCTTGATTCCACGTTGAATGATTCCATCTTTGGCGTGGGCACCGCTCCCCATGGCATCTTTTTTCTCGGGGAGCCCAAAAAGGATCATGGAGTTGATGCCAAGGTCCAAGCATTGCTGCGCTTCTCTTTTGAGTTGATCAACACTTATTCTGAATACTCCGGGCATGGAGGATATAGCTTCCCGTTTATTCTTTCCCGGTGTAATAAAAACTGGGTACACAAATTGGTCGGGTGAGAGCTGTGTTTCCCGGATAAGGGATCGCAGGGATTCACTTTTACGAAGGCGGCGTGGACGATATTCTGGAAAAACCATTTTACGACTCCTGACTCAATATTTCGAGAGATTTTAATTTTTTATGTAAGTGGCTTCTCTCCATGCCAACCTGTTCTGCGGTCTGGGAGATGTTGCCATTGTTTTCTTGTATTTTTTTCCTCAGATACTCTTTTTCAAAATCCCTTTTTGCATCCTTGAAGGTGCCGGCAGAATAGGGCCGCATGGCTCCAGAGGGAACGGGAGTGACGGAGGTTCCTTTGGCCGGAGATAGAAACAGTTTAACATCTTCTTCGTCTATGGTGTCTGACGGGCACATGATGGCCACTCGCTCGATAAAATTTCTTAGTTCCCTTACATTACCGGGCCAGGAATGGGCTTTCATCCTCAGTATTGCTTTCTTGGAGAATTTTTTGTTCTCAAGACCACGACTTGTAAGCCCTTTCATCAGGGCCTTTACAAGGAGTTCGATGTCGTCTATTCGTTCACATAGGTCAGGAACTGTGATAGGGACGACATTAAGACGCCAGAAAAGATCGGCACGGAAATTTCCTCTTTCTATTTCTTCTTCAAGGTTCTTGTTTGTTGCTGCAAGGACCCGGACATTGACAGAAATAGTTTTGTGACCGCCCACACGTTCAAATTTTTGTTCCTGAAGGATTCGTAAAATTTTGGCCTGTGTTTTTAAACTCATATCGCCAATTTCATCAAGAAAAAGAATGGAGCCATCGGCCTGATCGAATTTTCCACGTTTTGAACTGTGGGCACCTGTGAAAGAGCCTTTTTCGTGTCCGAAAAGTTCAGATTCTATAAGTTCCTCAGGAATGGCGGCACAATTAACCTCAATCATGGGACGGTTTGCCACCAAGGATTGTTTGTGGATGGCCTGGGCTACGAGTTCCTTGCCGGTTCCATGGTTTCCACGGATAAGCACCCAGGCCTCTGTGGGGGCAACTCTTTTTATTTGCTGCTTCAACTCACTGATAATGGGGGAATCACCTGTTATTTCAGTCGATCCACTTGTTTTGTCTCTTAGTATCCTATTCTCTTTTTCAAGCTCAGCAAAGCGCAGACCATTTGTGATAGCGAGAATAATTTTATCATATGAGAGAGGCTTCTCTACAAAATCAAAGGCTCCTTTACGAGTCGCTTGAACGGCTGTTTCAATGGTCCCATGCCCTGAAATCATGATTACAGGAAGGGAATGGAACTTTTTGATTTGTTCAAGTGCAGTGAGTCCATCCATGTTGTCGCCAAGCCATATGTCAAGCAAAACCAGATCGACACTGTTGTCTTCAAGAAGTGTGAGGCCTACTTCGGCTGATTCGGCACAAAGTGCTTGAAAACCTTCATCTTCGAGAATTCCGGAAAGGGTTTCCCGAATGGAATCTTCGTCGTCTATGATGAGAATTTGTTTAGTCATAAAAATGTGAATGCCAGTGATGTTGGTTTCCAGTGAACACACAAAATGGTTGAGCAGTTACCTGTTTCTGCTGGGCAGATTTTTGTTGAGCATGGGGAGTTCTATGGTAAAAACAGAGCCATGTGGAATATTATCATGTACTCTGATGTAACCGTTATGGTCGGAGACAATTGTGGAAACAATGGCCAGGCCCAGTCCTGTACCTGTCTTTTTGGTTGAGAAATAAGGTTCAAAAAGTTTTAATTTTTCTTCTTCTGATATTCCTGGCCCCGAGTCACATACGCGTATAAAAAGGTTCTCTTCTTCCTTGTCAGGCTCTAATATGATATCGACTATACCGCCATCGGGTAAAACTGCAACAGCATTGTCAAAGAGGTTGATAAAACAACGTTTCATTTGCTCGACATCAAAAGTAAAGACAGGAATATCGTGCTGTGCATCGATTCGGACTTTGAAGATGATTTCGGGATGTGCCTGTCTGTAAAGAAAAAGAGTTTCATGGATCATTTCTGTGATGCTGGCAGGAGCCTTGTTGGTTTTTGGCATTCTAGCAAATTGTGAAAATTCACTGACAAGGAGTTTGATTTCGTCAACCTGTTTGATAATGGTGCTTGTGCATTGGTCGAAAATAGAATTTTCTTCTTTGAGGACCTCCGGGTATCGCCTCCTTAGACGCTGGGCAGATAATTGTATTGGGGTGAGGGGGTTTTTGATTTCATGAGCGATACGGCGAGCGACTTCACGCCATGCCGCCATTCGCTGCATGTTTTTAAGCTCTGTAAGGTTTGCAAAAACGAGAACAAATCCCAATGCCTCCCCTTCTTCATTCTCAAGACGGGTAAACGTAATTAGCAGTGAAAAAGTTTTCTGCATGATGGAGAGATTGAGATGTTGACGGACTGATTGTTTGCCTGTGATGGCAAGCTCTCGGATGAATTCGTCGATGATGGATGAATGTTCTTGAGGGAGTACCTTTATGAAATTTTTCCCTAGAAAAACTTCTTTCCTGATGTTTAGTAGTTTTTCGGCAAAACGGTTTATGGTTGTAATCGTTCCTTCTTCATCGAGTGCGATAACACCGGCTTCCACGTTTTGAAGAATTATTTCTGTGTATCGCCTTCTGTCATAAGATTCTCGTGAGCTTAGCTGTAGAGCGTTGTGAGCATCGGCGAGCTTTGCGTTACTTGAGTTGAGGTTGGAAGTCATGGTGTTGAAGGATTCAACGAGCATCCCCATTTCATCGTTTGATTGTTTTTCGAGTACAAAATCGAGATCTCCCTCTGCCACTCGTCTTGTGGCCATGGCTATTTTATCCAGTGGTTCGGTGATACTGCGTGCAATGTAGAGACCGAACCAGATAGCTGAGAAGATAATTAGCAGTGTTACGATAAGGAGGATAATAAGGAGCCAGAACTTAAAGGGCTTCTTGAGGTATTTTAACTGTTGATAGTCTTCAATTCCCTTGGATATATGTTGTAATTGTTCTGTCTGTTCTTTTTTAATGAGAAGAGTTGTAACAAGGTAGATATCTTCCCCGAGAATCCAGCTGGGTTGTATGGAGTTGATACGGCGCACCAGATCTCCGAGCGTTGATTTTTGAATGAGGATTTCCCGCTTTTCGTTTTCCTGAATTGCATTTAGGGTTGCGAGGGGAATTTCCGGAAGGTTCAGGCTTGCAAGGAGTGGGGACGAAACCGTGAAGTAGCTGTTCCCCTGGTTGGTTATAAGAGTGAAACTTAATCTGTTTCTGGTGTCGTGGAGTTCCAGGGCATCGGTCAGGGACTTTTCAAGAACATCAGGAAGTGGATTGATGTCATGGGGAATGACAATGCGGTCTTCAACGGACTCTCCCAAATTATCAACCTCTCCCGTTGTTTCCTGGAGGTATGATTTTGCAAGATTAAGAGAGTTTTGCAGGGATATCTCGATATTGGAATTAAACCAGTAGTCCATACTGGTTGTGAGGAATTGTAGTGAGACAAAAAAGAGAAGAATGGTGGGGATAAGTGAGAGCGAAATAAAAGAGATAACAAGTTTACTTTTTAATTTTGAGCCAACTATATTTTGTCTACTTTCGAAGAACAGCTCAGCCAGATTGCGAAGAACCAGGAAGAGCATGAGAAGGACAAGGATGACATTGAGATTAATAATTCCAAAAACAAGAATATCACTGGATATGGGAAGCGTGAAGTCGGCGTTTAGAAGTGAAGTTTCCAGCCACAAAAACAGAGGAATGAGGCAAAGGCAAGTGAGAATGACACGCCTGATGAGGCGCTTTTTTTGTGCTCGTTGCTTATTACTTAGCCTCGTCCGGGTGGACTTCGGGTATTGAGGCTGTTCTGCAGTATTGAAAGGTGGTTTGTCCATAAAATACTGGAAATGTAGTCTGTTTTAAAGGTTTATCAATAGGTGAATTCGATGGTTACCCAATCCGTCTCCATGTCCCACATGGATATAAAAGGTACGATGTAATGGAGATTCATTGGAAGAGTTTTTTTGAAGAGTATTGCTTTCATCCGTAGTTCGTAGGAGTTGTCAGGAAGGAGTTTGGACAATTCAATGACCTTGAGCCCATTTATATCATTCATTGTAGTCATTGCTTTATCAAGAGTTGCGAAGGTGTATATTCTGTTCTTCCGTTCTTCGATTTCAAGTTGAAAGTTCTCTTTCAGGGGATCATATTTAAGTATATGATTAAATTCCATGGATACCAGCTTTTCGTCTGGCCAGTTACTTCTGGTACGCAATAATTCAACGTAGAATGTGAACTGCATGGGAATCCCGCTGTAAAGGGCTTCTGTCAGTTCCTTCTGATTACTGTTGTGTACAACCCCAAAGAGCAATAAATGGGTATTGGATGTGGTGATAGTAATATCTTTAAATTGAACTTCCTGAGAAGTTTTTGCAAAAACGTTGAGTGGTATGCAGACCAGGAACGAGAGAATAAGGAGTTTTTGTATATTAAGAGCGAATTGATGCATGGTGGTTGGTATAAAAATCACATGGAAAAGCGCAGGCTGTCGCAAGGAAAAGAAAAATGGCAGTGAATTCCATTGCAGCGAGTAGCTTTTTCTGTGGAATGAGTATGTTTCATGCCTTGTTTTCCATCAGAATACTCTGATTGTAATCATTTGTAAGCTAAATTTTGTTAAATGACAAGCGCTTGACAGGACGAGGCTCACCAATATGTTATATGTTTTCTCTTGTTTTGTGAAAGAGTACATCCGGCCATTTCTCCATAAAGAAGTTGAGCATCCATTCGTTTTGTGCAAGGTAGGTAAGAAATCCTTCTGCATCAACCGCCAGGGAAGCCTGATTCTTCTTTTCAAATTCTGCGAGTTTCTTTTTGTCAGCACATTCCACCCAGCGTGCCGCCTGGAAATCAATGGCTTCGTAAATTGCATCAACTCCATATTCATTCTTTAATCTGGCCATGGTTACTTCAAATTGTAGAACCCCCACCGCCCCCATTATATGGGAACTGCCAATTTTAGGGCGAAATACCTGGATGGCACCTTCTTCAGCAAGCTGTTGTAATCCTTTTTGTAATTGTTTCATTTTTAAAGGATTTTTAAGGATTACCCGGCGGAAATGTTCAGGTGCAAAGTTTGGGATGCCAGTGAATTTGAGTTCTTCTTTAAGGGTGAAGGTGTCTCCAATCTTTATCGTACCATGATTGTGCAGTCCTATGATATCACCTGGCCACGCCTCTTCGACGTTCGTTCGATCTTGCGCCATGAAGATGGTGGCATTGGATAGACTGATATCCTTCCCAAGACGATGATGCCTGACTTTCATTCCACGAGTAAATTTTCCTGAACAGATACGGAAAAAAGCAATTCTGTCACGGTGCGCAGGGTTCATATTAGCTTGAATTTTAAAAACAAAACCTGAAAAGTTTTCCTCTGATGGTTCAATATCTCTGGTCGTGGCAGCGCGAGCACTGGGAGGAGGTGCCATTTCGACGAAGGCATCAAGGAGTTCCCTGACACCAAAGTTATTAACGGCAGAGCCAAAAAAGACAGGTGTCTGGCTGGCGCTGAGATAATGCTCATATTCAAGCGGGTTTGCTGCTCCCTGAAGAAGTTCTATATCATCGCGCAAAACTCCTGCATCGTATTCACCTAAAATCTCGTCCAGACGAGGGTCATTGAGGGAGTCAATGGTTATACCTCCCTGGTCTCGCTCACCTTTGCCGGGTGTGAACAGATGTATCTGCTTCCTGTATAAATTGTAGACACCCTTGAATGTTTTTCCCATACCAATGGGCCATGACATGGGTGTGCATTCAATCTGTAATTTGTCTTCAATGTCGGCCAGGATATCAAGCGGGTCTTTTCCTTCTCGGTCAAGTTTATTAATGAAAGTAATGAGTGGGGTGTTTCGCATTCGACATACTTCCATCAGTTTTTCTGTCTGGGTTTCTACCCCTTTGGCAGAATCAATTACCATAATAGCGGAATCCACTGCGGTAAGTACCCTGTAGGTGTCCTCGGAAAAGTCCTGATGCCCAGGAGTGTCAAGCAGGTTTACTTCGTAGTCGTTATAGGTGAACTTCATAACAGAAGTCGTCACCGAGATACCACGTTCCTGTTCGATGGCCATCCAGTCACTTGTTGCGTGTCGCTCGGCTTTACGTGATTTCACGGCACCCGCCATATTGATGGCACCTCCGTAAAGGAGGAGTTTTTCTGTGAGGGTGGTTTTTCCGGCATCGGGGTGGCTGATTATCCCAAATGTACGTCTTTTGGCGATTTCCTGTTCTATCTTTGTGCTCATGTAAATATAATATAAGAATTGAGAGTATTTTGGTTGATTGTTTAGTAAAGTATCGTGTTTCTACTTTGATTTCTCAGGGTATGTGGTGTAAGAAGGCAGAGCAATGAACATCAAATGTATTTTACAACTAGCAGACCATAGGCGTTTTTGTCTGGAAAGAAAACTAAAAAACGAGTGAAGTATGGATATAAAGCGAAGAATTCTTGTAACTGGCGGCTGTGGATTTATTGGAGTTAATTTTATTCGTCTCGTCCTGCAGGATTATCCTGACTGGCGTATTATTAACCTGGACAAACTCACCTATGCAGGGAACCTCCAAAACCTTAAAGGTATTGAAGAAAATAAACAGTATCGATTTGTACATGCTGATATCTGTGATGCTGAGCAAATGGAACAGCTATTTGCTGCTGAGCAAATAGATTCGGTTGTTCATTTTGCAGCAGAGTCCCATGTGGATCGTTCGATTACCGGCCCGGCCGAATTTATTCAGACAAATATCATAGGCACCTTTACCTTGCTTGAGGCAGCAAGGAAAGCATGGCTTGAAGATTCATGGCAGGGGAGCGATCCCCGTTTTCTTCATGTGAGCACAGATGAGGTATATGGCTCGCTCGGTGCGACCGGGATGTTTAGAGAGACAACCCCCTTTGATCCCCGATCTCCCTATTCAGCGTCGAAAGCTTCATCGGATCATCTTGTGAGTGCCTACTTCCATACCTACGGGCTTCCTGTTGTTATCACTAATTGTTCTAATAATTATGGACCGTATCAGTTTCCTGAAAAATTGATTCCCCTTGTTTTTCATAATTCCATGACTGGGAAGCCACTTCCTATCTATGGAGATGGCAAATATGTGAGAGATTGGCTCTATGTCAAGGATCATTGTGAGGCCATAGTTGAGGTTCTGAAAAAAGGAAAGGATGGTGAGTCATACAATATTGGTGGCAACAATGAAAAACAAAATTTGGAGGTTGTGACAACTATTTGCGACACACTTGATGAAAAGATAGGCCTTCCAGCATCAGGAGAACCAAGAAAAAATAATATCATTTTTGTGAAGGACAGGCCTGGCCACGACAGGAGGTATGCTATCGATGCTTCATTTATTAAGGAGCAACTTGGCTGGGAACCGAAGTTCAGCTTTGATAAGGGGATAGAAAATACAGTGGAGTGGTACCTTGCCAACCAAGAGTGGGTGGCTTCGGTGGTTGATGGATCCTATCGGGATTATTATAAAAAAATGTATGGTTGAACAATGAAAATCAATGAAACAGATATTCCGGATGTCCTGTTGGTGGAACCAGAGGTTTATGGAGATTCGCGCGGTTTTTTCTTTGAGAGCTATAATGAGAGAGAATGGTTGAAACATACCGGTCTTCAGACCAGGTTTGTACAGGATAACCATTCACGTTCTGTACAAAATGTGCTCCGGGGGATTCATTATCAAATACAAAAGCCCCAGGGAAAGCTTGTGCGGGTGGTCGCGGGAGAAGTTTTTGATGTGGCCGTGGATCTACGCCGGAAATCTCCCACATTCGGGCGGTGGGTAGGCGAATGTTTAAGTGCAGAGAACAAAAAAAGTTTGTGGGTACCAGAGGGATTTGGTCATGCTTTTCTTGTTCTTTCTGATATGGCTGAGTTTCTCTATCGAACCACTGATTTTTATGCACCTGAGTATGAACGGTGTATACGTTGGGATGATCCTGAACTGGATATTAACTGGCCTTTAGCGGGTGATCCTCTTCTTTCAGGAAAGGACAGTAAGGGGATTTCTTTCAAAAATGCTGAGTACTATCCATAAACAGTATCGTTAGCTCCCAAGTCAAGGGCAATCTTTTCCTGGCTTAATGTGTGTTTTAATTTGTGGATGTATCACGCAGCCTTACTGCGAGTTTCTTTATTCCGATTTTTGAAAAAGGCTAGGAGCTTTTTGACAACCAGGGGGAATATACCGAGAATAACAAAAGATCCTAGTAAGCTGGGGGAAAGAATCCCGGATAATGAGTCGATTTTTGCAAGTTCCTTTCCGGCATTGACAAAAACTGCAGTACCAGCCAACATGCCAAGCTGTGAAACCCAATAAAAAGTAAAGAGCTTCATTTTGGTTAAGCCCATAACCAGGTTGATAACGAAGAAGGGGAATATAGGAATTAAGCGTAAAGTAAAGAGATAAAAGGCACCTTCACTCGCAATTCCTTCGTTAATAGTGCTGAGTTTGTCACCAAATTTCTTTTGAACCCAGCCCTGCAAGATGAAACGAGCGATAAAACAGGCAAGAGTCGCACCGATGGAGGATGCAAAAGAAACAATGATCAGCCCTGTGCTGAACCCGAATACAGCACCGCCGGCAAGAGTGAGGATGGCAGCTCCCGGCAGGGACAGCGTAGTAACAAGTATGTAGACCGCCATGTAACTGCTAATTAGAAGAACAGGTGATTCATGGTAAAGATTGGCAAGATATGTTTGAGATTCTTTAAGATAAGTAAGGCTGAGGAATTGCTGTAGATCAAAAGCAAAAAAGATGCTGACCAGAATTCCTGCGACAAGCAGGATGAGTATTTTTTTTGTAAAATTCGTGTTCATGCTCAGTTTTTATATTCCTTGTGGTTTTAACAGTGCTGTGCGTAGATTATACATCAATATCTCCTTCATAAGGGGAGTACATGATTGTGTTCTGAAATCATCGAATATCAGACGAGGGATTACAGGAGGCGCCTTTTAAATTAAAGAAAAACTTCAGCCCTTTCTTGATAGTCGGTGAGAAAATCTTTGGAGAATAAAATGAGCTGGCGACTCGCTTGTTAATTTCAACAAGAGTAGGGTAGGGATGAATTGCACCAGCAAGAGTTGAAAGTTTCGTTTTTCCGTTTAAAAGTACAACCCATTCACCAATGAGATCTCCAGCTCTGGGGCCAACTATTTGTACACCGATTGGTTTTTCGGAATTGTCGAGGATTAATTTAATTTTTCCCCGGTCGTTACCTTCAGCCCTTGCCCGGTCATTATCCGAGAAATCTTCTGTCCATATCTGGTGGTCGATTCCTGCGATTTTTGCCGCTTTTTCGTTCATACCAATGGATGCTAGCTCCGGGTCACAATAGGTGGCCCAAGGCATCCAGGTGTAATCTGCCTTTCGGGGCAGATGGAAAATTGCATTGGAAACGACAATTCCTGCTTCGTAGCCTGCTGCATGTGTAAACTGAAAGGAACCGTTGACATCACCAGGGGCATAAATGTGGGAATGATTGGTGCGGAGTCGCCTGTCAACAATGATGCCTTTCCTGTCCATCTTGACTCCTATATCGGTCAGGCCAAGGCCTCCGATATTAGCCTTACGGCCCAGAGCGACCAGTAAGGTTGATGCGGTTAAAGTAACCGCTTTACCCTGGGAGTCGTTAATGTCAACCTGCCTTTTGTTTCCTAGATCCCGGATTTCTATTATGTCTGATTCGAGGTAAAAACGTACTCCTTCAACTTTCATTGCAGCCATGACCACGTCGGCCATATCTTTATCTTCTTTGCTTAAAATCTGATTGGAGCGTTGTAATACAGTAACTTTACTTCCCAGTCTGGAAAAAGCCTGCGCCATTTCAATGGCAATTGGACCTGCTCCTAAAATAATAAGCGATTCTGGAAGAGATTTGAGGGAGAATATTTCTTTGTTGGTAATGTAGGGTGTGTTCTCAAGGCCGGGAAGCGGTGGAGATACGGAAGACGAACCAGTGGATATTACCCAATGTTTTGCTGAAACAGTTTGGCAGTTCAATCTGACGGTGTGTTCATCAATAAATACTGGGGAACCAAACTCTACCTGAGCGCCAAGTTTACAGAATCTTTCCACGGAATCATGAACCTGAATTTTATCAATAACAGACTTGATCCTGGATGCTATCTTGCTGAAATCCACTGGAAGAAGGTTAATCTCCGGAAGACCGTATTCCTTGCTTCGCTGCATCGAATGGTAAACGTGCGCCGACTTGAGTAGTGTTTTAGATGGTACGCAACCAAAATGAAGACAGTCTCCTCCAAGAACTGGTTCTTTTTCAATGATGAGTGTTTTGGCCCCTAATTGGGCCGCCCCGGCACTTACAGTAAGCCCTGCTGCGCCTCCACCAATTATTGCAATGTCATAATCAAATTTTGCCATTTAGTTACCTTCCGGTTATGCGTAAAAAGAGGTTTTTCGGTGCTATCGCGTTAACAGTTAAAAGTGTTCCTGCGGAGTATGTCACAAAAAGTACTCCAAACCTTACAGATTATTACTTTGATTATGATCGCAGCAGAAACCTTTTGAGTACTGATTAGGCATTAAGAACGTACGGGTATCTGCGGTCAGGAAGCACAAGATAAAAGGGTCACGTTATATGAAATCTTTCATTATTGTGCTCTCATCGTATCCTTTTCATCAATGAAATGATGTGAGTCATGTTGAGTTTCCTTGGTTTTGATGGATTTCCTTGCATCGTCTTCACTGATTTGCAAGCATTGTGCGAGGTCTTTCACCCTGTAACAGGGCTGACCGTCTGCTGCGTACCCTTCCGCCTGTAGATCGGGAAAACATTTGTTTGTCGCAACTCCTGAAGAATGTAATAATATTTCCCGTATTTTCTCCCTACCATAAAGCAGTAACCATTCTACTGCCTCTGACCAGAGTCTGGAGTCCACTGTTGGATGTTGTAACACCTGTATAGCCGCCTCCTCTGTCCATTCGTCTCGTAAAGCCATACTCAAAATCTCCTCCGAATTTACCTTTTATCTGCCTTTTTATTGTACTATAATTACGGTGGTGTAAAGAAGCAACATACTCAGATGTTTCAAAGGGGAGACAATGAATCGATTTGACAGTGCAGTTTTTCTCGAAAATATAGAGTGGTTTGATGAAACTGGGAAAGAACTGGTTCATCGACTACCGCAAAAGGGCTCAGGTGAAATTAAGTGGGGCGCGCAGTTGACGGTACGGGAGAGTCAGGCGGCTGTTTTGTTTTATAAGGGGAAAGCCTGCGATGCCTTTCCTGCCGGACGTCATACTTTAAAAACAGCCAACTTGCCTATTTTAACAAAGATTCTTTCTATCCCATGGCGAGGTAACAGTCCGTTACGGGCAGAAGTGTACCTGGCAAATTTAAAATATTTCACAAATTTGAAATGGGGAACTCAGAGTCCTGTTGCATTCAGAGACAGTGAACTTGGGCTTATTCGTCTTCGGGCGCATGGAGTGTATAATATTCAAATTGTACAGCCGGTTCTTTTTATTAATACCCTTGTGGGTACCATGGGAAAATTTACCACCGAAGATATTGCCGGTTATCTTAAGCGGGTCATAGTCTCAAGGTTTAATGATTATTTAGGAGAGACACTTGATAGCATCTTGAATCTTGCAGGAAGATTTGATGAGCTTTCAGCAGAGTTACAGAAAAGACTGGTGGGTGATTTTTCCTATTTTGGTCTTCATCTCAGTCATTTGTATATCACATCCATTACTCCTCCTGAAGAGGTTCAAAAGGCAATCGATGATAAAAGTCGGCTCAGCGTGATTAGTGACATGGATAGCTTTGTCAGAATGAAGGCAGCCATGGCCATGGAGAAGGCTTCTGAAAATCAGGGAGAAGCTGGTGCTGGTTTAGGGCTTGGGATGGGGATGATGATGCCTGCCATGTTCGCAGTTAGTCGTGAAAGCGAACCAGGTTCGACTCTGCAAGATTCTGCAAAAGGTGGCAGTGTCTGTCCTGATTGTCAAAACAGGATTTCGGTAGATGCACGTTTCTGCCCTTTTTGCGGACATCAACAGTTGGTCTTTAGCAAGTGCAGTAATTGTGGAAAAAATCTTTCACCAAACGCGAAATTTTGTTCACGCTGTGGGAAGGCCAGCGGTATGAAACCAGAAAGAGTGTTTTGTTCAAAATGCCAAGCGGAGAATGTGTCCGGTGCCATGTTCTGTAATCAGTGTGGAGAGAAAGTATGAGTCAAACGTTTATGCTGTGAACGAAGGCGGCATCCAAAAATGTTCAGCCAGTGAAAAGATCATTCTCGAAGGTCTACGTTCGTTGCAAAAGCATAAAGCTTCTATTTATTAGAGAAATTTATCTTCTATGGATCTTACTATTCAACAAAAATGTCCCTCCTGTGGTGCACCAATTGAACTCCGAGAGGGAGACAGGTTGATCCGCTGCCCATACTGTGATGTACAGAATTTTATGGTTACGCGTGAAATTCTCCGATTTGTCCTGCCAGATAAGGTTCCTGAATATATTAGTAAAAGGAATATCTTTTATGCCCCATATTTAAGATTCAAAGGTAATATTTTCTATTGCAAAGGAAAATTCCAAAAGTTTAAAGTTGTAGATACAACACGGCAGGGGCTAACCACCAGCATTTTGCCACCGTCTCTTGGATTACGGCCCCAGGCTATGGGGATGTCTCTTGTGACGGATGAAATCAAAGGTGTTTTTTTACGTCAGACTATTCAAGCCAAAACATTGCTTGAAAGGGCATCGAAACTCACAATTCTTGACTCTCAAAAAATTAAAGCTCCTTTTTATCATCGTGCGTATATAGGTGAAACCCTGAGTTGTATTTATATGCCACTCTATGTAAAGGATGGGGTTTTGTATGATGGTGTTGTAAACAAAGCCCTTGCTCAAGGAGGCTCTGCTGAAAAAATGCGTCAAAATGGGATACGGTTCCAAAAAACGTGGACACCCCATTTCTTAGCCACTCTCTGCCCGGTATGCGGTGACTCTCTTGCCGGAGAGCATGATAGCCTTGTCCTTCTTTGTTGTAATTGCAATTCTTTTTGGGAGGAAGAGCGGGGTGGTTTTGTTAAGCTCTCTGGGAAATGTGTGGTGTCGAAAGAGGAAGGGATGTGTTTTCTTCCTTTCTGGAAGCTGT
Organism: uncultured Desulfocapsa sp.; assembly: GCA_947311435.1. Taxonomy (GTDB): domain Bacteria; phylum Desulfobacterota; class Desulfobulbia; order Desulfobulbales; family Desulfocapsaceae; genus Desulfocapsa. The sequence continues at coordinate 25,731 of CAMZKT010000126.1, forward strand.
ATATTAACTCATCGGGAATAGTTATGGATAGTTTTGCTGATTTACTTCGTTTAACAAATCAGCCGCTTGTAATTCGGAGGAATCATAAAGAAAGAGGACTAGCTTTTTTTGTCCCAGCCTTTAAACTCAGACCTTCCACCTTTTTAACCCTGGGGAAAAACCTGACTTTGAGCCAAGAAAAATTACCAAAGGGAAAGACTGCAATGGCAAAAGGCATGTATCCCGTAACTCTCTCTGCAAAAGAAGCCGGTCAGGCGCTGAAAAGTACTCTTGCCAGGGCGGCTGTGAATAAAAACATTCTTTTTCCAAAGCTTCCCAAAGTTCATTTTCATCATTTGAAAACAGAACTGGTATATCTCCCTTTTATTGACAAGGGACATGACCTTGTACAGAAACACTCTGGAGTATCCCTAGTGAAAACAATATTGCATTTTGGTCGCAAACTATAGTAATAGCAAGTGATGGAAAATCACAAAAAATTCATGCGTTTTGCACTTGAGCAGGCCAGAGCTGCTTTGGAACAAGGGAATTTCCCAGTTGGCGTGGTCTTTGTTCACAGGGGGCAGATACTTGCCAGTGGACAACGTGTGCATACCCAGAAAGAAAAGGAGACGGTGAATGAGATTGATCATGCCGAGATTCTTGCCCTGCGCCATTTTCTTTCCATGGAGAGTAAGGTATCCACTGCGGAGTTGACAGTGTATTCCACCATGGAACCATGCCTTATGTGTTATTCTACCTTAATATTAAATGGAATCCGTAATATCGTGTATGCGTATGAAGATGTAATGGGTGGTGGTACTAATCTTCCGCTTGAGCAATTAAGCCCACTCTACAGAGAAATGAAGATACATATTTCAGCAAAGGTTCTTCGTGAACAAAGCCTTAAATTGTTTAAACAATTTTTTTCAAACCCGGAAAATAACTATTGGAAGGATTCCATTCTTTCTGCCTATACCCTCAACCAGTCGCGTTAGGAGGCTGTTCGAAAAACAATGAACCCGAATTCACGAACTGTTGGCTTCCAAGCGGGAGAAAGAAACATTTTTTTTCACATTCTGACTGCCTGTAATCTCTCCTGTCGCCACTGTTACATTAATACCGATCAACATGGGAAAAGTACACTCTCGCAGGAGACAATTGAAAAATGGTTGGAGCTTTTTGCTGACCCGAACAAAAAAACCAATGTGATATTTTTAGGGGGTGAACCTACGTTGCACCCTAGGCTTTCTCAAGGAATTGTTAAGGCTAAGGAATTAGGCATGGCAGTAACAGTTGATTCCAACGGGTTTTTATTCAATGATCTGCTTAAAAAAACATCACCAGATTTACTGGATTATTTGAGTTTCAGTCTTGATGGTCCGGATGCAACGGTGAATGACCCCATTCGTGGAGAAGGTGTTTATGAAATTTGTACAGCGAATATGTATAAAGCTGTGCAGATGGGGTACAACGTATCAGTAATCTACACTGTTTCAAGGTTGAACATAGAGCACCTACATAAAATGATCCCACTTCTTACTAAGTTTGGTGTGAAACGGTTTTTTATTCAGGTAATAGGCCTTCGAGGAAGCTCTGCTCAGGCCTCTGCTGGAGAGCAGGGGTGGCAGGTGAGCCCTGAACAGTGGCTTGATATTGTACCGGGAGTAGCCAGGCTGGCGGTGGATGCGGGGATTCATGTAACTTTCCCAAAAGTGTTTCTGGAAAAAGATGACTGTTTTGAGTGTGCCGGTATTGTGACGGAAAATTTCTTTATATTTCCAAATGGACGCGTTTATCGGTGCCCCCTTTGTGAGGATCATCCCATTCATTCGCTAGAAATAATAGAAAATCAGCTTGTTCATTCTGAAGGTTTGACGGAGGATGATTTTTTTCAACTAAACATCGCTGAGGGATGTGTCATGAATAAACTCCTGCAACCGGATACTCTATCATATGATGAAAAGGGGACGCCAGTTCATAGAATATCATGTTGTTTATTGAAACAGGAGATCCTGCCGGAAACGTTTGATAAGAGCGGAGTTACCACGGTACTGAAGTAATTATTCCTGGAGTGTTCATTCTGGCTTAAAATTTACAACCGGATATTTATGACTTTTCTTTGTGTTTCCCAAACATCACAGTGAGGAAGATTCCAACTTCGTAAAGACAAAAAAGAGGTATGGCAAGGAGTCCTGTTGCCATGAAATCACCAGCAGTGAGCAGAAAAGCCATAACGACGATGACGCCGTAAAAGTATATCCGTTTGCTACGGAAATATTCAGCCTTTATGATACCCGCTTTGCCTACCATAACCATTAAAAATGGAATTTCAAAAGAGATGGCAAAGGCGAGAATGGTTCTGGCAACAAAAGTAAGATACTTACCAAACTTGGGGAGCGGCTCCAGGCTGTCACTTGCGTAACTCATAAAATAAATAAGCATGCGCGGGAGCACACCAAACAAGGCAAATGATGCACCGGCCACAAAAAGAAGAGTGGCCCAGAAGACAACCGATATGGCAAACTTTTTCTCATTGCTGCGTAGTCCTGGTGCTATAAACATCCAGATTTCATAAAGCGTAAAAGGGAAACTCCCGACAATCCCAACAAGCAATGACAGCTTTAGATAAGAGAGAAAGGCCTCGGGAAGACTGGTGTATACCAAGGTGTCCAGATGGGGACTGGCGTTAAACAGAGGGGCCATAAAAAAACGAGCAACTTCTTCTGAAAAAATGTAAGCAATACCAGAACAGATAATCAGCGCAGTAAATACCCTGATAAGCCTTGTACGCAGCTCCTTGTGGTGCGGCTGGAAATGCTCAATGCTTTTGGCAATGAGTGACACTAGCTTTTGTGCTCCTGATCAGGGTGTCCATTTCTGTTCCTGTTATTATCTGAAACTTCACTGGTTTCTATTTTGGGCGAATTTGGTTGGCTTTTCTTTTGTGTTGGTTTCTCTTCCGGCTTTACATCGATTATTTCAGAGCTGTCGTCTTCATTGCTGGGCTTCGGATCATAAATCTTTTTTCGATCTGTATCTTTCCAGGTGTCAAGATCGTCATCCATTGTGTCGATACGTAGGGACTGAGCTGCTTTTTTAAGTTCCGGGCTGATATCGTCCAAAGGGTTTCCATTTTCTGTAAGATCCTCCTTGAGAGAATTTGCAGTTTTTTTGAGTTCAAAGATTCCCTTTGCAATGGATCGTGCAAGATCGGGTAATTTATCAGGTCCAACAACAATCAGGGCAAGTGCCATTATAAGAATAAGTTCTGGTAAGCCAATGCCAAACATCTAAAAGTACCTCTATTGTTAAAACTGATTGGGGAGTGAGAAAAAACAGTCATTCCACTTAATGAATAGCAAATGTACGGTATTTATAGAAGGGTGTCAAGGATGGCTGGTGGTACTACTGGAACAATGCAGTAATTTTAAAGCTGAAACTATCATTGCATGGGGTTGGATGTGAATTTGACCACAAGGATTGACTTTCCTCAATCGCCTGACTATATTAATGAGGTTGTCCGTTTATTAAGAAAAAATGTGTGCCCTTATACCGTAATGAATTCACCCAATACGCTAAAGTGGCGAGATAATAGTAGAGTGAACAGGAGAAAGTTAATGTCCAGTGTAGTTGTTGTCGGTACTCAGTGGGGCGATGAAGGAAAAGGCAAAATAGTCGATCTTCTGACTCGCTATGCAGACTGTATTGTCCGCTTTCAGGGAGGGAATAATGCTGGTCATACTCTGATAGTAGATGGGGAAAAGTTTGTTTTTCATATTATTCCTTCAGGTATTCTTTATGAAAATAAACGCTGCATGATTGGAAATGGAGTGATTATTGACCCTGGTGTTTTGCTGGGTGAAATTAACGAATTGAATGAAAAAGGCTTATTGATCACCCCAGATCGTTTGATTATCAGTGAGAATGCCCATCTTATTATGCCTTACCATCAAGGGATGGACCATGCCAAAGAGGCATCTCTTGACGCTGGGAAAAAAATTGGAACAACTGGTCGTGGTATCGGCCCATGTTACATGGATAAGGTCGGTCGCACTGGTATTAAAATTGGAGACCTCCTGGATGAGCCACTGTTTCGAGATAAACTGCAGGCCAATGTGGAAGAAATGAATTTTATACTAACTACTAAGTATAAATCCGCACCAGTCTCATTTGACACCATATACAGTGAATTTCAATCGTTTGCTGAGCAGTTAACTCCTTTCATTGCCAATGTGTCTGTTGAACTCGACCTTGCAAGAAAGTCCGGGAAACATATTCTTTTTGAAGGTGCGCAGGGAACCCAGCTTGATATCGATCACGGTACCTATCCCTTTGTGACTTCGTCGAACACAATCGCAGGTAATGCTTGTAATGGTTCAGGATTTGGCCCGGCTCATATCGATTCTGTTATCGGAATTCTCAAGGCTTATACCACACGAGTAGGAGAGGGTCCTTTCCCAACAGAGCTTTTTGATTCGGTCGGAAAAGAGTTGCAGGATAAAGGTGGTGAAGTCGGTGCCACCACTGGCCGTAAGCGTAGATGTGGGTGGCTTGATGGTGTCGTTGCAACCGATGCAACACGTTTGAACGGCTTAACAGGGCTTGCCATTACCAAGCTAGATGTGCTAAGCGGGCAAAAAACCTTGAAGGTGGCGACTTCTTATGATCTTGATGGCCAGAAATTGGCAGCTATGCCGTCCAATATTAATCAGGCAGCCAGGGTAACACCTGTGTATGAAGAAATGCCCGGCTGGAATGAAGATATCACCGCTATCAGGGATTTTGATGAATTGCCTGTAAAGGCAAAAGATTATGTGAAACGTATAGAAGATTTTACCGGGGTTGAACCGGTTATTGTTTCTGTTGGTCCTGATAGGGACGAGACAATGCTCTTAAAAAACCCTTTTGATCAATAATCGGGATATAAATATAATGTAACTGTTCGGGAGCACCCCATCTTCGCCC
>CAMZKT010000127.1 GCA_947311435.1 uncultured Desulfocapsa sp.
TCGGAACGTGGCGCAGTCTGGTAGCGCACTTGTCTGGGGGACAAGTGGTCGGAGGTTCAAATCCTCTCGTTCCGACCAGAAATATAAACGGGTTCTGCCTTCTTGGCTCAACCCGTTTTTTGTTTTCGACACTTGTTTGATTTTTTTTATAGTAATATGCTGGTAAAGCGTTATCATAGGGTTCAAAAAGTTATTTTGAATACAATATTTCCAAATAACTAGTTGGAAGATGTGTTCCCCTTAACAAGAAGAAAAAATACCCAAACAATATTTATAATAAAGTTGTTGTTTCAATTGAGTTTTGACAGTAAAGGCTGTAAATGGGTCGTATTTCGACGACCCGATTCTATAACAAAAGGTTCAGCAATGAACCAGCACAAAGGAGTAGTACGCAATGTCTGAAGGAACAGTAAAATGGTTTAATGATTCAAAAGGTTTTGGTTTTATTGAGGAAGAGGGCGGTAAAGATGTGTTTGTTCACCATTCAGCAATTCAGGGTGATGGGTTCAAATCTCTCGATGAAGGTGCACGCGTGACCTTTGACATTGTTGATGGCCCTAAGGGACCAGCTGCAGAAAATGTCGTCAAACTGTAATTCCCTCTTTGACAAATAGAAAAAGGCCTCACGTTGAGCGGGGTCTTTTTCTTGTCAAAAACAATTCACTCCGTCATGTAAGGCAATCAAGAGGAAATCGCTTTGGCCAAAACCAATTATTCATACGAAAAACGTCAAAAAGAATTAGCGAAGAAAAAAAAGAAAGAAGAAAAGAAACAGCGTAGACTCGACAAACAGAGGATCGCCACTGAGGAAAAAGAGACTATTTGTATTTCAGAAAATGAACCGCTTAACTAGTTCCTGTATAGTGGATTTCGCTAGACCTCTCTTCAGCACGACAGACATATATTTTAAAATCTCTTATTCACCTCCGGAGTTTCAAGACAATCCAGAACCAGACGTTGACGCTCATCAAAAAGGCGACGACATATAAGAAAAATGGCAGTAATGACACCGAACCCTGTACCTGCCGCAATAAGAAACATTATAAGAATCTGGTACTTTACGGCATCAACAGGTGACGTGCCACCAAGAATTTGACCTGTCATCATTCCCGGCAGACTTACCACACCTGCAGCTGCCATGGAATTTATGATCGGAATCATACCAGTCCTCATACAATCCCTTCGAATATCACTGCTTGCTTCCTGCCAGTTCTGACCAAGAAGTAAACGCTGCTCTACCACTCCCCTCATGTTATACATTTCACTCGTCAACTTGTCCGATGCCAAAGCCACACTATTCATACTGTTTCCAAGCAACATACCAAGAAGAGGAATCGCATATTGTGGAGTATACCATGGGGCCACACCTACAATTACATTCAAAGCAAGAAAGGCCAGGGTAAACGAAGAGACCAGCATAGATACAGTACTGATAAGATAGCCAGCAGTCCCACGAAGCTTCCGTTTCTGTCGTGCCCACACTTCGTAACCAGCTACCAGCAGCATGAAAAGTGACAGAAAAAAGACTAGGGCAAAACTTGCATTGGCAAACAGGAATTTTAGAATAAGACCGATCAGCAGCAACTGTAACGTCATCCGCATTCCAGAAACAAGGATTCGCTTCTCAAGGCCCAGACCTAGACGAAAACTGGTTGCCGCAAGTAGTATAAGAAGAGTTGCTGTAAGGGAAAGATCAAAAGCTGACAGTGATATAACACCCATTCAGGTACCCTCCTCAGTGACCCCATGTTGTTCTACTCGAACCACCTTTCCTGCGACTCTTGCCAGTTGTTCCATATCATGGCTTACCCAGATACAGGCGGTGTGCTGCATTGAAAAGATGTCCGTCAACAGTTGTTCAACTTTACGTTCCATATTTTTATCCAGAGAAGCAGTGGGCTCATCCAGAAGAAGAACTTTCGGTTTGGTAATAAGTGTACGAACAAGTGCAAGACGTTGACGCTCACCAGTTGACAAGCGACTAATCTGCCAACGCAGCACATCTTCCGAAAATCCGCATAGTTCAAGTAAATCAACAAAGTCCTGACCAAGTCTCTTGACCGCGAAATGGGGTGCTACAGTATCAAACCACCAAAAAGATTCAGCAGGAACCATAGCCACCATTGTCCTCCATTCTGGGGGAGGGATGTCATTACACGAACGGCCATTTAAAAAGCACTCACCGCCATGGACAATCAGATCAGTCACAGCACGAAGAAGCTGGCTTTTTCCAACGCCAGACTTTCCAGTCATGCCGACACATTCTCCTGACTGAACAGTCAGGTTGTATGGTCCATTTCCCAAAAACGATATATTCACAAGCGAGAGACCGTCCATTCTTTTCATTGGGGCAGCATAAGAGTAAAGGTAGTTCCTTTACCAGGATTAGAAATGACAGAAATAGTCCCATGGTGCTGATCTATTATATTTTTGGTTATCGACAAACCAAGTCCTGTCCCTCTATTTTTATCGGTAAAAAATGGTTTAAATATTTGCGAGAGCTTCTCGGCATCCATACCGACACCACTATCAATAATAGATACAAAAATTGCATCTTCATTTTGCTTGACACCTGTTCGTACCCACAACAGTCCCCCCTTCGGCATCGCCTGGGTTGCATTCACAAGTATGTTAAGAAGAGCACGATAGAACATGTCAGGATCAATAAAGACTTTCCCCAGATTCCGCCCAAGGTCTGTTTCCAGGCGAATATTTTTTTCTGTGAGTTTCGGTTGCATAAACTGAAGAACCTGGTTGACACAATCATTTACATTCACAGCAACCGGTTTGACTTTCTGGGGCCTGGCAAAGTCAAGAAATTCAAGGACAATATTGTTTAATCGAGTAGTTTCCGACACAATTATTTCTGCCAGATTCTCACTCCCTGGGGCAATTTTCTTAATTCTCTTCACAAGAATTTCAGCAGTGGAGCGAACAATACCCAGTGGACTTTTTATTTCATGTGACACCGTTGCCACCATGGTACCAAGATGGGCTAACTTTTGTGCATTACTCAGTTTCTGCTCCAATTCAATACGTTCAAGAACTCTCCTTTCCATTATTTTTCCCGCTCGACTAACGATGACCAGCAGAACAAGAAAGAGGAATGCCATCACTGTTGAAGATATCTGAATAATACGCCATTGGAGTTGAACTATGGCCTCATATTCCTGTGACAGATCTTGAGTTATTTCTATAACCCCCATTATCTGTCCCTCTACACTTGCATCTTCACGTACCTGACGAAATGGAATAAACGTTTTCAAGCGGCATGTAACCGCCTTGTTTCCAGGTAGGAGACTTAAAATTGATCCACTTGAAACAATTTGAGAATTAGAGTTACCTGATAATGCTTTTTTGTATTCAAGCCCCCCCATATTCTTCTTACCTACCAGCTCTTTATTGGTTGAATAGGAAATAATATTAACCGTTGAATCATATATGGTGACCCCCTCCATCTTCATGGTTGAAGTGACATTTCTGATTATCCTGTCAAGCCTCTTGAACTGTTCAGGATTGGAAAGAGCGATCTTCCCAAATCGTACAACCGTCGGCAAAACAAATCCTCTAAAAACCTGTTGATTAAGGTTTTCTGCAAGTAAAAGTGAATACGCTTCGCTTTGATGAAGCATAACTGATCGTGCATTGTTAGAAGTAAGCCAAGAGAGAAAAAGTGTAAAAATAAGAATAACGCCCAAACTTGTAAAGGAAAAATACTTCACGAGTTGAAAAGGCATCAAACCAGCTCGCAATCTTTCAAGCTGTTCCGGATCATCTGTTTCTGAAAAGTGTTCGTCCTTCTTAATCACCACACACTCCGCATCGCCGGCACACTTTCGTATTACAAGGAGCAGTTGTTTGAGCACGGAAACTCTTCTGATACTCCTGCCAAAGATAGTCCTGTCGGATAGAATGATCCACTATATTCCATGGAAAATAATCTTCCCTGGCATATTGATACACTGCATACGATTCAGGTCTCAGGTTTTCCTTACGCATGGCCTGCTTCCAGGGAATGGAATCACGTGCCATTCGGGCTAACACGTATGCCAAACGCCTGTCACCTCTTGCCAGAACGGCCTGAAAGAGAACATTGTCGGGTTTGTCGTGATTGAAACGAACATTCGCTTCTTTTCGCAGCGCCTTCTTTAAAAAGGAGATCTTGTCCTTCAACGATTTAACAATAGTAGCCGCAATCCCCTCGTCATGGCTGTCGAGAATTCCCCCACCAAAAGGGTGAAACTGAAAAGGAGTCCAGGGCTTGGGGGCGAAGCAGTTTACAGAGAGTGTGATCTCACACAGCCTTCCTCGAGCCTTGCCAACCGGAAGCATACGAATCTTTACCTTCTTTATCAGTTCAAGCATTTCCTTTAAATCATCAAAAGTCTCGGTAGGAAGTCCAATCATAAGGTAAATTTTCAGTTTGTACAATCCAACTCCCGCCAAGCGTTCAGCAGCACGTAAGATGTCTTCTTCTGTGAGGTTTTTATTTATCACCTGACGAAGTCGCTCAGATGCGCCATCGGGTGCAATAGCCGCGCTTTTCAGGCCGCTGTTTCCCAACAGATTGAGCAATGGGCCAGAAATCCTATCTGCCCTGAGAGAGGAGAATGAAAGTGAACAACCACTTTCAAGCAAATAGGAAGAAAGTGTTTTCAGCTCCTCAGTTGACGCCATTTCCATACCAAGGAGCCCTATTCGCTTTACATTATCGCCACGCTCAGAAATTCCTTCTACCACAGCATCGGCATCCCATAACCTGGGAGGGCGATAGATGAAGCCTGCGGCACAAAATCTACACCCTCGTGAACACCCTCTCCCAAGTTCAGTAACATACAGGTCTGAAAATTCAGCTGCAGGACTCAATAGTGTCGAATGTGCGGCCCGTAAAACACTTTTATTACTAACGCTATGTTTCCTGACCCTGTCCTCAATCCCTTGTGCAGGTATGGAAGCACAAAGCCGTCCTGTGTCTGGGTCATAAGATGGAACATGTAAGCCAGGCACATAGGCACCGCTTACTTCTCTTTGTATGCAAAGCAAAAGCTCGGAACGAGTGAGGGTTTTGAGTTTTTGATTAAAAAGAGTCACCAGCGAGGGAAGAACTCCTTCTGCCTCACCGAGAAGAAACATATCCGTAAAGGGCGCAAGAGGCTCGGGGTTCATAAATGTTGCGACCCCTCCCCCAACAATCAATGGATCAGCAGCTGAAACCAAAGAGTTATTACGATCTTCGGCAAAGAGGGTAATCCTTCCCCTCAATAATAAGCGAGCAAGATTCACATAATCGTGTTCGAAACTTATAGAGTAAAATAAAATCGGAAAATCGGTGAGAGGTCTGCCAGACTCAAAGGATCGTAGAGAGACTCGAGGGTCTTCCGGCAGAAAAAAGCGTTCGCAAACTAAGTGTTCAAAATCATTCAACATGGAATATACCAGTTGAAAGCCAAGACTCGAGACACCCACTGCGTATGTGTTGGGATAGAGGAGAGCAACGGGAAGCCGCCCTGTCCATTTTTTGAGGATTGTTCCACGCTCTTGGTCAATTAAGCGCGGAACAGAGCCTCTTTTATTCTGTTTCCTTCCTGACAAATGTGTTAGTTGGCCTTTTTCCTCAAATAGGTTGGCGTTTCCATATACTCTTCATTCCAAGGTTTTTCCACCGAGCTGGACTGCTGGTTCTCACCAGAGGATATTCCATGATTTTCAAATCCATTAAAATTTGAGGAAGGAAAAATGGATTTCGCCGACGGTCGATTAGGCGGTGCAGGAGTCGGGTTACGAAGAGGTACATCTTCAACTTCCTCTTTTTGCGGTGCCGTATTTTTCGGCGCCGTAACAGCCACAAGGTTCTTTTTCTCTGGAACAGACTCACCAACACCTGTGGCAATAACTGTTACATGAAGCTCATCTCCAAGAGCATCATCATACAAAGCTCCGATCACCACCTTAGCGTCATCATCCACTTTCTCCTGAATAAGGGCTGACGCTTCCATAAATTCAGCTAGAGTGAAGGTTTCCTCCGATGCAGACACATTAATCAACAATCCATGCGCGCCATCAATGCCCACATCTTCTAAAAGTTGATTATCAATGGCCCGATGAGCTGCTTCCGTGGCACGGTTTTCACCAACAGCAAAACCTGCTCCCATAATTGCAGGCCCCACTTCACGCATAACTGTACGTAAATCAGCAAAGTCTGCATTTACAAGTCCAGGAACATTAATCAGATCTGTAATCCCCTTCACGGCCTGGAGCAAGACTTTATCAGCCATGCTGAGCATATCGGCTAGTCTTGAATTCTTTTGCATAAGAGAGAGCAATCTATCGTTGGGAACGGTAATTATAGTGTCTGCATACTTACGTAATTCCGCCCAGCCCTGTTCGGCATTACGCATACGGAACTTCCCCTCAAAGTGGAAGGGCTTCGTCACAACTGCCACGGTCAGGGCGCCCAGTTCCTTCGCAACTTTAGCAACAATAGGCGCAGCACCAGTACCCGTTCCGCCTCCAAGACCTGCGGCGACGAATACCATATCTGCACCTTTGAGGCTGTCACTCAAGGCATCGATTGATTCTCCAGCGGCCTGCTCACCAATTTCAGGATCGGCACCGGCACCAAGTCCCTTGGTTATTCCAGGGCCTATTTGCAGGCACACATCAGCACAGGATTGATCCAATGCCTGCTTGTCTGTATTGGCAGTTATAAATTCGACACCCTGCAAACGATTTTCAACCATGGTGTTGATGGCATTCCCACCACCACCACCGACACCTATAACTTTAACAACCGCCACACCCTCTGTTTCCGCCATTCTAAACGGCATAATCTCTCCCATCGTCACAAGAAATAAAACCCTGAAGAGAGTTTTATTTATTAAAATTTAAACACGTAAATTATAGCATTTACGACCTGACACTGAAACTTCTTTTTTCAAAAAACACAATTTACATTATTTTCCGCAGCCAATCTTTCATGCGCCCAACCATGGAACTATCGCTGTAACGGCTATCCGTTTGATGCTGACTGCCATACATCACAAGCCCCACGCCAGTTGTACAGCGCGGTGTATGAACCTCCTGCACTTTACCACCTATCTGTGCGGGATGTCCAATACGAACCGGAAGATCAAAAATCTGCTCGGCAAGATCGGATAAATTGGCAAGAAGTGCCGTTCCACCTGTGAGGACAACGCCACCATTTATCCTGTTTTTCAGTCCGCAATTAATCAAATCTCGATTTACCATCTCCAGAATCTCAACCATCCGTGCCTGCAAAATATCAACCAACACCTTCTGCGTCACTTTTCGCGGTTCACGATCACCAACAGTGGGTACATCAACGACATGATTTGGCTTGACCACCGACGAAATAGCACAACCAAAATCTTCCTTTAAGCGCTCAGCATCCTGTAGTGGCGTCCGTAAACCAACAGAGAGATCGTTCGTGAGATTGTGTCCACCAAGACCTATCTCACAGGTATGACGAATAGTTCCATCACAAAACACTGCAAGATCAGTGGTTCCGCCTCCGATATCAATCAGAACGACACCCAATTCCATTTCATCGGGAGACAGCGTTGCATGAGCTGAAGCGATGGATTCGAGCACCATATCAGACACCTCCAGCCCGGCTCTATCACAGCAGGTATAAAGATTATGAACAGCTGCCATATCAGCTGTCACGATATGCACATTGGTAACCAGGCGTACACCCGTCATGCCAAGGGGATTTTGTATCCCGGTATGATCGTCCACCATGTATTCCTGGGGAAGGACATGGATAATCTGTTGATTCTCAGAAATTTTCACCGTGCGGGCTGCAACAATCACATCTTCAACGTCGCTCTCCCTGATCTCTCTTCCATTGATAGCAATAATACCAGGACTGTTAAATCCTTTGATATGGTTGCCAGCTATTCCCACGTACACAGTGCGAAGCTCACAGCCCGCAGACTCCTCTGCCTGTCTTACTGCTTGCCGAATAGACTTGACGGTGGACTCTATATTGACGACCACCCCTTTTTTCAAACCCACCGAAGGAGCAGTCCCAACACCAACAATATCTATACCATCCTCAAAAACTTCACCGACAACGCAGCATATCTTGGTGGTTCCTATATCAAGACCAACGACAAGGTCACCTGGCTCACGATCGTCCATAACTTCTTCGGACTGATCAATTTCTATTGCCTCAATTGGTTTTATATCCTCAATTTTTTCCATTTCCTATCCTGCCTGATTTTTTGCTACCAATACTTTATTTTTTTGATAATCCATTTTAATATATACCACTTTTTCTATTGCAGCACCGCTCCTTTTCTTTCTGTATAATACTTCAAGAACCTTCCGCAACTGGTAACATTTCCATCTCATTTCCCCTTTGCCAAAGAAAATGGGAAACGGTTGTTCAACCAAATACAGCGTCAATTCACCTTCATTGCTAAAATGAATTTCCGAGATACTTTGAACCGGAAAATTTGGATTATTTAAAGCGGCGAAATCCAATAAAAGAGTAGCAACATCCAGCAACTTCTTCTTTTCTTCCTTTGTAGCAAAAGCGCCCAAACCGGTTATAACTGGAAAGTCTACTTCCTGCCCGGAAAGAACTGTGGCAAAAACCTTTCCCTTGCTGTCAATATACCCAAAACCCTCTCCATTATCCCGTACAATTAAAGCCCGTGGACGGTACTCTTTTATTACGACACTGAGTCTGTCCGGCCAAATCCGTCTAATACTTGCACTATCCACCCAAGGGTGTTCCTCCAAACGAGTTTGGATAGAGCTCGGATCAACAGAAAGCATGTTCAACTGATACGAAATACCGGCAAATTTCTTCAACACGGTTGGGGTTGTCATCACACACCCACTCACCTCAATCTCGTGAATACGAAAATATTGCATGTTACCCAGAAGCGTCTGCACAGGGCCTATCACCAACAGATAGGCTCCTAAAGTCAATATCCCAAGGACGAGACATAGTCTGAAGGAGTTCCAATTTCGATTCTCTGTTCTCCCTCTTAAGAGAACCGCATCCTGTTGTTCTCTGCCTTGCCACCGTATCCGCCATTTTTCCAACAAACTCTTCTTTCGTGTTCCAGAACCGATATATTTACTCGTATACGATTTCTTTCTAGAGTGTTTTTGAGTAATCAACGAAGAAGAGCTTCTCTTTTTTATTCCTTTTCCAAAAAAAGCAGCTATCTTTTCAGCTACAGTTATTTTTTTCATATCCAGTCTGCCCAGTTAGAGAAAATGGACTTCCGGCACAAGACAAATACCACTGTCCTTTTGTACCTGAGCAATCACCACAGCCATTAAGTTGCGAACATCCAGAGCCGTAGCATCACCCATGTTCACAATAAAATTTGCATGTACATCCGACACCATGGCACCACCAAGAACTTTGCCTTTCAATCCAGAAGCTTCAATCAGGCGTCCTGCTGAATCTCCCTGAGGATTTCTGAAAAATGAGCCTGCATTTTTAAACATTTGGGGCTGTCTGCACTTTCGTTGTGCTAAATTCTCCCGGCATGTGTTTTTGATGAGTTCTTTATTCCCGCATTCTAAACATATCTCAGCAGAAAGTACTATCCTCCTGCTATCGCCACTCCCCCGATTTTTCCATATTCTGTAATCAAATTCAAGCTCATCACGTTCTATATTTTGCATACCTGAAGAAGATGACACCACACACAATGAAACTATACAGTCTGCCATCTCCCCACCCCAGGCACCTGCGTTCATAACCACTGCCCCTCCCAGGGAGCCAGGGATTCCCACAGCGAACTCAAGGCCGGTATAACAATACTCCACAGACCAATTCACCAATCTCGCAAGACTGCACCCGGCACCTACCCGAAGACGGGTACCTGCATACGGGTCTTCACTCAATAACTCAATTTGTGATAGTGTTTTTCCAAACAAAAGCACTACACCCGGAAAGCCAGCATCAGCAACAAGAAGATTCGTTCCCTTACCTATGATCCTCCAGGGTACAGCATGTTCCTTAAAGAACCCAAGAAGTGATGTAAGCTCCTGAATACTGTCAACCCGAACAAGAGCATCGGCTGCCCCACCAATACCAAAGGAGGTGAAAGGAGCAAGTAAACAATCCCATTCCACCTGGTTTTCGGTAAGTCCCTCCAGGATTTGCCTGAGCCGTTTCTCCATTATTCCTTCATGCCTGTGACTGCTTCTTTAAAAGCTTTAGCAGATCCTCACCCGCCTTCACAATGTTCCCCGCACCAAGGGTTAAAACAAGATCCCCGTCCTTTAACTCCGGCAACAGAGCTTCGGCAATATCCGTAACAGATGATACAAACCCCGTATTCCGCTGCCCATATTTTATTACTTCATCGAGGAGAATCTCTCCCGAAATTCTTCCATCAGCTCTTTCTCCCGCCTGATATATTTCTGTCATAATAAGAAAATCCGCCTGATGAAAGCAGGTCTTGAATTCTGTCATCAAGGCAAGAGTGCGTGAGTACCTGTGTGGTTGAAAAAGAACCACCAGTCTTTTGTCCGGCCACCCTTCCTTAATGGCAGACAAAGTGGCACGTATCTCCGTTGGATGATGTCCGTAATCGTCCATAACGGTTACGCCCATGCCTTCCCCTTTCAATTGCATTCGTCTCTGAACTCCCTGGAACCCGTATAGCGCAGCGCGAATAGTTCTGAAGGGTATGTCAAGCTCAAGTCCAACAGAAATTGCAGCCAAGGCATTATATACGTTATGTTTCCCTGGAAGAGAGAGATTCACTTCACCAAGAAGCTCTCCTCCCTGATTCACCGTAAACCTTACTCGTCCATCTTCTGTTTCAATGTGCTCTGCATACACGTCCGCCTGGGCAGTTAAGCCGTAGGTAAGCTTCCTTTTATGTATTCGCGGCATAATATCTGCGACATGCGGATCATCAAGGCAGAGAATGACAGCACCATAAAATGGGAGTTTATCAATAAACTCAAGAAATGTGTTCTTTATATGGTTAATATCTTCATAGTAATCCATATGTTCCAGGTCAATATTTGTAACTACCTGCAAAACTGGTGAAAGTTTCAGAAAAGAGCCGTCACTCTCGTCCGCCTCGGCAACCAGGAAATCCCCCTCCCCAAGTTTTGCGTTCCCCCCAAGACTATCGACCTTCCCGCCGACAACGATGGTGGGATCAAGTCGTGCTTCCGCCATCATCCAACTCACCATGGACGTTGTGGAGGTCTTACCGTGGCTACCGGCAATGGCAATGCCATATTTTTTCAGCCGCATGAGCTCAGCCAGCATCTCAGCACGCTGTATCACCGGGATTCCCGCAGATAATGCTGTCACGACTTCGGGATTGTCTTTTGAGATGGCAGACGATGTCACCACAACATCAGAGTCCCTGACCCACCTTCCATCATGGCCTTTGCGTATAACACCACCAATTGCCTGCAACCTTCTTGTGGTTACAGAATCATTCAAATCAGATCCGGACACTTCGTAGCCCAGAGTAATAAGAAGTTCTGCAATCCCGCTCATGCCGATTCCGCCAATTCCAACAAAGTGTACTTTTTGAGTTTTGTTATACATATTGTGTAACCATTCACCATACTCCATCGGAATTTGTCTTTTCTGTCCCCTTCAGGAGGGCAAGACATTCATCAACTATCCGTTCAGCCGCTTTCGGGAAGGCTCGTTCCCGCATGGCTCTCCCCATTGTGTTCAGTTCTTCTGAATCATTTAAAAGTTCTGCCAACTGCTCTGCCAGAATTTCCGGTGTCAGTTTTTCTTCAAGAAACATTCTTGCCCCGCCACCCTGCACATAATACTCTGCATTCTTTTCCTGGTGACTATCTGCCGCATGGGGATACGGAATAAGTAAGGCAGGTTTTCCCAGCACAGACAGTTCTGCAAGAGTTGTAGCCCCTGCCCGTGATACCAGCAAATCTGCCTCTTTGTAAATGGCTGCCATATCCTTGAAAAATGGAGCGACCCTGGCTTTAACACCACTGGCCTGATAACTTTTCCTCACCGTTTCTGTATCAATACGGCCGGTTTGATGAATAACTTGAATATTTTTCAAAGCAGGAACTCCAAGAGCAAAGGCTGCACAAACTATCTCATTGACCCGATGGGCTCCAAGGCTCCCACCAAGAATCAATAAAGTACGATTTATTTCGTGTTTCCCAACACATTTTCCGGCAAGTTTCAGCAACTCCCGACGAACCGGGTTCCCAGTCAGGACGGTTTTTCCACGTGGAAAACTCTTTTCACTGCCAGGCAGTGAAAGGCAGATCCTGGTAACAATTCCTCCAAGTTTTCTATTTGCAAGCCCCGGCACTGAATTCTGTTCGTGAATAAGCGTCGGTTTACCAAGTAGTCTTGCAGCCACAACCACAGGGCCAGTGACATAACCACCGACACCAACAACCAGATCAGGCTTAAAACGCAGAACATGGAACATTGCCTCCACACAGGAAACAGGCAACACCAACAGCCCCTGTACGAGTGACCAAAGGTTTTTTCCTTTTAAGCCCTTGGAGTGGATGGAACAGGTAGCATAACCATACTGTTCAATGCTTGCCTTATCCATTTTTCGCCTGGTTCCCACAAAAAGTATTTCACTGCCGGGAACCCTGCTGCACATGGCATCAGCAGTGGCAATAGCCGGAAACAGATGCCCTCCTGTTCCACCACCTGTAAGCATAAGTCTAACCGGCCTTCTCATTAGACACCCTCTCCCTGGGGTTTTCCCGACAGATTCAATACCGCCTCCATAAACACCTCTCCTCTGTGGCCATAGTTTCTGAACATATCAAAACTTGAACAGGCAGGAGCCAGCAAGACCACATCGCCAGAAGAAGCAATGGACGCCGCATGACCAACAGCCTCATCCATGGAGGAAGCCCAGAAGCAGTCGTTCTCCATTTGAACAGCTTCTGCGATGAGCGATCCCGTTTCACCAATAATAATCAACTCTTTTACCTTTTTATGTACAAGTTCCTTCAACACAGAATAATCCTCCCCCTTATCTCTTCCCCCCGCAAGGAGTATTATGTTTCCGGGAAAAGATTCCAATGCACTGAGAACAGCACCAGTGTTTGTAGCCTTGGAATCGTTATAATACGCAACACCAGCCAGGGTTCTGACATGCTGCAACCTGTGTTCTGCAAGGCTAAAGGATTTCAAACCCTTAACAATGGCATCATACTTACATTCAAGAAGAGACACCGCCAGTACAGCAGCCTGGGAATTCAACAAACCGGTGTACGAATCAAGTGATGTCCCCAGCAATGAATAGTGATGAACGCTATCAGTAATGGTCACACTAAACTCCCGGCCACTCCCCTGAGCCACACATTTTCTTCCCCCCCCCCGAAACAATACACTTCCTGCTCAACCAATTTGGACTGAATCTGCTGACAGATGGGATCATCGCCATAAAGTATTGCTTTATCTGAAGACTTTTGGTGGGCAAAAAGTTTCATTTTAGCAGCCGTGTACCGAACCATGGTCCCATGGCGATCCATATGATCCGGCGTAATATTTAAGAGAACAGCAACATGAGGAGAAAAACTCCCTGCAGATTCCAATTGAAAACTTGATAGCTCCAGAACCAGAAAATCAACAGGCCTTCCCTTTCGCAGATACTCCAGAACAGGAGTTCCTATATTGCCCCCCACAAAAACCTCTTTCCCAGATGCCCTTAGGAGTTCTCCAATAAGCGATGTTACAGTGGTTTTCCCATTGGTTCCAGTAACTGCCACTACAGTTTCAGTAAGATAAGGTGCGGCAAGTCCCAATTCTCCGACGCACGGTATGCCTTCAGCTTCCAACTCTTTTAGTATGGGTAAATCTGTGGGTACCCCAGGGCTGATAACAATAAAGTCTCCCTGAGACATAAAAGTTTTAGTGTGCCCTCCTCCTTCAAAGAAGATTTTGTTTTCCTGCAAATATATCTGGTCTTCCTCAGAGAGTTCCCCGAAATCACGACTGTCTGTAACAAAAACCGTCGCAGATTTACTTAATAAGAAAGCAACTGCCGCACGACCGGATATCCCCAGGCCCATGACAACAACTCTTTGTCCACCATCTATCTTTTCTTGCCAGCTCATCAGCGCAGCTTGAGTGTTGCCAGGGCCAGCATGCCCAGAATAATGGAAACAATCCAGAACCTGACTACCACTTTAGGCTCATGCCAGCCTTTCTTTTCAAAGTGGTGATGAAAGGGTGCCATAAGAAAAATTCGTTTGCCGTTACTTAATTTAAAGTATCCTACTTGAATAATTACAGAAAGTGCCTCAAGCACAAAAATACCCCCAACAATGGCCAGTAAAAATTCCTGTTTAATTATGATAGCGACCCCGCCCAAAGCGCCACCAAGCGCAAGAGAACCAACATCTCCCATAAAGATCTGTGCAGGGTACGCATTAAACCAGAGAAAGCCCAAACAGGCCCCCACCATGGCTCCACAAAAAATGGCAAGTTCGCCAGCCCCCTGGACGTAGGGAACCTGCAGATATTCGGCAAGAACCACATGGCCTGCAAGATAAGAAAAGACAAGATATACCGCTGCAGTAATAACAGTTGGTCCAGTTGCCAGTCCATCAAGACCGTCGGTTAAATTAACCGCATTTGACGCCCCCACTATTACTATCATGGCAAACACCACATAAAACCAGGAGAGGTCGGGCTGTATATCTTTCAAAAATGGAATACTCAACAAACCGTCATAGCCAGGATGAAGAAGGACAAACAAGCCAACCACGGAAGCACCAAAAATTTGCAAAAAAAGTTTTCCTCTGGCACTCAGTCCCGCACTGCTCTTTTTGCTGATCTTTTGGAAATCATCCACTCCACCAATACAACCAAAGAAAACAAGAACAAACAACATCAACCAAACCAGTGGGTTGGTGAGTTTGGCCCAGAGTAGTGTTGAGGCCACAATGGCAGAAAGAATCAACACCCCACCCATGGTCGGAACACCCTGTTTGGCAAGATGGCTTTCCGGTCCGTCTTCACGAACAACCTGGCCGATCTGATACTGTTTCAGCTTTCGTATAAACCATGGGCCAGTCAGCAACACGAAAAGAAAGGCAATAACAGCTGCGCCAATGGAGCGGAATGTAATATACCTGAACACATTAAGAGCACTGAAACTGTCACTCAGCGGATAGAGAAGGTGATAGAGCATTTTCGTTTATTCTTCAATCAGTTGTTCAACAAAATTATCAAGATGCATGCCACGGGAAGCTTTCACCAAAACATAGGTTTCTGCCTTGGAAGTCGTACTCGCAAGCATTTCCTTTAACCAGAGGGCACACTCGTTCTGCCCGTCAAAAACATGTACATTATGTTCATCCATACCACTTTCAATGGCTGCAGCTGCTGTAAACGACGAAAAAGCACCGATAACACAAAGAAAATCTAAACCCGACGATGCTGCATGGGTACCAATCTGTTTGTGGAGAGTTTCGCTCTCCTGGCCAAGCTCAAGCATGTCACCAAGAATTGCGCCCCGCTTCCCGGTCCCCAACTGGCTCAGGGTGGTGAGTCCAGCTTTCATGGATTCCGGATTTGCATTGTAGGTGTCATTAATAATCCGGCTGTTACAGGGGCCATCCAATATTTCCATCCGACGATCACCCGGCCGAAAAGCAGATAAACCATTGGCAATAACAGCAATATCAACACCTGCAGCATGGGCTATCGTTGCAGCGGCAAGTCCATTCAGAATATTGTGTTCCCCCGGAACTGCAAGCTGTACGTGAGATTGTTCCCCCCCCACATGAAGAGAAAAACAAACATTTTCATCCTTTCCCGATTTTCTATCACTTGCATACACATCAAGAGGAATGGAGCCGTCATTTGTAAGTCCAAAAAACAGTTTCTTCTGATCGTACTTCCTGGAAAGAGCAAGGACTCTTTCATCATCAGCATTCACTATAAAAACGGTCTCCCTGTCACTCATCTGGAATAATTCTTCCTTAGCCCTTGCAACTCCTTCAATGCTTCCAAGACCCTGGAGATGGGCTCCGTGCACATTTAATATACATGCAACATCAGAGCAGGCAATTTCCGTCAGCCTTTCAATTTCCCCAGGACAATTCATTCCCATTTCCAAAACCACTGCTTTATGCCCGGGGGATACCGGAAGAAGGGAGAGAGGCAATCCTATTAAATTGTTAAAATTCCCTTTGGTTTTAAGGACTCTGTCAGCTGGCGCATCAGGCAGTTCAGGCCACTGCTTTTTAAAAATTGCAGCACACATTTCCTTCACTGTGGTTTTTCCACTACTGCCCGTTATGGCAATCACCTTTGGCTCAGATATTTCTCTCATACAACTTCTTCGATAAGAGGCCATGTCTCCGAGAGCATGTACTGTGTTGTTAACCAGTATCGCAGGAATACGAAGAGGAGTTTCGGGTATACGTTCAACAATGAGACAACCTGCTCCGGCCTCTTCAACCTGGGCAACAAAATCATGCCCATCGAATCGCTCTCCGCTTATTGCCACGAACACATCTCCGCTTTCAATTCTTCTGGAGTCTATTTTTATGGCGGCCAATTGCCCTGCATTTTCTCCTTCCACCACAAGGCTGCCACCAGTTGCAGCTACAAGAGACTGAATTGTCCAGTGACTCAATGCTTCCAATGCCTCAAGACTGTCATCAAAAAACCTTCTCCCCTGTGGTGTAAGCTGATAATTCTCATGTCCCTTTCCTGCAATAAGAACAATATCCTCACTCTCTGCCACTGCAATGGTGTCTCGGATTGCCCGGTGGCGGTCAGCAATCACCACAAACCCCTGCTCATTGCTCTTCTTTTCCATTAACCAGGAATGATCTCTTTGTGGAAGAGCCGTCTTTGTAATCCCTTTGACAATGGTGGAAAGAATCGCCTCCGAGTCCTCAGAACGCGGATTGTCATCGGTAAGGATGACTATATCGGATACATTCCCGGCTACTGTCCCCATGATCTGCCGTTTTCCTTTGTCTCTGTCGCCGCCACAACCAAATATGCAATAGACACGACTATGTGGCAATCCCCTGACAGTCTTTAACACCTGCTCCAGAGCATCAGGTGTATGGGCATAATCGACAAAAACAGTGGGGCGAAAGCTCTGTTCCCGTGAACTGACAATGATTCTCTGCATACGACCTGGTGCTCCTGCAGCCCGAGCCAAAGCATCAGAAATAGCCGCAGTGGAAATCCCAATAGCCATGGCCATTGCAAATGTTGTCTGGATATTTTCGACATTAAAATCACCCACCAGAGGAGACTGGATTCCACAATTCCCCTTGGGGGTACGCAAAGTTATTTGTGTTTTTTTCAAATCCCCGGTAATTCGTAGCGGGTAGATATCAGATACATTCCTGTTTCCGCAACAAAGAACTGTTTTACCTTCTGCAAGGCAGAGAGAATGTACACGCTCAGCCCATCCCGTATCTGCACCGAATGTAACAACTGCCTGGCCAAAGTCATGTAAATGTTTTGTAAATAATAAAGACTTCGCGGAGAAGTATTCTTCCATATCTCCATGATAATCAAGATGCTCTCGGGAAAGATTTGTGAATGCTGCAACATCAAACAAGAGAGTACCGATGCGATTCTGCTCAAGACCATGGGACGAGACCTCCATAATCACCATCTCTACGCCATTGTCGGCCATTTCCCGTAAACTTTGCTGAAGAAGCATGGGCTCTGGAGTTGTAAAGGTGGACTGAGTCTGTTGTAAGCTTCCCTGGGAATCATAATATCGACAACTGATGGTTCCGATCACTCCCACCTGTTTGCCATTTTGCCGCAATATATCTTCAAGCAGATAACTGACCGTGGTTTTACCATTTGTTCCTGTGATTGCAAGAAGAGTCAAATCACGGGATGGATAGGAGAAAAGTGTTTCAGCA
Organism: uncultured Desulfocapsa sp.; assembly: GCA_947311435.1. Classification (GTDB taxonomy): domain Bacteria; phylum Desulfobacterota; class Desulfobulbia; order Desulfobulbales; family Desulfocapsaceae; genus Desulfocapsa. The sequence continues at coordinate 17,890 of CAMZKT010000127.1, forward strand.
AGAATGGCATAGGCCTTCCTGGAATCACTGACCGTCACAATACAAAGATCACTCTGTGCTTGATATCTGGCAAGCTCCGGCCATCCTTCTTCCACCAGCAGTGCGGCACAACCGGCTTTGACAGCCTGTTCCACAAAATCATGCCCATCGGTTTTACTGCCAGCCAGAGCAACAAAGAGTGTTCCCGGAAGGGCCTTTCTGGAATCACAGGTCACCCGCTTAATCAGACAGGAATCGGAATTACCAATAACAGTACATCCGGCAAGAGAAGAAACGAGCACAGCTAGAGCCACTCCTCCCAAAGACGATGTAACTGTACCGGGACTAACACAAGCCCAGTTACTACAAAGATTGCTATCCATTGTAACGGTCATCTAGATTCCCACATTCCTTAAAGGAAGGTAACTGTTCAGCAGTACGTCATCTGTCGCCGATCAGGCTTACTCACAGAGAACCACTCTAGGTCGCAATCCTGCTTGAAGACATACAAAGCACTGCTGAACAGTTACAGTTCGGTGGTTTTGCTGATTTTGCAATTCCACCTGAAGTTACAAAGGAAGAATAAAAGCAATAAACCGAAGATTGAATTCATAACATTCTCAATACACTTATCTTCACAATGCCTTCTCTTGGACACTATCCATTTTCAATGTGATAACACACTTTTCACCTTTAGCAACAGCTTTGCCAGCTTTGGGGCTCTGGGAGACAACCCGCCCGGTACCCTTTACTCTTATGCTCAGCCCTGCACGCTGTAAAAGACGTAAACTCTTTCTGAGACTCAGTCCTTTCAAATCCGGCATGAGAACAATTTGTTTATCGAGCATTCCTTCCAGACTTTTTTCGGTAAACTGCCGAGACCTCTTCGCCACCGTAAAATTTCGTTCTTCTCCTTCCTCTACTTCAAGCAGGCTGACTACATTTTGGCGAATTTGCTGTAAAGCCACCATGGAAGGCAAGATAGAGTCAATGTTTTCAGATAAGGACAAAGAGGCAACACCCGGTGTCAACTCTTTCGAGCGTGAAGCAAGCAACAAAATCAATTCCGGCTTGTCAGCGGGGATCACGACCAAGGCCATCTGATCCCTCACATAGTAACTGACCGAAACATCAGAGCCCGCCCGCACCAAAGAAACCGTGTCACCAGAAAGCGACATGGAACCAAGGACACCGGGCTGGCCCTGACTCTTCAACAATCGTCTTGATTCAGTGGAAATAAGGGATGGAAACACTTTTTTTCCACTGCTCTGCCCATGAAAAGCGTCATAAAAAAACTCGCGTCGATCAGGCCTCTCCATGATTTTGTAGAGGATATGTGGCTGAATTTTTTTACCACCATTCAAAAGATGGGTCATACCCAGCAACACTTTCAAAGGAGCAGCAGTCTTTGGCACTGTACCCAAATCCAACGCAGGAAAGCAACTACTGAACTCTTGAAGGTCGTGACTCTTTTTTTTATCCCCTGAAAAATCGACCTGGAGATTCGTGGTCAAGTGTAAACGATCCCAAAGCCTGAGTTGCCTAGAAAAACTCATTTGGCTGCCAACAAGACTCCATGGATAAACTTGAGTTTCCTGTTCCCATCCCCCCTGAAGAAGGGCCACGTCCCGGAAAAACTTCCGTATCTCATCAGGGACAAGCATGGGAGTAAGAAAAAGATTAACGAGCACTCCTTTCTCATTTTGCCATACACTATTCAAATTATAGGAGGGGAAATTCACTCCGGCTATAATCTCACCGCCTGCTGTATTAAGCAGCAGAGCTGAAATACGCCCGCCCCCCATCTCTTCCCCCAGACCAGCGATATAATTTTCGAGGATGGCTTGGATTTTCATATCAAGCGTCAAAACCAAATCATGACCGTTAACACTGGTTTGTTCCTGTCCCTTCAAGTCTATGGTGGGGATGTCCCTTTGAAGGACACGCTCATGATTCAGAAGACGATTATAATAGTGTTCAACACCGGCAAGTCCTTGATCGTTTTCAGAATAGCCGATCAAGTGGGATGCGTATTCCTGCATGGGGTAATACCTGGCCACTTCCCGATCCAGATATATTCCAGAAAGATTCAGTTCTTCAACAGCGTCTTCCTCCTCCTGACCAATATCACGTCGAAGCCACACCAAATGAGAGTCACTTCCCATTTTAGCCAGCAATTCAGACTCAGGTAGCGCGAGCAATTTCGAAAGAATCGAAGCCGTCTCGGCAACATCCTTTACTTCCCTGGGTCTTACAAAAAGTGACACACGCTCCAGGCTATACGCCAACTCCTTAAAATTCCTATCGTAGATTGTCCCCCTGAAAAGATTTTCCACCTGGCTTTCAACAGGAAAAGTTTCCTGCCAGATTGTGGCAACACTGCTCAGCCACTCTTTATACTTCACCACCACACTGACTGTTATCGTAAGACACAGCAAAAGCAACAGGACAAAGCAGAGACGTCTCTTACTGTTATTGGCAGTATTGAGACGGGATCTTCTGACCATCAACTCTTCACGCTTACCACTTCCCTAGAACTTGTAATACTGCTCTGGTCCCGGAGGATGAATAGAGAGCCGATTCCCTGCCAGCACTTCCACCGCCTCGGGAGAAAACAGTTTTGCCCTCTCCGCACGCAGCACAATATTAGTATCAACAAGAACGCTGCAAGCTGCTTCCATTTTTTCAATGTCTCCAGTAACACGCGTAACCGAAGCATTGATAAAAAAGGATACCAGACAAAGGAGAATAACAGCACCGGCAAAAACCTTTCCCCCTTCCTGCCAAAGCAGTTTTCCACCGGGAAGAGAGAGAGTGTGTGTTCTCCTGCGTCTTTTGCTATTACTCTTCCGAAGAGTATTCCTGCGGGGGATTACCGTATGAGCCGACGGATTAATAATCATGACAGCACCTCTTTAACTAAAGTTTCTCAGCCGCCCTTAAGCGGGCACTTCGTGAACGTCTATTTTCCTGCCGCTCTAAAGCAGTCGCCATAACAGGTTTTTTGGTAAGCACCTTAAGTTCCACATTGTCGCGAAATTTCCTTTTCACCATCCTGTCTTCCAATGAATGAAAAGATATGACACAAAACCTTGCTCCTGGACGCAGGAGTGAAACTCCGCGCTCAAGAATCGTCGCCAGATTTTCAAGTTCTGTATTGACTGCAATTCTCAGTGCCTGAAAGACTTTCGTTGCCACGTGGATCCTTTTGGGATGAAAAGCAGGGGGTACTGCCCTGGCCACAAGGTCTGCAAACTGCCCGGATGTTTCAAGCGGGTTGACAAGCCGTTCCTTCACAACAAAGGACGCAATTCTTCTGGCCTGCCTTTCCTCACCATAATAATAAAAAATATCAGCAAGCTCTTGCTCACTCCCCTTCTTCAAAATAGACGCAGCGGTTATTTCACGCCGAGTATCCATTCGCATATCAAGAGGCTCATCCTTTTGAAAACTGAAACCACGCCCCCCAATATCAAGTTGCAGGGACGACAAACCGATGTCAATGAGTATGCCATCCACTTTATCGACCCCGACTTCCTCGAGCCCTTCTGCGATTTCTGAGAAATTCCGCCGGACAATACGTAAGCGATCTGCAAAAGGTCTCAGTCGCTCCTGGCTTTTCTTTATGGCTTCCTTGTCCCAGTCAAAAGCTATCACCCGGCCATGGGGACTGCTTTTTTTCAGAATTTCCTCAGTGTGTCCCCCAAGACCAAGCGTTCCATCCACATAAACGCCTCCACTTGCCGGATTAAGAAATGAAAGCGTTTCCCGTGCCAGAACCGAGCAATGGATATCTGCTGCCGCCGCTTCCACGCTCATCAGAGAATCCCAAGTTTAGACAGCCCCTCATCGAAACTGTCGAAACTCTCGCGAGTTGATTGAAGCTCACGTTCCCAGGATTCCTTGTCCCATATCTCAACCCAATCCCTCATTCCGGTAAGCACAACCTCTTTTTCAATTCCAACTTGGGAACGCAGTGTCTGAGGAAGCAAGATACGAGATTGCTTATCAAGATTGCATTCGGTTACGCCGGCCAAAACAAGGCGGACAAATCCCGCAAAACGAGGCTGCTCTCTCCCCTGGTCTATAAGCTTGTCTTCGAGCTCCTCCCACTCAGAAACCGGATAGGCGCGAAGATGCTCCATCCAGGGAACAACAATCAACATTTCTGAACCATACTGTGCCAGAACATCCCGAAAACGACTTGGAAAATTCAGTCGTCCCTTGATATCAAGCGAATGATCAGACTTGCTGCGAAATCTGCTTTTTATGATCTTCTCTCCAGCCATCCCTCACCACATGCCACCACACAACTCCACTTTGCTCCACCTACATATATTTTATAGCAGCACAGCATTTCCTGTCAAGAATTTTTATTGAAAATAACAGTACTTTAAGCAGAAACCAGGGAACTAGAGCAAGGTACACCGTGAGGTACAGACACCCCACAGAACCACTACATCTTGTGAGAGGACACCAGGGAAGTTAAAAAGAAGAGACGCCGACAAAGGCAAGGATTCTCACCGAACATACTGTAAACACTACTTGATATGACATAATAAAAAAAGAGGATCCAGAACCACCACCCTGGTAGTGGGGCAAAGTGGAGCGAACATCAGAAAAAAAGAAGAAACTGAGAAGTTGGAAAGAACAATATGACGGGATCCCCCTGAAATAATAGCGAGAGACTCCGAAGGGAAGACCTAACACCAGTCTTCCATGGCTGCTCCTCGCTCAACAAGAGCATCCATTTCCAAGATATTTTTTCGGGCAAGCTGCACCTGTGCTTCAAGAACCTCAAAAAGCAGATCCCTCCCCCCTAATTGTTTCTCGGCTCTGCGCAAGGTCAGTTCCTGCTGCCGTAAATTCTCTTTCATCTCTGCCAGCAAAGATTTTCTTCTCCTGTGCGTTTCAAGCTCCTTGTCAATTATGGGAAGCAAGCGACCGATGGATGCTTCAACCAGCAGATCCCTTGAAATATTTTCCTTTTTGACTGTTTTGTTGATCAACAACAGAGAATCCCGACTGATAACAAATGTTTTTTGCCTCCGGTCGCTCTGGTTGCCAACAAATTCCTCTGCCCTCCGTGCAAGCTCGGTAAGGTTCTCAGGATCCTTCACCAGCTGGTCAAAGAGTGATTTTTGCTTAATACCCAATTGTCGAGCAACCGCGTTAAGCAGCAGAATTGTTTGGTGAGGAAGTTTGAACGTCGCCCTTACCGATTGTTTTTTCTTTAAATCATCTACAGTTAAGTCAATCATTTAATTCTCCTTAAGTAATTTTGAAGGAAAGACTTTCATGCACACATCGTAGCACGGAGGCATTACTATGTCAACAAAACCATCATTAGTAATGTTGTAATTTTAACATAAAAAATATTTTTACTATATTGACAGTAATGCCTGTATGTTTATTTTATTTGCACGATGAAGGGGTGATTGGCAACCTGTCACTGACAGGAAGAACATCCTCTTCATGACAAGAGAAGCTGAAAGACTGAAGGAAAGCAGCATAAAACATTAAGGAGGCAGGATATGTGGACAAGGGTAATTAATAGAGGACCAGGGGATCTGGATTTGTTTCGTGCACAGTTGAACAGACTGTTCGGAGATTTTGACGACTCCTACAGAAGTTTTGGCAAAGGGTATGCATCAACTCCATACACAAACATGTTTGACAATGGGGATGCGTTTATTTTGCAGGCGGAAGTACCTGGCATGTCAAGAGAAGATTTACAAATCAAAGTTCAGGGGAACTATCTTGAGCTGAGCGGCAACCGGAAGGCTGAAGCACCAGAGGGCTACAAGGCACATCGTGTCGAACGTAGAAGTGCTTCTTTTACGCGAAGCTTTACTCTTTCAAGCGATGTTGATGTCGAAAAAGTAGAAGCGGAACTTGGTGATGGAATCCTTACCTTGACCCTGCCCAAGGCGGAGGCCGCCAAGGCAAAACAGATTGAAATTAAATAATTATTATTCTGCATTCACAGAGGAAAAAGGAGGATGGATCATGAGTGAAAAAGCAAACATTGCCACAGTCCAAGAGTCAATACCAGATAAGGGGAAAGACGTTCCAGTTACTGCACCTGTTGTCGACATCTATGAAAACGATGAGGAAATACTGCTCCATGCCGATATGCCGGGAGTGGAAAAAGACAAGCTCACGGTTCATATAGATAATGGGACACTGGATATCACTGGATTAAGAGGAATGAAGAGGAATGGAGCTCCAGACTGGGAAGAATTCGGTGACATTGAGTATCGCAGAACTTTTTCTGTTCCTCAAACCATTGATATTGAAAAAATCGATGCTGAGCTTAAAAACGGGGTTCTTGAACTGCATTTACCAAAATCAGAAGCTGCAAAACCACGGCTTATTGAAATCAAAAAGGCAGCATAAGCAATACGTTCAAGGAGGTTTATCATGGATTTAAAGAAATTGGCGCCATGGAATTGGTTCAAAGATGAGGAGAAGGAGAGTGGCTCGCAGGTGGCAATTTTTCCGGAGAAAGCATCGCCCTCTTCCGAGAGAAGATCTGACCCGACATCCATGTTTCACCGAGATATTAATGACTTGTTCAACAGAGTCCTTCACGGATACGGATTCAGCAGTCCACTGGGATCAAGAGATTTTTTCCAGGGGGGCCCGGGGGGCATACTGCTGAAACCGGCTGTGGACATTGACGCCACAGACGAAGAATACACGATAACCGTCGAGGTTCCCGGTATTGAGGAGAAGGACATCAAACTCACAATAAAAAATGACACCCTGATAGTGAGTGGAGAAAAACGCCAGGAAAAAGAGGCCAAGGAGAAGAATTACTACAAAATGGAACGTTCCTATGGTGCATTCCAACGACTCCTCTCTCTTCCAGAAGATGCGGATCAGGATAAAGTGGATGCCAGCTTTAAAAATGGGGTGTTAAGCATTACCGTGCCCCGCAGAGCCTTACCGGATTCTGACATTAAACAGATTCAGATCAAATAATGCCAAGCGCTACCCGACCGATGCCATTGCTATCCCTGCTCAACAATTATCTCCCTTCCCTTTGAGTAAGCTCTGGCCTCGGTCATTCTTTTTAACACAACGATCCGTCCCATGGTCTAACATTAACAATATGGAGGTTACGGTATGGAAAGAGTTATCAGTCAGAAAACAAAATGTAAGAACCCGCTGCACATCTTCCTGGCCATTATACTGTTTGTATTCATAGGACAAACAGCATTGGGAGCAAGGGAAAACACGCAAAAAGTTGACTCAAATGCTATTGAGCGAAGCTCTCAGGAAAAGCAAGTGCCAGATGCTGAAAGCTCTCCTGACAGTCTCTTTTATCCCTTCGCCACACACAACTGGGATCCCTATGCAGAAATCCAGGCAATGCGGGAGGAAATGGACAGAATTTTCAATAATTTTGACAACAGACTGCAGATGAGTCCATTCTTTCAAAGAGATCGTACACCCTTTGCAATAGTTCCACAAACCGATACCGAGGAAACAGCTGACCATTATATAGTCACCATGAACATTCCCGGAGCAGAGGACAGTAAAGTAAATGTTGCATTGGAAGACAATATACTAACTGTGAGCGCAACCACCAGACGCATAAAAAAGGAAAAAAAAGACAGAAATTTCATCAAAATGGAAAGAAGTTCGGGATCCATCCACAGAGCACTCGCCTTTCCTCAACCTGTGCAAAATAAAGGGATGACCACCTCGTACAAAGATGGCGTCCTGACCGTGACCATACCGAAAAAGCGGCAATCCAGCTAAACGGAAAGTAATACGCTTTTCATGGACAGTTGCTACCATGATTAAGACATTACAAAACACTGATGTTTTACTGTCCCCTTGATTTCAATTCATCATAAGGGGACTTTTTTATTATCGTTATTTGGCATCATTGTCTGCATCTATTTATTTGGGTCTGTACCCTATTCTCTCAAATAACTGGCACCTGTTTGCCATGGTGGAAACAGGCCACTGTCCACTTCATGAATCCATGCTTTATGGCTGCTGCGGGTTTTAAGCTGGCTTTACTAAACAGGGGTGCGAATCTTCAATAGCGCAGAAGGATTAAAATCTATCGTTTCCATCATATCCTTTTGTTTTTGTGGAGGACTCTCTTCAACTGGAAACCGGCCCATTCAGTTCCTGGAGTTCAGGCACTCAAAAGTCCAAACAATTCCATAAATCATTTACAATTCAAGATGTATGTGCTCGGCAGTCAGCCAACTTTAAATTTCCCGGGAAATCATAGGTATTAAGCTATGTACTTTTTCTCAATAATAGGTTTCCAATCTCTGATTGGCAAAGCAACAAACTGATCCACAACAAGAGAATCCTATTTTATTTGCCGCCTAATCCAGCACGACCTCGGAAAAACATACCCTTCGTGGCTAGTTACGAGAAATTGAATATCTAACTGTTTTCTATCCAAAAACAAATCTATTTTAAACAATCATTCGGTATTTTCATTACGGTATTCAGATATTATAATTACCTGCAATACTACTTTTTCATATGAAAAACAAACAGTTTCCAGACTCGACACAAGTATGTCGAACAAATCACATTTTTTAAATTTTCAAAGGAGAATGCAATGAATCTAAGCCGCCGTCAATTTATTAGTGCCACCGCCGCATCTGGCGTGGTTGTAGCTACTGGCCTGGCCTTGCCTAAATCAGGAAAAGCATCTACAAAGCAACCAATGATAAAAGCTGGAATCATAACTGATATCCACCACACTTCAAAGGACGACACTCCAACCAGGAAATATTCTGCCTCACAGGCTAAGATGAAGGCTTTTTCGGCTGCTATGAAGCATGAACAACCAACATTTGTTATCGAAATGGGGGACTTTGTTGATACCTTAGCAGAAGGAACTGTCCCGGAAGAAAATCTTGAAGAAATTGAAAAGGTTTTCACTTCCATAGGTGCTCATTTCCATGTCCTTGGCAATCATGAATTCGACAATCTTACTCGTGAAGTCGTTCTGAAAACCCTTGACAATACAGGAATACCGAAAGGACAAACATGGTATTCTTGGGATAATAATGGAATCCATTTCGTCGTACTTGATGCAGATTACACCCCCGTATCGCCACACCGCCCCTACGACATGAACACTCCACAAGACACTTTTTGGACATGGAAAGACACCTTCGTCCCGCCACAGGAATTGGAATGGCTTAAAAAGGATCTGAACGCAACATCCCTACCCACCATAGTTTTTACTCACCAGACATTAGATCGAGTGAACGAGCAGGATCATACCATCAAAAATGCGTCGGATGTTCGTAAGATTTTAGAAAACTCCGGGAATGTACTCGCAGTTCTCTCAGGGCACGACCATGCAGGAGGATATGCAAACATTAAGGGAATCCACTACATTGTCATGAATGGTAATGTGGGCGTGAATGACCAGCGTCCATGGCTGGAGACCAGCAGAAAAGAAGGATTTGACACTGACATTGACAACCAGTTTGCTATTTTGGAAATTTTCTCCGAAAATAGCAATAAATACCGCATCAAACTGTCTGGTCATGGTCGCCAAGCATCATATGACTTACTTCGAACCATTTAAAAAACACCCGATTAACCGGGGGAATGAACACCTCGACGACTGATTGGGATTGCATGAAAGGACATGCTGTCTTTTTTTCAAGTTTATCAAAGGCTCTGTAAATAAAGAAAGTCAGCATGTCCACACCAAAATTACCGAAAAAAGAATGCAGCAAATTCTTAAAGTTAATGGAGGGTCACATTACTGACAAACTCGTAAAAAGGTCGAAAACAAGATGGACTTGGAAAAACCTTCATATTCGAGGCACGGAA
>CAMZKT010000128.1 GCA_947311435.1 uncultured Desulfocapsa sp.
AGTGAGTATAATGTTCTTTATAGCAATGATTGATAACATCAACCAGGGAAGGAACCCGCAACTGCTGATCTGGATACAGCTCAGGAGTGAAAGCAAGTTTTGCAGGGAACACATGCTCACCAAAGCGGCTTCTATGTTGACCGCTTGTAAGGACTGTATAGTCGATATCACTCGTTAACGACAAAGCTGCAAGTCCCTGAGCAAATTTAGCCGGCCCATTTGTTTCCTGAAAGGTATCAAAAAAATGTGCCACCCGAATGGTCTGCTGAGATCCGTTTGGATACAATGACTTAGTAACTTTTTTGGTAAAAGAGCGGGTCTCATTAAAGATTCGGACGGAAATGCCATAGGGGAGTATTAATTTTTCAAGATCGACAATAGTTCCTATGGTACGGCAGGGATTAAAGAGTATTGTACGTACCGGTGTTCCCGTGTTCTTATTTATCAACGACAAAACTGCATCATCAATACACTGCTGCATGAGATAAAAAAATTGTTTTGAAATACATTCCTCGCTCTCTTCTGTGTTGAATTTATGAAGAGGAATCTTCTGGATAGATTGCAGCAACAAGGACAATGGCTCATCTTGATCCAGCCTGGCAAGAAAAGATTGCTTCGAGCCTGAAAATGCTTTCAGAAGACCTTTGATGTGTTCTGACAGTGTTGGTGAAATCGGCTGCTTATCGGTCAGCATGGTAAAAAGGGCTGAAAATCTCTTATTTCTGGATATGGCTTTCTCCAAGCCCTTATTGTTTCTAACCTTATGATCTATGCCCACACAGTACAGAACAAAATTCAGGTCTTCAGGGAGAGAATTTCGTACAACTGCAATGTTTTTCTCACTATGGGTTTCAAAGAGATCCCTGATGGAAGATGCGTCTGGATTATATGTGAAAGACCTGCCGATGTATCTTTGAATATGCGCATCCTGACCTGCCTTTGAGCATTGTTTTTTGTTACAGTCATCTTTTGGCTCTGAAATTATTGAGTTGTATTTGTTGGCAAGCTGCCCAAGAAGAGCTGGGGAAAGATTACGAATAATATACTGAAGGCCCCTGTTTGTTTTTTCACCTTTTGAGCCATTGATTTCAAAATGGTCAAAAAGAAGAAGCATCTTTTCAAAGATATCAACTGAAAGGTTGTCATTAACTGAATAAAAAGGATGGGCTGCCATATAAAGGATACGATGCTTATCGTAATAACGTATAAGGTCATAAATATTATGACGTAGTTTACCTATATCCTTAAAGATAGCTTCTGCTTTTTCTGTCGGCAGGTCGTATGTTAGGACATGAATTTTACATCGTTTTTTATGATTGACATGGGGAAATGACGCCGTCACTTCTACAGAAACAGGAACCTGATAGCCCTTGTCGAGTAACGACAGATTACCATCAATGGTATCATGATCGGTACAGGTATAGGTGGAAAGTCCCATCTCCATGGCCATCCGGTAAGCATCTTCCGGACTAGTGACACATTCACCAATACCAAGTTTTCGAGTCAGGTAATTAGTAGGTTTGGAGGAGAAACTGGTGTGAGAATGAAGATCCACCTTAAAACCTGGTTTTGCAAGCCATTGCTTATGGTCTTTACTGTCCTCAAGTATATACATTTGTTTCATAACTCTACCCTGTGCCTCAAAACAACAGTTAATCCTGAATCAAGAAAAGTTTTGTAACTTATTGTAGTCTGGAGCTGATTTTCCATTAAAATAATTACATGCTTTGTAATAGCGTAAATCATTGAGCAATAGTTTGAAATACTGACTATTACTAAAAATCTTACCAAAGAGATCCATTGGTGCAGTTCGTAATTCTGCAAATGGTCCCATGAGATCAGAAGGGTCTCTAAAGCATTCCCATTCACACTTGTTGCAATCGCATTTTCTATTTGATTTTTGATGTAAATCAGGAAGTTCATGGAAAACTTCGTCCAGATATCCGCAGGGATGAATTTTCCCCTCATGACACTCAACAAAGTAGAAATCCTTCCCGCCATGACATGAATACAGTGAGTTCTTCCCTTCTTTATACTGTCTTACCAGGTTATACAGAGAGCAAAGCGGAGTAAATATTCGCAACTGCGCCCTGTATTTAGGAATTGTCTCTAAAAGAGCCTGAAATATAAGCCCTTTTTCAACGGGGCTAAAATGAATAACCCTGTCCGCTGAAATTGCACCGTAGGTCGAGACATTGCCTCCATCTCCTTCCAGACCAGCGTTTGACGAAGTATGTTCTTCATCATGGCTCATGGGATAACAAGCACTTGCAGTGGTAAACCCAAGTGTAACAGCAAACTGGTAAAATTTTTCAAATGACTCTTTGAAAATTTCAAAAAATATTTCCGGTTCAAGACTTTCCTGATAGAGAACAGGGTTTTTCCCGCCTGTGTTACGATTTATCCCAAGATTTGCCGACGGATAGATATTGTGTGAATGAAAGATCGGAAGTCCTTTTTTGATCCCTTCTATCACTCCCGGCAGCCCACGCATTTCTTCATGATCCTTCTGATTTGCCGAATCAAGACTAATCCAGAAAGATGAAACTCCACTCTTTCCCAAACCTTCAGCAATCCGATGAATACGTTTCTCAAAACCGGGTTTATCAGAGCCTTGAAAAATAAACCCGTTGGTTCCAGTTCGAATATGGGGAATACCAGCCCGATGGGCATAGCCAATATAGTTCAACAAATCATCTAAATACATAAGGGGTTCTCCCCCTGTGAACGAAAGAGCTTGGTATCCATTTTCTGCTGCATCATCGATGAGTTGGAGAACTTTCTTCTCAGGAAGAGTATTTCTTTCCATGCGTGTTGAGCGCCTCATGCCGCATTGCGGGCAGTCAGCGTTGCATCGGTTTGAGAATTGAATAATAAGCTGTCCAGGAACTCTTCCTTTGAGAAAGGGTCGTATTCCTTTTAAAGTAATCATTGTTGCTGTCCTATTATTTTGGTGGCAACCATCATTTGGTTGTACTATTGAATTTAATGAGGTGGAAGATTTTCCAGGTCAAGAGTCATAACCGTCTCCGAAGCTAACGGGCCCCCATGGGTTCCTTTATACATAACGAATAAAAAATCAGAACAGCGATACCAATAATGAGCCTGCCAGAATTTTCCTTTGAATCCTGCTGGGGATATTTTCACCTTAATCGTAGTAATAATCGTCTCTGGATCAAGGAGAATGTCTTCAAGACCTTCCTTGGTTGCAACAATCAGAATGGGCTCCAGGATATCAGGGCGTAGCATCCAAAATGTACATTCTTCTGCACGAGAATCCTCCAAGAACGAACGGAGAGAGAATGACAGAAATTGGTACCAGGGCCTTTCATCCAACTCGAATTCTTTTTCAATATCTCTGTCTTCTCTTCTCCCAACGATGGACATTACATTTCCAGATCGCCGTGCCGTTAAAAAAGTACCTTGTGTGTCCTCCTGTTGCCATAGCAGAACATCACCATCCGGTAGACAGACCAGAGCGGTGTTTTCGTTCTCTTTTTTAGATGTAAGATATATCTTGTCTCCAGAAATCTTTGACCAAAGGAAACGTTCGTGTCTGTTGCCAGTAACTTCCTTATACCAGTGTTCAATAACCTGAGGGCTCTCACATCTTGCAGTAGTAAAGAAAAATGGGAACAACAAAATAACAAAATAAAATACGGCTACATACATCTCACAACTGTTCCTTGGCAGATTGTTGTATGGTTTCAGGATGAACCACGAAAGTTACAGTGGAATATGTAACTTTGCTTACGCCGGTAAAAAGAAATATTCCTCCCCAGATAATCTGTAAAAACAAAATCACAGCAGGAGACAAGAAAACTGACAACCCCGTCATTAAATCAGTGTGAATTCCTTGTATTGGAGCTGATACAACAAGGAGCAATAAGCAAAATACGATATTAACCAAAGACATCTTTTGGTAGAGGGTAAACGTAGCATTGCCCCTGAAATCTGCACGTAACTGTTCTGATAGCACCCTCCATCCCATCGAGACTGTGGCACTTAAGGCAAAGGCCCAGGAAAAATGGTTTTCGAGGAAAAGATATATGGAAATAACTGCGACAATAACATAAAGAAAAGAGGTCATTGCCTGGATAGGGACTACTTTGACACCGTCAAGTTGTGAAGCATATGCAATTTTTCTGGTATGCCCATGAAAAATACAACCAATCCTTGAAAAGATGGCAGCGGAAACAGGACTTAGCTTACTGATAGCTTTTCCGTAACAACAGCCGAAAGAAATACATGCCATCCTCCCAAGTCCTTCTCCTAAAATAAACCCAATTGAGGTGGCAGCCATAATGGGCATGAGTGCCAGAGTAATTCCATGAATACTGCTTGTATTGTTTATAAAAACAATACAGAGTGGCAAAAGATAGAGTCCTACGGTTGCACCACCTGCAACTGTCAGTGTGTTTTCCCTTTTTTCTATCACCCTCGCAAGCACACTTGCGGCGATCATAGATACACTTATAATCGAACCCGCCAGACCAAGAATTGTCATCAAATCCAATCCGATCGAGGCGCAAAGTAAAAGAAAAATTCCCGCTCCAGCAAGGCAACCATTAGCCAGCAACACTCCATAGAAGGTTATATTTCTCCCTTCCCACCCACCATCTTCACTGTGTTCTTTTTTCTTTGAAGGAATAGCTGCCAGTATTTGCCATCGCTCATGAAGAAGGCTTCTGCAACCCCAAACAAGACCGGGTATGAGTAACACAAATAATAAAAGGGAAAACTCTCCATTGTTCATTGTTCTTTCTCCATAATATAAAATTTCTGTAACCCCTCACAGAGCACCTCAGGTTTCCACCATCACTTAGGGTTTGATATCATTACAACCAAGACCACAATTACAAGGCTGATGTTGTGCAGAAGTTCTTTACAACTCATTTGAAAAGAACCATTTTTTATTCAATCATTTTCTACTGGCAATCTTTGAACGCACTTTTAATTCTAACTCCACAAGAGGATAACCAAATTTTTTACTGAAACGACTATGAACATCTGTGCGTTTACGGGAAAGAATGAGATCCTTGCTAAAAGTAATTCGTCCAGGTTCAAACAAAAGAATATCAGTACTGGAGCCTGGTCTGTATAAACTTTTGGGTTGTCCTTTCTTTAGAAACATACCCTTCGTGATCTGCTTTGGATTTTCATACTTCACATCGCTATAACATTGAACAACATCCCCTATCATCAACGCAGTCACCTCAATCATTGCAACATGGCCAATTCCTGTTCCACCCTCGACATCAGTGTCAATTATTGTTACAACCCGTTTGTTTTTTGAGTACGGTGTTGCAATTTCAATAATTGCAGAAGGATTACATGAATGATAAGCTCCCCCTATAGTGAAGAAATCGACAACCACACCCGCAACGGGTGTATGGTTGTGATGGTACTTGTCAGGAGTTAATCGACAAACAACATAGTCTCCACCGCCAAACCTCTCCCTCCAATGATCTCGAAAACAACCGAACAATTCTTCGTATTGGAAAAACTTATCCTTAATAAATAAGGCTTCTGTGTTGGAAAGAGAGCCAACAATAATCCTCGAATCTGCAGGAGAGACAACGCTCTCCACTTCATCTAGCATGGGTCGACACTGCCAGTATTTTATTTTTCGTTCAAATATTTTCCTTGCATCGGTAAAGAATGAAATATCATCTACACATTCTTCAAAGTTAACGCCACACTGATTCAAGAATTTTTTATTCCCAAGCAACCTTGCACCTAGCTTCATGTCAAAATTCCATACACCAAGCAAATGTGACATTCTTGTGCCAGTAACCATACGAAAAAGTGATGGAGCATGTTCTCTGGTGTGTGAATAAAGAAAACGTACAATTTTATCGCCAAACAACTGCTCAGTGGCGATACTATTATCTTCACGAACTACATATTGATGTTTTTTCATGTCTCTCTTTCCATGTTCTGCTGTTTATCTACTTGCTGAGTTGCAATAAGAAGCTGAATGAGAAGGATACAATCACGACCATTCAATTCGTTTGAAAGTATTTTCAGTCGTGATTGTTCAAGCAAA
Source organism: uncultured Desulfocapsa sp. (assembly GCA_947311435.1). Lineage (GTDB taxonomy): Bacteria > Desulfobacterota > Desulfobulbia > Desulfobulbales > Desulfocapsaceae > Desulfocapsa. The sequence continues at coordinate 6,050 of CAMZKT010000128.1, forward strand.
CAGGCCAAGTTGTGACTCTTATCCGAATCAACCCAGGATAAATCAGAAAGAGAAACGCCTAAAGATTGTTTTTTGCAAGGCAACTCCTTTATATCTTCCTCAAAACAATCCCATGCCTCCATCAAAAGAGAGCGACTGAGTTCAGTTCGATAATAGTTCTCGGCATTACTGTTGAAATCCATTGCGCTAAATTGTCCAGGCCTACTGCCTGTACCAATAATATGTCTCACTAATTTTCCACTAGCGGATGATATATCAGGATCTTTTATTCTTCTTTTTAAGTCTTCAAGCATGTCCTTGCTTTCTAGGAGTTCAACCAAATCTGCACAGTCATCCTCTATCATATTTATAAGGGCTAGTTGATAGCATTTAGTCATAACCCTGGTGTACCCACGGTACCTCCTGCTAGGTCGGCACTTTGATGTTCGTTTGAGAATTCGTCGCAGAAATGCATTTGGTGTGTCAGTTTTCACAAAAAACGTTGGTAATCCTATGGCTGAACCAAAAAACACTTGCCTTCGTTCGCTTTCCACATAAGGGGTTCCAGGAATATGCTCATGGTCAACAATTCCCATGGACATGTACTTAAAGGCTAAGCTGCTCAGTAGGATTTGAAGTTCTGTGGCTCGACTCATATCGTCACGGAAGCTAGGAAAAAGCGAGTAGTAACGTCCCTCAAAACCAGAAAAGCCCATCGTGTTATATTCTCTGATTTTAATGAGTTGATAGAGACTGATACGTTTATCAAATACACCTAATGCCTCAAGATCGGCCTTGAGTCGTATGTCGTTTTCAAGTGTTCCATCCTGGCTACAGGAATGATCCGTGGAAAGAAAAGCTGCCGGATAATCAAGGAGACGGAAATCAGGCACAAAATCTCCTTTACACCGAAGTATTTTCCCCGTGATACGGTCAAATGTTTGTGGGCCGAATGGAGTCATATTTACACCGAAAACTCTATTTTGTGCCTTTCTACGCCAACGTCTCCAAGCCATCCGCAAATGGGTGTAATCCAACTCATGTGGGAGAAAACCTAGAAGGGTTTCCGGATGAAAGTCATGGTAATCAATTCTGTAGGGTGCGGCACTGTATGTACCTACAAAAAGAGGGAGGAAATGCTCAATTATTTTAGCCGCCAGGTCGCCCATATATTTTTCATGCCTTCTCTCAAACCCTGAGGTGTTATCGGCCATGGCATGTGTTATTTTTCGACTCCCCAAACTAATATGAGTACCATTGTTGGCAAGACTGATATTAGAGATATGTGGAAGCACAATAAGATTATTTTGAATAATCCCAGCTTCTCGCATTTTCAAAATTCCGTTGATATGACTCCTACTTAAAACTTCATGACAAAGCCCCATGTATCGATGTTTTCTTTCACCGCGATTCCAACCTGACAGACAGGGGCTCATAAAGAGCTCCCGGTAAAATGAATCAGAAATACATTCATTCAACTTTTTCTGTCGAATTGGAGGATGTGGAGAAAAAAAAGCCATTGCAGTCTGACCGTATTCAGTGAGCCGGAAGTGAGAATTGGCGTATTGAAGAAGCAAGTGGGTAAACAGAAACCGTTTTGCAGTTTCCCGGGCAACTCCCATACCAACATGGAACTGTTTTGTTTTCCGAATAATATGAAAGGAAAAAGTTTCAGGGGAAGTATTATCATTCAGGAAGTGCCCGGCTAATTCTAACCCCCAATGTTTCAGAGTACGAAGCCTGTGAGGAAAAGTTCCAAGAATATCAATAAGAGCTAATTTAAGAAGATAGCTGATTGGGATACGAATCCATAAAACCGATCCCTGTTGAATGAAAAATTGATTTCTGTCCTTTCTTGTGCCCTGTTCGGGTTGGGTTTTGTCTCTAAGAAGATCTTCTTCGAAAATCTTCTTAGAAAAATCATTTAAAAGATAATAGGGAAACCGCACCCAGCTGTTTTCCCATACATTCGATCTATTCTCTTTAAGAAATAGTTCAAGATTTCTTCCTGCTCTTGAGGATATATCACCCCTTCCAGCACGTTTTATAATATTTGTAAAATAACGAGACCGGCTAATGCTCTGTGGCAGATCTACGGTGTCCACATGCCCTTTTACGCAAACCTGCAACTCATTTTCAACACCTCCACTTGTGTCGTCCCCAGTAAATGGCAAAGAGCATGCTAGGGAATCAGAGATATTGAGCAGAGACAGACATTCATTCAACCGGGGAGGCAGCTCACAGTCCGTATGACTCTGATTAACGCCCGCAAAAAACATTGCTTTCATTTAATTCCTCATCTTTTATTAATTGGCCTATAATAAATGAGGATAATTTTGATTGGATTAAGCTTTCGTTAACAGTTCGTTAGGAAGGAGGATAAATTCAAAGGAAAAAGACAATAAAGAGAATGCTTATTCTGGGAAATGCGGAAGAAACTAAAAAGCAGTGGGGGGAGTCAAAAAAAGCCACCCCAAGGATGGCTTTTTTTGTTTATCAAAGCAGGTTGTAGAGATTATTTCACAAAAACGTTTAAAGCATCAAGCGTTTCATAGGTCAATCCGCCTCTTGCCAAATTCATCTTCACCTGGAAATCGCGCAATGCCTTAAGAGTACCACCACCGATGGCTCCATCAACTGGACCAGGATCAAACCCTTTATCCTTTAATGCATTTTGCACTTTTACGATTACATCTTTTGTCATGTTTGTTTGACACAAAACTGGACGCCAAGACATTTTTTCATCAGTCTCTTTAACATATTTTGATATAGTCTGCCGCTCCTCAGGAATCTTAACGATCTGTGTCTTGGCAGGGCTAACAAGCTTTTTAACCTTTATGGTTATATATTTAGCAGGGACAACATACTTTTTGACTTCAGCTGGTTTATCTATGACTTGTTTTTTGACTATTTTATATTTACCGGGGACATCCACCTTGTTGACGGAAGCTTTGGCTTTAACGACCTGCTTTTGAATCAGTTTATAGGTAGCCGGTTCGTTAACAAGACACATGATATCGCCAGTGGCATTATCAACTTTATCGAGTAATCCAGTTCCCCTTTTCCAGACCGTGCGAGCTGGTTTATCAAGTACTTTTTCTTCAACTGTTTCATAGGTAGGTTCAGTAACAACAAGCTTGACAGAGCTTGGTACAATTTCGATCTTTTCTTCCACTGTTTTGAATGTGGCGGGTATAAGTTCCAGCTTTTCTTCAGCTGCTTTGACAACCACTTTCTCTTCTACCCATTCCCATTTAGGGGGAGTAACAGTAATTTTTTCTGTCGCCTCTTTCTGAAGAACTTCTTCTGTGACTTTTTTAAGATTTGGTGGAATCAAGACTTTGGCATAACATTTCCCTGGTTCTGCATTAGGTGGAAATAAACTAGCATCATTTTGTACCGCTGCAAACCCAACAGCTGGAGAACTGATCGCAATCGCAAACAGACCAAGAATAAATTTTGTTTTTGTACCCTTCATTACTAACCTCCTGAAAAAAAACGGTTGAATATCAGTTGTAGAACATCCCCGGATCAAGGATACAACTGATAGAGAGACCAAACGACAATAGTATAACAACTAATTTTATCCAAATACTGCATGTCGAGAGGCCACTAAATGTTTATACTGCTGAGTTCACTATAAAAGAATCGACCACCTTTGCAACTGGTTTTACGGTAAACATGGAGTATATCCTCAATGAGCATTTTGGAGGAGGATATTTATTGGAGCCAGTAGATTACCAGAAAGACTTTGAGCAATTTATTGCCAGGTTTGCAACGAAGCAAGCTTGCTAACGAACTAAGAAATTTCATTTTTTCCCTTTTACATAGTGTGGTTCAAACTTGGATACGGTCCGATTTTGGCGGATTCATAGTGAAATCGGGAGAGATACTCTGGTAAAGAAAGGATCCTAAAGAGAAATACAATATAGATTGTTCAAACTTCACCGGAAAACAAACACCAAAATGATAGACTATACGAACAATTTATGGTGGGCGAGATGGGATTCGAACCCATGACTCCTGGCTTCGGAGGCCAGTACTCTATCCAGCTGAGCTACCCGCCCATGGGGTATTATGAAGTGACTTTTATAGAAAAAAAGATTTAACGCTCTCTATACCACCTGATTTTTCCTTGTACCATCTTTTTTTCTTTACTTTTAAAAGAAAACACAGCGGCAGAGTACACGAGATTGATTACATTTTTTTGAGATACTCTTCCCACTCAAGGGGAAGCATGCTTTTTTTCGTACTATTACAGGATTTACAGCAGGGAACAAGATTGTCTTTTGTACTTAAACCACCGCGTGAAAGAGGTACAAGGTGATCCATTGTGAGATCTTTAAAGACAGATTTCTTGCTACAAAAGTAACATTTTCCCGATGCAGTTTTCTGCTGCCACCAGCGACTCTTTCTCAAGGCTCTGGCTTTTGCTCTTTCTGTTCTGATTACAGCATCATCCGGTGCATCGAAATCAAGAAAGTTTCTACTCATCAACTAACTCTCCGAGAAGCAACCTGCGTGACGCCCCAATAAGATACAAAGATCCGGCGACAAGGACCAGGTCATCATTGCTTGCCATTTCTTCTGCCGCACCCACGGCATCCTCCACATCAGGGAGAAGTAAACATTTCTCCTGCAAAAGCTTGGGAACATTCTGATAAAGAAGCTCAGGCTTGGCAGATCGATCGCCCTCTGGTTTCGTAAGAATTATTCTATCGGCAAGTCTTGCCACCTGTGGCAAGGTTTTTTGTAAATCCTTGTCGGCCATGGCACCCCATACAAGAATTAACCGTCGGTAGCGGTATTCTGCCTTAAGTGTCTGCACCAGACTTTCAACCCCTGCAGGATTGTGGGCACCATCCAGAAGATAGGAAACCGTATTGTGGCCCCCCGTACCTTGAACCTTGAGCCTGCTTGTGCGATCAAGACAAAAAGATTCCAGTCGCCCTGGCCACTGCACACGAGCTATCCCCTTCCGAATATGTTTCTCCGTAACATTAAATCCTTTTTTCATTAACAACACAATTGCAGCCAGCGCCAGAGATGCATTTTCAACCTGATACTCTCCTTTCATGGAGCAGCGAAGATTTTCAAAATTTTTCACAACTCCATCAAATTTTCCTTTCCACTGCCAACTGTTGTCCCCTGTCAGTTCAGTATAAAAAGACTCTTCATACAAAAAGAGACGTGCACCTTTTTCCGTGCAACGGCTTCTGACTTCAGCAAGTCCTGAATCTTCCTTCACCGCAGAAATTACGGGAACCTGCTGCTTTATGATTCCCGCCTTTTCAGAAGCAACAGCAGTTACGGTATCCCCAAGGTACATTTCATGGTCCATGCTCACATTGGTTATAATTGAGATAATGGGATCCACTATGTTCGTTGCGTCAAGTCTCCCGCCAAGACCTGTCTCGAGCACGACTAAATCCAGATTCTCTTCTGCAAACCAGAGAAAAGCAAGGGCAGTGGTAAATTCAAAGTATGTTATCTTCTCATTTCCCAGAACCTCGCGAATCCTGGTGGAAAACTCTGCAAACATTCTTTCACTGATAAAACGACCATTCACCCTGAATCGCTCCCGAACAGAGCTGAGATGAGGGGATGTATACAAGCCCACCCGGTATCCCGCCTCGGACATTATTGTCGACAATGTCATGCTCATAGACCCCTTGCCATTGGTTCCTGCCACATGAACTATTTTTAAATTCTGTTCCGGGTTCCCGACTTTGGCCATAAAAGAGCGCATTGCATCAAGGCCAAGTTTAATTTTATGAAACTGGAGTCCATCGAGATACTCCCACGCTTGCTGATAATTCATAATTTATTTATCACAATTATACTATGGAGAGTTTTGCATAATCCAGGTGGAGGGTTTTAATGCCATGACGCTGAAAAGACACGTCGACTGAACGTCCTTTTGGTTTCTCATGGACAACACCTTCACCGAAAAATGGATGTTTTACACGGACGCCCTTATTCAGTTCCTCCACTGACAGCTTCCTTTTTTTCCCCTTTTCATGAAGAATCATTGTGTCGGGAGTTGAATACGAACCGGAATTTTCACGGACTCCGTCCCTGTCCAGCCGTTCAAACAGACCGGTACGTAACTCTGAGAGAAACGGCGATATACCAGTCTTTTTAAACTGCCTGTCAGGCGTCATGAGTTCACGAGGATAGGTGAGATAAAGATATTTTCTGGCTCGGGTTGCAGCCACATAGAGAAGACGACGTTCTTCTTCCCACTGTTCTCCATCCCTCACTGACCCATGCGGGAAACGTCCGTCCGCCAAACCCATCACGAAAACAGCATCCCATTCCAAACCTTTTGAAGAATGAATAGTGGAAAGAATCATCCGTTCACTTTCATCCGAGGAGTTTCCCTTTGCACTTTCCGGCGGATCGAGTGTGGTATCATCAACAAAATCCTGTAAATTATCATAGCCTGCGACAATGGACTTCAACTGATCAAGATCCTTTTGTCTTTTAGGAAAATCATCACGGTAAATCTTTTCAAGAAGGGGCTGGTAGTACGCCCATACGAGTTCATAGAGAACCGCTGGCCTGCTCTCCCGCTCCATGCTTAGAAACAGCTGGGAAAGGCCTTCGACTCCCTGTGCCCATGCCTTTCCACAGGGGTACTTTGCCAGCACTTCTCCTGGGCTTCCTGCTTCCGATAAAACGGCAGATATTTTTCGTGCTGTTACAGGCCCTACTTTATCGAGATGAAGCAGAATCCTATTCCATGAAAGCCTATCAATGGGATTTACACGCAGTCGAAGGAAGGCTATGACATCCTTCATGTGTGCCGATTCCGTAAGTTTCAACCCGCCACGTTTTTCAAAATTAACACCCGATGAGTTGAGTTCCATTTCCAGCTTATATGAATAAAATCCTGATCGGAAAAGAACAGCGATGTTATCTAAGCCCATTCCCTTCCCTCTCAAATCTGCAATTGTCCTGGATACAAAAAGTGCCTCTTCCTTTTCATCACGTCCGCCAAAAAGTCGTGGTTTTTGCTTTCCTTCTATCTGAGTAAAGAGTTTTTTTGCATATTTTTCCGCAGCATTCCGGATAATATCATTTGTCAGGGATAAAATGGGTTGTGTTGAACGATAATTTTCCTCAAGTTTTATGATCTTGGCGTCTTTAAAAACCCTGGGAAAACGCATTATATTGTAAAAATCGGCCCCACGAAAAGAATAAATGGACTGGGAGTCATCACCTACCACCATTACATTTTCATGGCGATGCGCCATTAATCTGACTATGTCTGCCTGTATGAGATTGGTATCCTGATACTCATCAACCATGATGTGTGAATATCTGGCTGCAATTTCTGTTCTGGCTTCGGGATTTTCATCAAGCAGGCGCTTCCAGTTAACCAGAAGATCATCATAGTCCATGAGTCCATTATTAAACTTAAACTCTTTATAATGACGTTGCAGATTTATAATATCTTTGGTGTGTTCACTGAGATGAGAGTAGCTCTCAAAGATTAAGTCATCGATGGCTATGGATTTATTAATTGAACCAGAAAGAATGTTTACAAGCACTCTTTTTGTAGGAAATTGTTTATCTTTGCCAGTGAGCCCAAGGGAGGCTTTCAACAGATTAATAATTCCTTCTGCGTCTGCACGATCAATAATGGTAAAAGAAGAGCCAAAACCAAGATGATGTCCGTATTTACGAAGCAGCATATTGGCAATACCATGAAATGTCCCACCAACCACACGTCGGCAGCTTTCATTGAGCAGCTGTCCTGCCCGCCACAACATTTCCTGGGAAGCCTTTCTGGTAAAGGTAAGCAGAAGAATTTTATCCGGCTGAACCCCCTGCTCGAGAAGATAGGCAACCCTGTATACCAACGTTCTTGTTTTACCACTTCCCGCACCAGCAATTACGAGCAACGGCCCTTCAGTGCTTACAACGGCTTCGTACTGAGGAGGGTTTAACTCGTTCAGATTAACCGAATTTTCATTACTGGTACAAGAAGCTTGAATGTAGTTTTTTTCCATGTCAGCGACTTTACCATAGTGCTTCGGAGGTCGCAACGATCCTTGACATGAATACCTTGACGTTTATAATGGATCGGAAATATAGAATATCGGTTGTGCGTTTAAAGAAAACCCACCAAAGGAGTGTCGATAACACTATGGAAGCAAATAAGATAGCATCTCTTTTCACTACAGAAACACTAGATAAACTTTTCCCCAAAAAGCGAACAAATGACTTTTTTGAGGCCCTGTTCGGTGATGCCGAAGAAGGTGCATACGATATCTCTCTGGGCTATGATGATATATCTGGAGATACCCTGACTCTGGAGTTGAAGCTCCATGAACGTCCAGGTTGCTGTTTGGTCTGTAATCTCACCCAGGGTTTACCGCAGGTTTTCAGTCGCCATCCTGTTATAAATGTTACCGGGATTGTTGAAGATGTAGACACACTCCTTGGCGATCTTGCCAATTGTAAAGACTGGTCTCTTGGCCACACCGAACAGCGCCAGCAAGAGATGCATGTTATCCCTATTCATATTACTCTGAGCTAGCTTACATATTATATATTTTTTCTACCTGAGAAGATACTACTCACGTGGACAAACAACTTACATTCAAGAATCACTGAGTCTGTAAGTGGTTACTGGCTGCTGAAGCTTTTCGCAAGCAGGTTAGCGATCGTAACCGCGGAAAAATGCGACACCCTGTCGGCAGTTACAAAAAGAAAGGCTCCCTTCTGTCCGGAAAGGAGCCTTTCTTTGTAACTGCAAAAGAGAAGTCTATTCTTTTACTCTGGCGCGACCAGCTTTTTTAGCATTATACAGTATATCATCAACCCTTTGCATCCACTCATCAAGATCCTCATCTGGGTTCCATTGAGTGAGGCCAATGGAAACACCAAGTTTATATTGAGAAGTCCCCCATATATTCAAATCGTCTACTGCCTTACAGAGCCTTTCCGCTAGAATCCTCCCACTCTGTTGATCGGTATTATCCATGACAACCAGAAATTCATCCCCCCCAATCCTAACAAGAAGGTCCGTTTCCCTTATTGATTCACTAAACACATCTGCCACCTGCCTGAGAACCTGATCGCCCTCACCATGTCCAAGGTTGTCATTAATCTGTTTAAAGTGATCCAGATCCAGAGATGCCAAGGTCAGTGGTCGGTTATAGCGTTTTGCACCAAGCATGATATCACGAATACGCTCTTCAAAGACACGCCGGTTAGCAAGACCTGTCAGAGCATCCTTCCTTGCAGTCTCAAAAAGCTCCTCATATTCCAGTCCTCGACGAAGTGATTCCGCAAGAATCTGTAAGGACTCATTTATCAAATCAACGTCAGCATCCGACAATTTGGTTTTGTCTTTTAAAATTATCAGTATTCCTGCATCTTCCGCCGTTTCAATAATCCATTTCTGTGCAAAATGACCATCTTCGCTTTTATATGCATTTACTTCATAGTTTTCATTCCCCAACACTTCCTCGGCAAAGGCAATTATTGAGCGACGTCTGGGGCCATGCCCTGAACAATATAAATGTTTTTTGGAACGAACCTGGTTCCTGTACCCGACTAGTTCGTGCATTACCTGAGGCATCAACCAGGTTGAATATGCTTCTATCATACCAGACACATCCAGAACACCGGCCATTCGTCCATGCAGTTTATTCATGAGATCAAGACGTTCTGTCTGTCGCCGAAAATGATCAAGCTCAACCAAAACCTGGTCTATTCCATCGATATTAGAATCGATGGATATATGTTGCGATGGAGACAATGTTGTACTCATTATTTGCTTTCCTCTGTATGGGTTCTTACGGTTACTAGTTGTATCGGTTTATTAGAAAAAAACCTTAAGCAACTTCCGTTATTTTTTTCTATGCATCATGCATGCCACCAATCAGGAAAGACACAAAATAAACTTTTAAACCTTGTACCTCCATTGTTTTACGCTAGATTTATAGAAATAATACCAAACCGAAAACGAAGATCTGCCGCAGTCAAAACTTTGACTAAACAGATGTGCTAGATTATTGACACAAGCCAATCAACACGATGATCACAATAATAAACTTAGACAGAACCCTTAAAGCACAGTAAACTATAGAAAATCAAAAGAAAAACATTCACACTTGACAAACTCGTAAAAAGGTCAATCGAGAGATGGGTAAGTAAAAAACTTCAACTGCGAAGCGCATATTCTTTTTATTGGATTTTGGTGTACTAGGGTACGTCTTAATGAAACAAAAAATACAGCAACGAAGCAGGTGAAGAGTTTTTACGACGCCATCACACTTTACATTTAGCAAAACTCACTCATGAAACTTGAAGAAATTATAGGCCAGTTGTTTATCCTCGGCTTCCAAGGCAAAGACTTAAATGAACACAGCCCCATTATCCAGGACATCAAAAAAAGAAATCTTGGTGGAGTCATCCTTTTCGACCGGTTGCTAGCAAATAATAAAAATCACAACAACATTGAAAGCCCTGCACAGGTAAAAGGCTTATGCGATTTTTTGCAAAAACATTCTCAATCACCTCTTCTTATTGCCATCGATCAGGAAGGTGGAATGGTAAAACGGCTCAAAAGAAAAACAGGATTTCCTGAAACTGAAAGTGCTTACGAACTTGGCATACATAACGACGTCATACGTACTGAAATCCATGCTGCCACCACTGCCTGCACACTCGGCAAGCTTGGAATTAACTACAATCTGTCTCCTGTTGTGGATCTCAACATTTACCCGGACAACCCTGTCATCGGTAAAATCCAGCGAAGCTTTTCCGCCTCTCCTGAACACGTTGTGCACCATGCTGTTCTTTGGCTTGCAGAACACAAAAAACAAAACATACTCACCTGCCTCAAGCATTTTCCAGGCCACGGAAACTCACAAACAGACTCACACCTCGGGTTTACAGACATAAGCAATAGCTGGAAAAAGAGTGAGCTCATCCCTTTTCAAAAACTCATCAACGACAAGAAATCAAGCCCAATAGACAGCATCATGCTCGGGCACCTGTACCACAAGGGCTTTGACTCAAAGTACCCGGCAAGCCTCTCTCCAGTAATAGTCGGGAGCCTACTCCGTAACAAACTGGCCTTTCAGGGAGTAATCATTACGGATGACCTGCAAATGAAAGCCATAACCGACAACTACGGTCTTGAAGAATCTGTATGCCTTGCCCTTGCCGCTGGCGTTGATATGATTATTGTAGGAAATAATCTTGAATATAAGCCCGACTTCCTAAAGCAGGTTATCCCGGCAATTCAAAGAGCAGTCAAAGAAAAAAAGATTGAAGAAGAACACATTTACAAAGCATGGAAAAGAGTTTCCCGTTTGAAGGAAAAGCTCGACAACACCCAACACAAATTATAGGAAAATCGTAACGATTCAGGTTAAATTGTAACATCAGCAAAAACATCGAACTGTAACTGTTCAGCAGTGCTTTATATGTGCTCAAGCATGCTTGCGAACTAGAGTAGTCCTCTGTGAGTATGCCTGATCGAACATAGATGAAGTGCTGCTGAACAGTTACAGAAAATCTAAGGAGAACCTGGAAGCATGCAGCATTCCATCGAAGAATCACACACACCGGTTATTGGCTATATTCTTTGGATTTTTGGTTTCCTTGGGTCCCATCGTTTTTATTATGGGAAACCGATTTCAGGGACTATTTACTTTTTCACACTCGGACTTTTTTTTATAGGATGGATCGTAGATCTTTTTCTTATTCCAGGGATGAACCGGGATGCGACAATAAGGTTCAAGCAAGGACCTGTTGATTACAATATTGCCTGGATTTTACTAACGTTTCTTGGCGTTTTTGGAATACACAGATTCTATCAGGGAAAATGGATCTCCGGCATTCTCTATCTCTTAACAGGAGGCTTCTTCCTTATTGGAATTATATATGATTTCTGGACATTAAACGATCAGATCAATTTGATAAACCATCAATACTCCTGAATCAATTGTGGTGGTCAAGGACTCCCCGTACCGTCATTGCCAGTTTTTGCAAAGCCACTGGCTTGGTGAGCCACGCCGAAAAGCCTGCACTCTGCAGCTCAGTGTCAGAAAACTTTTCTCCATATCCGGTCGAAAGAATAACTGGCATATTCTTTCGTTGTTTTTTTACCTCTGCACATAACTCCAGCCCAGACAAAACCGGCATGGCGTAATCTGTAATAATCAAATCAAACCCATCCGGGTTCCAGGAAAACAGCTTTAATGCTTCCTGCCCGGAGGAACAGGTCGTAACTCGGTACCCTATTGTTTTTAGGATCTTTTTCATTACTTTAAGTACTGCCTCCTGATCATCCACCACGATTACACGCTCATTACCACCCAAGACTCCTGTGGAGACCCCACCCTTTAAAGCAGCCTTTTCTGATTCGACACAGGGAAAGCACAAGCGAAAAGTAGTTCCTTTACCGACTGCACTATCAACGTCTATGTAGCCCCCGCAACGGACAACAATTCCATGAACTATGGCAAGTCCCATCCCTGTGCCCTGCTCCTTCTCTTTCGTGGTAAAAAAGGGCTCAAATATGCGTTCCTGATACTCAGGTGGAATCCCCTCGCCGTTATCGCTTACACTTAAAACAACCCAGTCTTTCCCCTGTTTCTTCAAATCTCCCTTAGCCAAGCTCACGGTAATTTTTCCGTGATTGTCACCAATAGATTGGGCACTATTTGTACAAAGGTTAAGTAAAATTTGATGAAACTGTACGGGATCGATAACAACAAGCCCGCACTCTTCATCTATATGCTCAGAGAGCTGAATTCCAGTGTGAAATGTTATGCGAATTAGTTTCAACACCTCTTTTATGGTGGGATGCAGAAAAAGAGGTACAACCAAACAGGAACTTCATTGAATGAGATTGTTACAGGGGTTAAGAAAGTAGGTGATATCGTTGCAGAAATTGCCGCGGCCAGTGTTGAACAGTCTCAAGGAATAGAGCAAGTGAATCAGGCTGTATCGCAGATGGATGAAATCACACAGCAAAATGCCGCTTTGGCAGAAGAAGCTTCTGCTTCGAGTGTTGCCATGAGTGACCAGTCTACTTCAATGGCGCAG
>CAMZKT010000129.1 GCA_947311435.1 uncultured Desulfocapsa sp.
ACATGTGAACCTCCTTGATGTTAATCTTGGAGATCAGTATGACACACCAAGGTGCTCACAGAGTGAGCACCCTAGCTTTTTTTTTCAACGACCTGAGCTTTAGTGGTAATCAGGTTTGATTTAGATTCCTTTTGAGAGATTCGGATTGACCCTTAATTATTTGTCAGCACATTAAAAGCTACAAAGGCTGTAGCCAGAAATTGTAACTGATCACAGAGCAAACAACGGATGTAATCATAAGAGGCATCTATAAGATGTTTAGGGTACCATCCAGTACAAAAGACATACAACTCTTATGGAGAGCGTTTTTTATTTTTGATTCACTCGTAAAAAGGACAATTGAGAGATGGGTAACTAAAAAACTTCAGGTGCGAGGCACGTTTTTTCTTTAATCACGGGGGGCTAGAGCACGTCGTAATTAAACAAAAAAGAAACAGCAACGAAGTATGTGAAGAGTTTTCACAACGCCATCATTTTTAACGTAGTACAAAAAAAAGGAGTCACACCATGTCATCCATTGCACTGTTCCAGTTTTTGTTCACCAACGAAGAAGAAATCCGCGACACACTTGCCGCAGTCTCCGGATACAACATTATTAGAGACGGCGAACTGGTGGATATGGTTGCACAGCAACATGGTATCAGTAAAGAGAAAATTGAGCGAGCCCTCCACGGCCCCACGTCTGTCTTCAACAAATTCACTCTGGAAAGGAACCGTATCACCTTACAGCTTCAGCAGCTTATCGCTGAAAAGCTTAACGAGTCAGGGTGGATATTTACCGGTTTCACAGCACATCTGATACCTGCGAAGGTTACACACGTCCTCCGCGTTGGAATAAGCGATGAGAAAATAAACCGTATAAGACGGGCCATCGCTGAAGGATTGACGGAAAAAAGAGCACTGAAACTGATCCGAAAAAACGATCGGGACGCTACGGATTGGACAAATTTTTTGTACGCCAAAAGTGCCGGTGATCCAACTTTGTACGACATCTTTCAACCTTTGAGCGATTTGAGCACAAAAGCCGTCGTACAGCTTATCATGGAAAACTACCACAAACCGGCTGTCCTTGAGAGCGAGGCCTCACGACAAGCGGTAAAAGACTTTTCCACGGAAGTATGCGTCGGTTCTGCTCTCGTTGATAAGGGCTATACACCGGACATACAATGTACCAATGGGAAAGTCACACTCCTTATCAACAAAAGTGTGATGAATTTCTCCAAGCTGAGCGATACACTGACTTCGATCACCAAAACAGTACCCGGCGTAAAGGAAGTGGAGGTCACAACAGGCAAAGACTACACCATATCCGTATACAGGGATCAGGATTTCGTCCTTCCCCCAAAGGTCCTGCTGGTAGATGACGAACAGGAATTTGTTCAAACCCTGTCCGACCGACTCAACACCAGGAACTACGGTTCTTATCCTGTTTTTGACGGGGAACAGGCACTTGATTTTCTTGGGAGTGAAACTCCGGACGTCATGGTTCTTGACCTGAAGATGCCGGGTATGGATGGCATCGAAGTCCTTCGACGGACTAAAAAAGCAAATCCTGGAATAGAAATCATTGTTCTCACAGGACATGGCTCCGAAGAGGACAGAGAAGCCTGCATGAAACTTGGTGCCTACGCCTACCTGCACAAACCGGTTGACATCACGCAACTCACCTCTTTAATCGACGAAGCTCATAAAAAAGTTGCTGCTAAAAGACTTGCTGCAACCAGGGTATAGTATACAGAGGTCCTGGGCGGTGCCGATGAAAAAGACTCCATGACGCATGATTATTTGTGCGTGCAGGAGATTATCAGCTATTCGGAGTTACCACATACTTATATATTTTTTTGGAGAAGATAATGGACGGTCAATTGGCAACAAAGGTTTTACTTGTAGATGATGAAAAGGAATTTGTGGACTTACTCTCTCAACGCCTTGAAGCGCGTGGCCTCATGGTGGTAGCCGCCAATGATGGCGAACATGCACTGGAAAAGGCAGATGACAAAAATATTGATGTGGCTGTTATTGATCTGGCAATGCCAGGGATCGATGGTATTGAGACACTCACACAACTCAAGGATAAGAGACCGGACATAGAAGTTATTATGCTTACCGGACAGGCATCGGTGCACAGTGGCATTGATGCGATGAAGCACGGTGCGGTCGACTTCCTGGAAAAGCCGGTCGAAATTGATGTCCTTCTGGAAGCCATTCACCAGGCTAAAATGAAAAGAACCCGTACTCTTGACAGAATTGAAGCGATGAAAATGGACAAATTATTGAAAAGCAAATACTGGTAGGACTCTGTTTGCACAATTAGACACCACCTGAAGGAGGAACAACTTGTGACCACCGATTACCCAGGTATCCGTGATTTAATAATCCCAATGAACGATTATCCACACATAAACGAAAGCCAAACACTCAATGAGGCCATAGAGGCCTTCAACTCCTATCGGTTCGGGGCAGATAAACACCTCGGATATTCACGACTTTTCATTATCAACAACCAGAAACAACTCGTTGGAGAACTCTCGTTAGTCAACATCCTGCATGGACTGGCACCACAGTTGATGGAAGTTGAGACGGTAACAAAATTTGAAGGCAAGGATATCGACCACTCTGAACTGGCAATCCTTTTCGAAACATCAACCTTTTCAGCATGCGGCAACAATCGAAACAAACCGGTAACTCCCCTCATGCAGCCGATTAAAATTTCTCTTCCAGTGGACACCCATATCCTCAAAGCTCTGGCCACAATGTGTCATAGCAATCACCATTGCATTCCAATAACAGACAACGAAAAGGTAATTGGAATACTCCGTCTTAAAGAATTGTTCAGCGCAATGTGTACCACTTACTGCACCATAAAATAAATCTTTTCCCACAACAAACCACTTTAAAGAGGCCCACAATATCTGCAACAGAGACCTCAACTATTAATTTACCACATGACAACGCCCCCTTTGACTGGAAGCGACTTGTCTTTATGTTTACCGGTATCACTTTGTTTATATTTGTCTATTACTGCCCCCCCTGGCCGGACTCCATTGACCCCATGGGAAAACACTTTGTTTTAAGTCAACAGGCCAAGGGTGCAATAGCGGTTTTTCTCCTGGCCGCAACCTGGTGGGTTTTTGAAGTAGTACCCATTGGTGTCACCAGCCTTACCATTGGAGTCCTCCAAGCCCTGTTTATGATTCGTGATCCTAAAGTAGCGTTCAAGGATTTTATGGATCCTTCAGTTCTCTTTATTTTTGGGTCAATCGTAATTGGAATGGTTTTTACCAAGACTGGCCTAACCAAACGTATTGCCTACAAAATGTTGTCCATAGTTGGTGAAAAAACCAGTAGGATTTATTTGGGATGTTTTGTCATGACAGCTGCTTTGTCACATGTGATGGCTCATACCGCAGTAGCTGCGACAATGTTTCCCCTGCTGATGGCCATTCATGCGATCTATTCCGACAACGATCAGCCCACAAAATTCGGAAAAGGTTTATTTATCGGAATGGCCTATGTGGCTGGTGCTGGAAGTATTGTTACTTTACTTGGTGCAGCACGAGGTGCGGTGGCTCTTGGCTTTTACAAGGATATCATGAATGTTGACATCAGTTTTTTTGAACTTACCAAGTATATGTTTCCCGTGGGCTGGCTGATGACATTCATCCTCTGGGGATTTTTCATGCTGTTTTTCAAACCTGAACGTTCCCGCATACCTGGGCTGAAAGAAAAAGCGGGAAGAATGTACAGCGAACTCGGTGGATGGAGCAGGCAGGAGGTTATTACAACGATAATTATTGTGGCCACGATACTCATCATTGCCCTGAAAAATTTTATTCCTGCCTTGGCGGGATTACATAAAACCGGCATTTTGCTTTGCTCCACCATTGCCTTTTTCCTCTTCAACATTCTGGATGTGGATGATCTTGAGGATATTCCCTGGAATATTATTCTCCTTTTTGCCGGAGCCATGTCCATTGGCTTTTGTCTATGGGAAACAGGTGCAGCAAAATGGATGGCCGTTAACTGGCTGGTACTTTTCCAGAACTCTGCCCCCATTGTTTTTATACTCGGAATGGCATTCTTTGTTATGATGATGACTAACTTCATTATGAATGTGGCGGCAATTGCGATCTCGCTGCCAGTGGCTCTGGTCATTGCGCCTTACCTTGGAGTGGGAGGAGAAGTTATATTGTTTTCTGCTCTGGTGGTTGCAGGTATGCCCTTTCTTTTACTGGTTGGTGCTGCACCAAATGCCATCGCCTACAACTCCAAACAATTCACCACGGGTGAGTTCTTTTTATGGGGTATCCCGGCAAGCATTATCCTGATGGCAGTTACATGGCTGGCAGTAACGGTGATTTGGCCACTGATGGGGATGGAGATATATGTTCCAAAGATACTATAACCCATAATAAACTCGTAAAAAGGTCAATTGAGAGATGGGTAAGTAAATCTGATGCCGAATACTTTAGCCTAATCCCAACCACCTCAAGCCTTTACTGTGTGTCATTACTGCCTCGCATCCCCGGTGGTATTCCACATACAGGCATGAGCCATAAAAACAGAGGATCCATATGCGTCCAACGGAATATGTCCATTTTTCAACTATCATGGCTATCATAAATGGTATTCCTCATGGAGTCGCTCTTTTCGACAGACAACAGCGCATTATTTCAATGAATCGTTACCTTGAAGCCGTGACAGGCTACCGTAGCGACGATGTCACCGGGATATCTGGTGAACATATTCTTCGTTCCAACATCCACGCCGGAGGCGACTTGTGTAAAAAGGTACTCAAAACAGGAAAATCTATTTCTCTGGAAGGGAACGTTATCAATCGACAAAGAAAAAAGATCCCTGTTCAATTTACCATTTCACCTCTTCCTGATGAGCAGGGGGCAAGTACTGGCACCCTCGTCGTCATGGAAGATATTTCGGCATCACAGGCACACCATACAGTGGAGAACTCCCCTTCAACTCAGGTCGGAATCATAGGGCACAGTCCTCAGATGAAAAAGGTTTTCGAGCTGATGACTGTTCTGGCCCGTACCGATGCATCTGTATTACTCTCTGGAGAGACAGGAACAGGTAAGGACCTGATCGCCGAAGCCCTGCACAAATCATCCCCGCGCGCCCGGTATCCGTTTATCAAAATAAATTGTGGTGCCATCCCGGAATCATTACTTGAATCCGAACTGTTCGGCCACTCCAAAGGTGCTTTCACCGGTGCAGTAAAAGATAAGCCAGGCATGTTTCGTCTTGCTGACAAGGGAACAATTTTTCTTACAGAAATAGGAGATCTTTCCCCCCCCTACAAGTCAAACTGCTCTCTGTACTCGATGACCAGGAGTTCTTTCCGGTTGGTGGCAGTAAAAAAATTCAGGTTGATGTCCGCGTTATAGCCGCAACTCACCGAGACCTCAGACAAGACATTACAAACAAACGTTTCAGAGAAGATTTGTTTTATAGATTAAATGTGTTGAACCTTGTAGTACCACCTTTACATGAACGGGAAGGAGATATCAGAAAACTTCTGGATTTTTTTCTGCGTCGGTTCAGTACAAAACTTAAACGAAGAATTTCAAATTATTCCCATGAAGCCCTTCTTATTCTTGAACAGTATCATTACCCTGGAAATGTAAGAGAGCTACAAAATATTGTGGAATACTGCGCCAATATCTGCCAGGGAGAGAAAGTTCTGAAACAGGATCTCCCCGCATACTTATTGCAGTCCGACCCTCAAGAGCAGCCAACTGCTCAACCATCCCAGCCGCAGTCTTCCTTCCACACGGTTCATGACGGATGGATGGATATTGAAAAAGAAATGATTCTGGACGCACTCCGAAAAACCGGCGAAAACCGGTCTAAAGCATCGAAGATTCTTGGATGGGGACGAACAACTCTTTGGCGTAAAATAAACAGGTATGACCTAAACTGAAGCCAACCTGCTGTTTATACCTAAACCACTAACACTCCAACACCATGGGAAATCAGAGGATCAAATGAAAGTCCTTATCACTGTTCAGGATGATTTTATAGCTCCAAGATTTGATCTGTGCCCGGAAGTCATAATTGCTGCCTACTACGACCAGCAGCTACTTGAAGAGCCACACTCTATTATCATCTCCCGAGTTACAGCGGAGTCCATTTGTAATCTTGCCACCAAAGAACACGTACAGACCGTTATTTGCTGTGGAATTGAGGAGCAACATTACCAATATCTCAAATGGAAAAAGATAAGGGTCATTGATTCCGTTATCGGCTCTGTCACTGACACACTCGAAGCTCTTCTGGACAACAAGCTGCTACCCGGAACCATCTTATCACTCAACTCAACCAGGGAGAAAAGACGATGAAAAATACAAAATTTAACCTGTTGACTAAAATTCTTCCCCCTCCCTCAGACAATATCATTAGTGGCTCCGATCTGGACAAAGGCTATAAACATTTCTCAAAAGGCTTACGAATTATCCTGATGGTTCTTGTTTTTGTGCCCTTGCTCATTATCTCTCTCCTCTCACACAATCAGTATGCGTCACTGCTGCAAAACGAAGAAATTGACCAGTTAATTCTCAACTTGAAACAGTCCCAGAGTACTATTGAAAAATTCATTGCAGAACTCCAATCGGTCATAAGGTTTGTCGCTCGAGACGATCGTTATACAGAGTTGCTGGACAGCCATGAACTAAACATTCTTTTTAATCGATTACAGAATGAATATCCTGAGGTTGCCGATATTGAAATTATCGATTCGCATGGCACTCAACAGGCGTACGCCGGACCTTACGCACTCGAG
Source organism: uncultured Desulfocapsa sp. (assembly GCA_947311435.1). Taxonomy (GTDB): domain Bacteria; phylum Desulfobacterota; class Desulfobulbia; order Desulfobulbales; family Desulfocapsaceae; genus Desulfocapsa. The sequence continues at coordinate 6,797 of CAMZKT010000129.1, forward strand.
AACCATGATTACAGCGAACAACTCTGGTACCAGGAAGTCCTTCGCCAGGGCTTCTATATCAGTACCATCTTTTCAGGTTTCCGTGAAATCCCTCATTTTGTCATCGCTGTGAGTAAAAAACACCCACAGCAACAGGAAAAATGGGTTTTGCGGGTTACCGTTGAAGGGAAGGCACTGCAAAATTTTGTAGACACCATAGGTATCACCTATGCCGATGATATATTTCTTGTTGATCCAAATTATATGGCCCAAACAGCCCCGCATAAATATGGAAAGCCCGGGGAAAGATGTGTCCTGTACGATCTTCCCGATATCACTTCCAGGAGTATCAAAAAATCACTCGCTGGAAACGAAATGTTTACGGCAGAATTGACAAACATTCAAATATTCCAAAAGATTTACAACGAGCAACCTATTTTCCAGGCCATCACCAAACTCAAAAATACCCCCTGGGAACTGGTGCTGGTCAAGGAACAATATATGTATGCAGAATCATGGCGTTCATTCAAAATACGCCTGACAACGATTTTCCTCTCTTGTCTCTTCATTTCATTTATCGTGATTTACAGGTTAAGCAGTGCCATTACCAACCATCTTCGCGAATCTGATCTCAAAAGAGAACAGTTTCTGATTGAAGCAGAACAACCCAACAAACTCGCTTCAATCGGTAGACTTGCAGCAGGTGTTGCCCACGAGATCAACAATCCCCTTGCAGTGATAAATCAGAAAGCCGGTTTGGCTCAGGATTTTATTGAAATAACAGATGATTTCACCCACAAACAGGCAATGGAAGATGCCCTGGATGGTATACAGAGCAGCGTGGAACGATGCAAAAAAATCACCCATCGACTTCTTGGGTTCGCACGTCAGGCTGAGGTCAGAACAGAGGAGATCAATATCAACGAGGTTATAAGAGAAGTGGTTGATTTTCTTGCCAAAGAAGCTTCTTACAACCAGATTAAGATCGATTTCGACCTGGCCCCTGATTTGAAAAAAATAGTCAGCGACCGTGGCCAGTTACAGCAGATCCTTATCAACATTACAAACAATGCAGTTGATGCCATCGGCAGCGGCGGCGCAATCACCTTGCGTTCCCGACAAATTGAAGACGATACTGTCCAGATACAAATTCGTGATAACGGCCCTGGCATGAGTATTGAAGTGCAAAAACATATTTTTGATCCTTTTTTTACAACCAAAGAAGTTGGCAAAGGCACTGGATTAGGATTATCCATAGTGTACGGTCTGATAAAAAAACTTGGCGGGACAATAAAGGTTACTTCCGAGGTCGGCAAAGGTACGACCTTTGAAATACACCTGCCCCTTAGCCAGAATTAACTCAAAACCGCAACAAGCCCACTGCTTCCTAACCCTTTCCCTCAGGAGAGTAGAAAGATGACAAAGACCAAGCTCTTAATAATTGACGATGAAGTTGAATTTGCTTCAACACTTTCTCAGCGCCTCAAACTTCGCAGTATTGATGCCACCGATGTCCACAGTGGCCGGGAAGGACTTGACATTTTAGAAGAGATAAAACCAGGCATCGTTATTCTTGATCTAAAAATGCCTGATATAAGCGGGATTGACGTACTAACCGCCATAAAGAGTTTTGACCCCACCATTGAAGTAATTATGCTTACCGGACACGGTTCTGCAGGTTCCGGGATTGAGGCAATGGAAAAGGGAGCATTTGACTACATCATGAAACCTGTTGACCTCAAGGAACTTCTGGATAAAATAAAAACTGCCACCGACAAAAGAAATCACACACAGGGATAATTATGGTTATGGATCCACAAATTGAAAACTCAATCAGACAAGAGCAGATAGAGTCCCTGGGGCGTTTAATCGCCGGTTTTTCTCATGACATGAAAAACCATCTTGGAGTGATACGAGAATCCAGCGGATTAATGGGAGACCTTCTTTCCATGGGAGGAATTGACACAAATGAAGTGCAACAGAACAGGCTACAAAAATCCATCGCCACCATTGAAAAACGGGTGGTAACTGCTGCAGAGATGTTACATCATCTCAGTGGATTAGCCCATAGATCCGATGCCCCCCTATCTTCTTTTCAATTAAATGACCTGATTGTGGAGGAAAGTATTTTTTTGAAACGCTTTGCCAATATGGGACAAATTGATTTTACCCTGAAGTTGCAGGAAGGATTACCCTTCATTTACAACGACCCCTCCCTTCTGCAACATGTTATATATCGACTTTACAGAGGATGCCTTGATACAATTGAAGCTGGCGGACGACTGCAAATCAGTACCATCAGTTGCGACGACTCCATTACCATGACGTTTCAAGCGGAAGGGAGTGCAAAATCAGAATCTGTGGAGTCCATAAGCCAAAGTACTCTTTCGGCTATAAAAAAACTTCACGGAGATTTCAGTTCCACAATGTCTGCAAATGGTCTTGAAACTTTTCAGCTTAAAATCACTTCAGTCGAAGAGAGAAAGTAAAGAATACCGGCAGCAGAACTCTATTTTACTTTTGAAACAGAGATTAGCAAGCCTGTTATTGGGATGTAGTGCAAACCTTTAGCTGTATTTTGCAAAAAAAAAAGGTACACTCCGCCTCATGACAAGAAACCTTCTACTCACACTACCTTTGCTACTCATTCTTTTAAGCGGGACAGCCGGATATGTCCTGCTTGAAGACAAGTCCCTTATTGACGGTTTGTATCTCACGGTAATCACCATCACAACCGTGGGGTATGGTGACGTTGTCCCCACTCATCCCGCAGGGCGGATTTTTACGGTATTTCTTGCTGTTGCCGGTGTCGGTTATGTTATGTATCTCTTTAGCCATATAACAGAATCCATCGTTGAAGGAGGGATGCAAAAGTTTTTAGGGAGAAAAAAAATGGATCATAAAATTGCCATGCTCAACAGGCATTATATCGTTTGTGGTTTTGGTCGGATCGGCAGAGAGATTTGCGCTATCCTCCACGAAAATAATCGTGAATTCGTTGTCATAGAAAAAAATCGGGAGGTTGTTGGAGAAATTGACAAACAGAAATACCTGGCAATCGAAGGTGAAGCATCCGACGATGATGTACTCCTCAAAGCCGGAATAGAAGATGCTCACGGCTTAATAGCCGTCGTTTCCTCAGATGCTGATAATCTTTATATCACCCTTACTGCCCGTGGACTCAACAATGACCTGTTTATTCTATCAAGATCCAGTGGTGTTTCAGGGGTGGGCAGAAAACTCCGCAGAGCAGGCGCCAGTCGAGTAATTTCTCCCTATTCCATTGGCGCAAGACGTATGGCACAACTCATAGTCAGACCAACAGTAATGGATTTCATTGATTTTACGATGCAGAGTAGTGATTTGGGGTTGCGCATGGAAGAAGTTTGTATCACGAAGGATTCAGTGTTTTCCGGAAAAACATTAATGGAATCTGGTATTAGAAAAAAATACGATATCATTGTTGTCGCCATTAAACGGGTTAACGAAGCAATGACTTTCAACCCGAAACCGGACAGCCCGCTCATGGCTGACGACATTCTCATTCTACTTGGAGAAGGAAGTAAGATTAATGAGTTGGAAAAAGAATTATAACTTTTAATCAGGAGGGTTGGATTTGGAAAATTACAGTGTGACGGATATTATGGCACCGGTGTCAGAATATACCCATTTACCCGTTGGCTCAACCGTTTTTGATGCCGTTTTGGCTCTTGAACACACACAGGAAGAGTATAACTGTACACAGTACAAACATCGTGCTGTTTTAATAGTCAATAATGAAAACAAAATAGTCGGGAAGCTGAATCACGCCGACGCGCTCTGTGCCCTTGACCCCGGTGATGAAGAGGACTTTGAGACCAACGATCTCCTGCGTTTCGGTTTCAGTGGTGAATTCGTCAGAAAGCTGCACCACAAAAGAAAACGATCAGAGACTCTCTCTCTGGAGAGAATCTGTGAATCTGCGTTATCATTGAAAGTTGAGAATTTAATGCGCGCCGCCACAGACAGTGAGTGTATCGACCATGACGCAAACCTGTCCATGGCCATCCATCAGCTTGCTGAGGAAAAGCTCTACTCTCTTCTGGTAACCAAGGGAGATGATATTATAGGTATTCTTCGTATGACAGATGTTTTTTCCGCCGTTTATCACACAATGGTGGAGTTTACCGGAACCGGGAGGGAATCATGAAACTGGATCAACTCTATAAAAGAATTATTCAGAGGGTAAACATAAATTTACGTGAATTTTCCTTTAATGCCAAACCCTTTGTTGATGGTGTCGTCTCCTACGATCAACTCACTCAGTTTTATGGATTTTACGGTATCACCTCTCACCATCCTCTGGACTTTGAATTTTCGCATTCCAACCTTTCGGGAAGTTATTTCCTTGGGAAGTGCTCGGTTATCAACTCCATCCTGTACAAAAGTGATATCAGGGGAGATGAGTTGAAAGAAAAAGGGACGGTGTACCAATACGGTAACTTCAGCATCCCTCTGGATAACTATGAGGGCATGAGGATTGAGAATAGTTTTTTAATCAAAACCCTGGTTCACAACTACTCCCATGACCCGGAAATGCCCGAGAAGTTTCCCATTTATAATACCATTGCCATGCATTACGCAAATATCCACGGAGCACCAATGGACGGAAGTTTTCTCGAACCATTTGCCACGGTGGATCTCACTACAACCAATGACTGTATTGTTGGCAGCTATTCCTACGTACAGGTGGGCGAACTCAACCATTTCCGCCTCGCACCGGGAACTGTCTGGGTACGAAGTAAGGGGAACTTCAACTTCCTTTATAAATATCCGGCTCAGCAATTGAAAAAGTACATAGAGTTTACCGCGGGCGAGGCTCCAAAGGGGCTTCTGATTGACTTTATTCGTAACTACAAAGACGATTTTCAACGTGTTTTCGAAACCGTTGGGAACACGATCCCGGTTCCGGTGCCTGAAACATCCTCCGTCGATCGTTTTGCTGCTGTCGACTCGGAAACTACCATCCAAGACAATGTGCTCGTTGCCCAACGAGCCTTGTTACAAAATGCCTGGATGGGAAAAGGAGCCAATGCACAGGAAAATTGTTTTATCATCAATTCCCGCTTGTCCGCTAATGATATCACGGCACATGGAGCGAAAATCATCAACTGCGATCTCGGAGAAACCGTTTTTGTCGGGTTTAACAGCTTCATAAGAGGAGGAACTGACAAAAGGCTCTCCATTGGCGCAGGATGCATCATCATGCCTCACACCATTCTTGATGTTGAAACTTCCTTTGAGATCCCACCTGCACAACTGGTCTGGGGATTAATAACCTGTGCCGAGGATTTAAAAACCAATTCCATTCCCCTGGAAAAACTCAAGGAAACTAAAGGAAATGTTCGTCTGGGAGAAATGTATTTTGAAGGCGATGGCGAGATACTGCTCACTGCTTTTCATGAAAGAATTCTTCATATACTAGAAGCAAATGGCGCTTTTTTTGATGGAAACGACAACAAGGGACATGCTCAACAGAATCAGAATATCTCCTACAATACCATTCAACCCTACCCCAGTGGAGATCATGAAGGAATGTATCCGGCAATTATTATAAAACCGTGATGCAATGATGTATGTGTCCCAGACCCTGCGAATTTTCGCAGTGTCGGGTCTGGGAACAATCCCTTCAACACTTGCGCGAAAAAGGTCTTTATGCTAAAGAAAGGATGAGGGTAAACCCTGCACTTCGGAAAGTGCAGGGTTTACCCGATATACGCTGTTTTTCTTCCATTAGCCTATATCTTAGAGACTTGGGGGTGCTGTCGAACAGGCAGCTGAGATTACACTCCTGGAACCTGATACTTGTAATTAAGTCGTAGGGAAAGTCATGGTGAATGAAACTCGATTCTCTTGTGCCGAATCAGGCACGTCTTTTCCTCTTTTTATACCTCTCTGCCGCAGTGTGGCCAATGCTTGCTGTCTCTGGTTTAACAAAGACTTTTGACCGGGATTCCATATTCTCCGGTTTTGATTTCACCGTAAGCCTGAATCGCTTTACTGTCCTTATCGGCCCATCCGGCTGTGGGAAAAGCACCTTGTTTGATGTTCTGACCGGAGCCTGTGAAAGCAATGGCGGAAAGATGAGTTGGCAAGGGAACAGGGTGGACAATCTCGGCGATCTGGCTGCTTATATGCACCAAAAGGATTTGCTGCTTCCCTGGTTTTCCCTCTTGAAAAACAGCCTGCTGCCCGCAACAACTGGCGGTGATAATCGTACCCGGGCAGAGCAGCGCGCCATTCAGTTATTTGCAAGACTCGGGCTTACAGGCTACGAACACCATCTGCCCCATCAGGTGTCGGGGGGGATGCGTCAGCGTTGTGCCCTGGTACGAACCCTTATGTTTAACAGAGATCTTGTTCTGCTTGATGAGCCGCTTTCTGCACTGGACTCCATCACCAGAAAAAGCCTTCAATCCCTGCTGCTTCTTTTGCAGAGTGAATTCAAAAGAACTCTGCTTATGATTACCCATGATGTGGATGAAGCTCTACTCCTGGCCGATGACATTTACATACTCAGTGCCAGACCCATGAAGATTAAGGAGAAAATCACACTTCATGACAAAAAACCCAGAGATTTTGACAAACCCGAATTACTGGCAATAAAGAAAAGAATCCTGCAAAAGCTGGAAGGAGATATTATCCATGTCTCGGAGTAATGTGTTCGCTTTTGCACTCCTCCTCTCAGCTCTTGGGATTTGGGAGGCATCCTGTAGAATATTTGCAATCCCTGTTTTTATTCTGCCTCCTCCTGTTCTTGTGGCACAAACGGCCATAGTAAGGTCTCCATTAATTTTCCCCCACGCATTCACCACCGGGATGGAGATACTTTGCGGCATCGCTCTGGCTCTTGGGGTTGCTATCCCCCTGGCCATGGGAATGTTTGCCTGGCCCTGGCTGGAAAAAGCCCTCTCCCCTTTTCTGGTCACCTCCCAGGCCATTCCTGTTTTCGCCCTGGCTCCTTTACTGGTCGTTTGGATGGGCTATGGCATGGAAGGAAAGATATTAATGGCTGCCATTATCATTTTTTTCCCCATCACAGTGGCTCTTCTGGAAGGATTCAAAAGCTGTGATCGCGAATATCGTGTGCTGTTTCGTCTCATGGGGGCAGGCTTCTGGCAAACCATGCGTCTGCTTTATTGGCCTTGGGCTTTGCCCCACTTTTTTGCGGGGCTCCGGGTGGGGGTGACGGTGGCAACCATTGGTGCAGTCATTGGCGAATGGGTTGGAGCACAAAAAGGATTGGGATACCTGATGATTCAGGCCAATGCCCGCCTGCAGGTGGATCTGGTTTTTGCTGTTATCCTCTGGTTGTCGCTCATGGGCCTGTCCCTCTGGTTCTTTGTGGGCTGGCTTGAAACAAAGAGCATTCACTGGAAAAACAGTCAAACTCTATAAGTAACTACTCACGGGGGAAGCGAATAATTTTTCGTAAACCACTGATTTTGTAACTGCTTACAGGGTACTGCAGCTTTTCGTAGGCAGGCTGGCGCAGCGTATAGGTCATACGCAAGCCAGCGTGACCACGGAAAGATGCGGTGCCCTGTAAGCAGTTACCTCTATAAACTACAGGATCAAAACAACATGAAAACACAATTAATTACATTACTTATTACCTGTTCATTTCTTTTTTGTACAGGTTCTGCATCTGCCCAAAAGTTGACCTTGATGTTGGACTGGTTCCCCAACATCGACCACCTCCCCATCTATGTTGCACAGGAAAAAGGATTGTTCAAGGAAAAGGGACTGGAAGTGGAGATCATTTCTCCTTCTGAAACGGCGGATGGCCTGAAACTCGCCGCTTCGGGAAATGTCGATATTGCAGTCTCCTACGAACCTCAAACCATTATTGCAGCATCGGCCGGGTTGAAAATCAAAGTAATTGGAAAGCTTGTGGAACATCCTTTAACCACACTCCTTTTTTTGAAAAGTAAGGGGATAAAAACCCCCAAAGATCTGGAAGGAAAGAAAATCGGTTATACCGTACCCGGCCTTATGGATGTGCTGCTCAAGGCTTTTATGAATATTAACGGAGTGACGGACTATGAGCCTGTTAATGTTGGCTTTACCATTGTACCGGCACTGGTTTCCAAGAATGTTGCGGCGGTGATGGGGCCCTTTAAAACCTATGAAACCGTGACCATGGCTCACCGGAATATTGAAGCTGAATTCTTTGAGCTGGAGAAATGGGGAATCCCTGATTATGAGGAATTGATCTTTGTCAGCGGGGTAAAAACCCTGGCAAAGAAGCAAGCAAGCATAAAAGACTTTATTGAGTCAGTGGAAACAGCAACTGCCTATATGCACGAGAACCCTGAAGAATCCCTGCAAATCTATCTCAAGGCTTTACCAGAAGTCGATCCTCGTATTGAAACCGACGCTTTTCGCCTGACTCTTCCCTTCTATGCTACTCCCGGCGGTTCGGATGTCGCAGCCTGGCAACGCTTTGCTGATTTCTCGCTCAAGCATGGCCTGATAGAAAATCCGGTTAAAGTAACTGATCTTATACATGCCTGGTAGCAATACTCACAGAAGCCAAAATGAAAAAGCAATATTACAGGACATTAACCATTGCCGGATCCGACAGCGGTGGCGGAGCAGGAATGCAGGCAGACCTGAAAACATTTTCCGCTCTTGGCTGCTATGGCCTGTCGGTGATAACGGCTCTTACAGCTCAAAACAGTGTCACGGTACTGGGGATTCAACCCGTTCCCCCGGACTTCATCGCTCTCCAGATGAAGGCAGTGATGACCGATATTGGTGCAGATGCGGTAAAAATAGGAATGCTCCACTCCCCGGAAGTCATCAAAACCGTGGCAGAGTGCCTGCAAAAATTCAACTGTAAGAATATTGTTCTTGATCCGGTAATGGTGACGAGAAACGGAGATAAACTTCTCCAGGACGATGCGGTGGATGCCCTGAAAAAGTATCTTTTTCCACTTGCAACAATCATTACCCCAAACCTTGCCGAAGCCTCACTTCTGCTTGGCAGAGATATCACCGAAGCTTCACAGATGGGTGATGCCTGCCGCGACCTGGCAACCCTTGGCTGTAATCGTGTATTTCTGAAGGGAGGCGCATTGACCGGCCCCACCAGTGAAGATTTCCTCTATGATCGCCTTAGCGGAGAAACGTTAATACTGAAGGGAAGCAGAGTCATTACCCTCAACAGTCATGGTACCGGTTGCACAACATCATCAGCCATTGCCGCAGGCCTGGCAAAAGGTCTGGATCTGTCCACGGCAGTTCGTGAGGCTAAAACATTTATTGACGAGGCATTGCGGGCTGGTGCCGACCTTGTAACAGGAAACGGTCATGGGCCTGTACATCATTTTCATAGCTGGTGGAAAGCATGACCACAGAAAACTCTTAGAAAGGGCACGAACCATGGAAAAAACAGAAAAACTCCCAAGTCAAAACACTATCACCCGTACACCTTTTGCCAATTCAAAAAAAGTGTATGTACCAGGTAAGCTACACCCTATCAAAGTGGGTATGCGTGAAGTCAGCGTTGAGGATGCCGCAATTAAAGGGCCCGGCAACAGTGGCTCGGTGGTCACCATTTACGATACCAGCGGGCCCTATTCCGACCCGGATATGGCACTCGATGTACGCAAAGGTTTGCCGAGATTACGTGAAGAATGGATACTGGATCGGAGAGATGTTGAACAGCTCCATGATTTGAGCTCCTCTTTTGGAAAAGAACGTCTCTACAACTCAGATCTGTATCACCTGCGTTTTCAGGAGGTGAAAAAACCTCTGAGAGCAAAAGTCGGGAAGAATGTTACCCAACTCCATTATGCCCGTCAGGGAATTATCACCCCCGAAATGGAGTACGTGGCCATTCGCGAAAACCAGCGCATCGATGAACTCCAGGAAGAACTGTCTCAGCACCCTGGGCAAAACTTTGGTGCCAACATCCCCAAAACGCACATAACAGCAGAGTTTGTACGGGAAGAAATAGCCAAAAGACGTGCGGTGCTTCCCTGTTCCATAAATCATCCGGAAAGTGAACCCATGATTATCGGCAGGAACTTTCTGGTGAAGATCAATGCCAATATCGGCAATTCCGCCATTACTTCAAGCATTGAAGAAGAAGTGGAAAAGATGGTCTGGGCGACCCGTTGGGGAGCCGATACCGTGATGGATCTCTCCACGGGAGCAAACATTCACGAAACACGGGAATGGATAATACGTAACTCTCCCGTTCCCATCGGCACTGTTCCCATCTATCAGGCTCTTGAAAAGGTCGATGGCAGAGCCGAGGAGCTGACCTGGGAAATTTTCCAAGACACCCTGATTGAACAATGTGAGCAGGGAGTGAGTTACTTTACAATTCACGCCGGGCTGCGGCTGCATCATATTCCCATGACAGCAAACCGTACCACGGGAATCGTGAGCCGGGGGGGGAGTATCATGGCCAAGTGGTGCCTGGCACACCATACGGAGAGTTTTCTCTATACTCACTTTGAAGAAACCTGTGAACTCCTGAAACAGTATGATGTGGGCTTTTCACTGGGCGATGGGCTGCGACCTGGCTGCCTGCAGGATGCCAATGACGCGGCACAGTTTGGCGAACTTGAGACACTGGGCGAGCTGACCCGCCTTGCCTGGAAGCATGATGTGCAAACCTTTATTGAAGGCCCCGGCCATGTCCCCATGCACATGATTAAAGAAAACATGGAAAAACAGCTCAAAGCATGTGGTGAGGCACCATTTTATACTCTTGGCCCGCTGGTAACAGACATTGCTCCAGGATACGATCATATTAGCAGTGCCATTGGTGCTGCCATGATCGGCTGGTACGGTACAGCCATGCTCTGTTATGTCACTCCCAAGGAACATCTTGGACTTCCTGATCGTGAAGATGTACGCGAAGGGGTGGTGACCTATAAACTTGCAGCACACGCGGCCGATCTGGCAAAGGGCCATCCCGGAGCACAGTATCGGGACAACGCCATTTCACGGGCACGTTTTGAGTTTCGCTG
>CAMZKT010000130.1 GCA_947311435.1 uncultured Desulfocapsa sp.
CTCAAAGTATCTTTTCTTGTAACATTTTTTTTGTGCTACTCCTGTTCAGACCAACAAGAGAAGAATCACAACCAGCAGGAATTTTCCGTGGATACTGCTTTAACAGATCCCAGTACTGTCTCACAAGATAAAGGATGTAGAGCATGTCATAAGATGACTTTAGACCCTGCCCATGACATTGAATGTACCACCTGCCATAAAGGAAATGCAGAAGCAAACAATAAGGAGGCTGGCCACAATCAGCTCATTCGTCAGCCATCTCATCCCGATCATATGATGCACACATGTGGTCAATGCCATGAACAACTTGTTAAAAGCAATTCCCACTCTCTTCATTTTACCATAAAAAACAAAGTAAACCTCGTACGTAAAGCCTTTAGAGCAAAAAACAGCCTGCAATCTCTTACCGAAATCCCTATTGTAGATTCACCAGCGACTGTGTTGGATTTAGCTGATGACCTTCTCAGGCGACGCTGTCTTCGCTGTCACCCGTATTATTCTGGCGACAGCTACCCTGCAACTTCAAGAGGTACCGGGTGTGCCAGCTGCCATCTTTTATTTAATGAGGGAAAACTTCTATCTCATTCTTTTATAAAAACACCTCAAGATACTCAATGCCTTCAATGTCATTACGGAAACCGTGTGGGATACGACTATTACGGACGGTTTGAACATGATATGAACGATGAATACAGAACACCATACACTACTAAGATGAAGCACTTCCGCCCTTATGGTATCGAGTACCATCAACTCAAAGCTGATATACATCAAGAAAGAGGTCTAGGCTGTGTTGATTGCCATTCGGGTGATGAACTTATGAATTCAGAGAGCAAAGCAAAAACAATCCAATGTGTTGATTGTCACGACAGTGAGCGAATCAACAGCGACATTCCTCTGAAAAATATTCGTTATAGCGAGGTTGATAACAGCTTTGTTTTAGAATCTTCAAGGGACAACAAACAACATCCTATTCCAGGATTAAAACACAAAGCCCATTCACTGTATAAAGATATCGCTAACTGTCAGGTTTGCCATGCTCAATGGTCATTTTACGATAAAGGTACTTCTCTAATGCGCAATGATCTAGATGAATACGATGATTTTGCAAGACTCAGCGTCCAGGGAAGCTTTGAGGTTGAGAATATTATCACCAATAATCTTGACTTCGACAAAGAAGAAATTGACCATACGATGAGTGATAAAATCAGTGGCTTTCAGAAACCTGGAATATGGTACAAGGGATACGTTACAAGACGTTGGGAACACATCACCATTGCACGTGATGCAAACGGATACTTACAGGTCATGCGGCCCTTGCTGGATCTCCATCTGACATGGGTCGATGAAGAAAAGGAAGTCCGATTTGACTCAATTCCATCCGTTGCACCAGAGAATGGTCTCATCCCATATGTTCCTCACACAACAGGAAAAGCCGGCCTTTTTTATATGGAAAGAATAAGGGAAGCCATGCAAGCTGACAAGAATGAAACTCATTGATCGCATTTTAAAAGAGTTTTACGGGCTAATTTCTTTAAAGAGAGAACGTGCATGTATCTCCCTGTTCTCCTTTTTTTTCCTTCTTCTCCCCCCCCCATGCTTCGATTGCTTCGCAGCAACATCGAGTACACTCACAGGCACACAACGCCCCTATGTGATAAACAACAAAACGTACTCTCCTCTTCCCTCCGCTGTTGGCTACGAGGAAGTGGGGACTGCTTCATGGTATGGAGCAGACTTCCATGGAAATTTCACTTCAAACGGTGAAAGGTATAATATGCATGGAATCACCGCAGCTCACAAGGTGCTTCCAATGAATACTGTGCTGCTTGTAACGAACCTTGAGAACGGCAAAGAAATAGTTGTCCGAGTCAATGACAGGGGACCGTTTGTTCAAGGGCGTATTATCGATTTAAGCTATGGAGCAGCCAAGAAAATTGCACTGCTACACTCAGGAACTGCTCGAGTTAAAATAACGGCTCTTGGAGAAACTAAAGTTAACAGGATGAGTGGGAAATGGAGGTTTGCAAAATACCAGGACTTAAAATCCGGAGAGTATTATGTTCAGATTGGAGCATTTCTGGAAAAGAACAATGCCCTGTCTCTCCAGAAAAGATTTCATGAATATGGACATAAGGTGGTAATAATGGAAGCAAGCATTAAAGGGAACACATACAATCGGGTCCAGGTCTACGTTGGCAATACATTGGAGAATGCCAAAAGGAGTGAGCAGACACTGAGAACAAAAGGATATACCGGAGCTTTTACGATAGCACGCTAATCAGTAACACATCGATCAGTTTGTGTACCTTTTTTTATCACAAAGTGAATTGTACAACTAAAACACACTTTTCCCTATCAATTCTTGAGGATGGACATCCCCTATCAAACGAAAGAATTCCCCAATTGCTTTCCCAGTATTTGGAGGCTCCTTAAGTTGAGAAAATCATTTTTTACCATAGATTTTCTATGTTTCACTTTTTTCGCATATCTATAGGGCTGTATCAGCCAAACGAACTCGTTGCACAAACTCCATCAGCTTTGAGTGATCTTTAATGCCCGGCTCAATTTCAACACCAGAATTAACATCAACACCAAAAGGTTTGACTATCAAAATAGCCTCTTCTATATTTTGTGGAGACAAACCTCCTGCCAGAATTAATGGTTTGTTCAAATCCAGTTGTTTTACCATATCCCAATCAAATGTTTTTCCTGTTCCTCCAGCATTCCCCTTTGAATATGAATCTAGAAGAAATCCATGAACAACGTCGCTGTATGGGATGAAATCGGAACTCTTTGTTGATTCACTCACACGAAACGCTTTTATAACATGGCAAGGTGAAGCATGGCGCCCTACTCTTTCACAGTATTTGTAATCTTCTTTCCCATGCAGTTGTGCATGAGAAAGCCCGCAATATTCTACTATCTCTTCAACTTCCTCTCTGTCACGATCTACAAAAACACCTACCCCATCAACAAATGGCGGTAATTTTTTCACAACTTTTTTCACAAAGTCAGGATAGACGTTTCGTGGACTCTTTTCATAAAAGATAAACCCAAGCGCATCAATTCCTTGCGACAGGGCAAATTTAACATCCTTCTTTCTTGTGATACCACACATTTTTATGCGTGTACGAATGTTCATTGTTCTCCTATAATGCTTTTAAGCCTTGAAGGCTGTTTCCACCAAGCTTTCCCCTCATCAAAGTCTCACCAATAAGTGCGGCACAGACTCCTGCTTTTGCAAGTTTTATGATGTCTGCCGCAGTTTTTAAGCCAGACTCTCCAACGACTGCAATGTTATCGGGTATCTTTTTTTTCAGACGAAACGTTGTCTCTGTATCTATTGAGAAATCCTTCAGATTTCTATTGTTTATACCGATCAGGTTTGCCTTGGTGCCCAGTACAATATCTAATTCTGCTTCATCGTGAACTTCCACAAGACAATCCATACCATATTCACCAGCCTGCGCCATGAAATCTGTTAGCTGATATACATCAAGGATAGATGCCATTAAAAGTATGGCATCAGCACCACACACATGTGCCTCTTCTATTTGCAAGGGGTCTATGATAAATTCTTTTCGAAGTACTGGAAGGGTGACACACGCTCTTGCTTGAAGGAGATAGAGGAGTGAACCTTGAAAGAAACTGACATCTGTAAGAACCGAGATAGCCTGAGCACCATTTCTTTCATAATCCATGGCGATTTTAACAGGATCAAAATCTGCACAGATAATTCCTTTGGAAGGCGAGGCTTTTTTGGCCTCTGCAATGATTGCTACCCCCTGATACTCAACTAAGGCTTTACGAAAACCTCGGGGTGCCGGTATTGTTTTGTCTGCAAAAAGTTCCGGTAATTGTACTCCATGTTTCTTTAAAAGAACTACTTCTTCTTTTTTACGTGAGACAATAGTATCTAAAATATGCGCCATAACAGTCAGACAAATGGTTTGATTTTGTCTGTTTCAAGGGGGGGGGATTTTTTATTTATTCGTCAGGGCAACCAGGCGCACAAGTTTCTCAAGTGCTGCTCCTGAATCAATGCTTTCTGCTGCCTTTGCTATTCCTGTCTTCAGGTCGGGACAAAGCTCAGCCGCCATAAGAGCTGCGCCACTGTTCAAAAGAACCATATCCCGTTTTGCTCCTTTTTCACCGGAAAGTACAGATTTCATTTGCTCAGCGGATTCCTGTACATCCTTTCCGCCCTGGAGATCTTTAAGTCTTGCTTCGGCGAAACCGAGTTCACCGGGGTGAATCGAATAGTTCAATATTTGGCCACGATTCAATTCGGAAATCTTCGTAACACCTGTAATTGTTAACTCATCCAGATTTCCCTCTCCATGAACCACCAAGGCTCTCTTTGAACCTAATTTCAAGAGGACTCGAGCGAGAAGTTCGGTTAAGTCGGCATTGAAAACACCAAGAATCTGTACATTTGCACCTGCCGGGTTTGTAAGAGGCCCAAGAATGTTGAAAATAGTCCGTATACCGAGTTCTTTTCTGGGGCCGATTGCATGTTTCATGGCACCATGCAATGCGGGCGCATAAAGAAAACCAATCCCAATCTTCTGAATACAAGCACCCACAGCTTCAGGATCTAGGTTGAGGTTAACTCCGATTGCTTCCAGCACATCGGCACTTCCACAATTACTGGATACAGAGCGATTACCATGCTTTGCAACAGGAACTCCTGCGCCAGCCACAACAAATGCGGTGGTTGTGGAGACATTAAAGGTTCCGGAACCATCTCCTCCTGTTCCACAGGTATCAACAAGAACGTTACCGGCATTGGTATCTACCCCGGATATGATGGGAGTAGCCTTCTCACGCATTACCCGGACAGCCCCGGTGATCTCCTCCACCGTCTCACTTTTCATCCGTAAGGCAGTAATAAAAGAACCAATTTGAGCAGGAGTCGCCTCCCCACTCATTATTTCATTCATAACATCCACCATTTCGTCTTCGTTGAGATGGTGGTTTACTATTACTCTGCTGATGGCTTCTTTAATGTTCATTTATTTTCTCTTCATAAAGTTCTTTAGAAGGCTTATGCCAGCCGGGGTCATTATCGATTCAGGATGAAACTGAACACCTTCAATTTCCATATCCTTGTGACGTACCCCCATTATCTCCCCCTCCTTTGTCCAGGCACTTATCTCAAAGCAATCGGGGACATACTTCTTTTCAAGGATGAGTGAATGGTAACGCATACCGTCGAATGGGTTTGGCAGACCAGCAAAAATGCCAATATTATCATGAAAAATAGGTGAAGTTTTACCGTGCATAATTCGCGATGCCCGAACCACCTTTCCACCAAAAGCCTCCCCAATAGATTGATGCCCAAGACAGACTCCGAGAAGTGGTATTCTTCCACTGAAATAACGAATAGAATCGATTGAAATTCCAGCCTGTGATGGCGTGCAGGGACCAGGCGAAATAAGGATATGATCAGGGGCCAGGGAAGCAATCTCTTCAATACTTATTTTATCATTCCTGAACACTCGAATGTCTGGGGTATTCCCCAATTCCAGTTCACTCCCTGCAATGGTCTGAACAATATTATATGTAAAAGAATCGTAGTTATCTATAATGACAAGCATGGCTCTAAAATCCTTTTTCAGCTAGTTCTACTGCTCGCCGCAGCCCCATGGACTTATTGATGGTCTCTTCGTACTCTTTAACAGGATCGGAATCAAACACAACACCTGCTCCCGCCTGCACCCAAAGATCGTCACCCTGCATAACAAATGTTCTAATGGTAATGCAGAAATCCATATTTCCTGAAAACCCAAAATACCCAACAGCACCGGCATAGGGTCCTCGCCCTTCGGGTTCTAGTTCGTCAATTATTTCCATGGCTCTAATTTTAGGGGCACCACTCACTGTACCTGCAGGAAAACATGCTTTCATCACATCGAATTGATTTTCTCCATCGGCAATAACACCATCCACACCCGAAACAAGATGCATCACATGACTGTAACGTTCAACCACAAGTAAATCGGTTACCTCTACTTTTCCACCGCAAGCCACTCTGCCAACATCGTTACGACCTAAATCGACAAGCATGAGGTGCTCAGCACGCTCTTTAGGGTCTGCAAGGAGCTCTTTTTCAAGTACAAGGTCTTCCTCAACAGTATTTCCACGTTTTCTTGTTCCGGCAATGGGACGCAGCTCTATTTGATCGTCCTCCTTACGTACAAGAATTTCTGGGGATGATCCTATTTGGATAAGATCTCCAAGTTGTAAAAAGAAGAGATATGGGCTTGGGTTAATATGGCGTAAAGCACGATAAAGATCAAGTGGATGCAGGTCTGTCTTTGTATGAAAGCGTTGAGAAACGACCACCTGTATAATATCGCCAGCCCGAATATACTCTTTGGCGCTTTCTACCATGGAACAAAAATCCTTTTTTCCCATGTTGGATGTAAATGAATGTCTGGTCTCACTACCATGAATACTTGCACCATGATAGGATACAGGCACCGGATTTCGAAGAAGCTTCACAACAGACTCTATTCTTTCTGTCGCTCTCGAATAAGCATTCGAGATGTCGGTACTATCATTTACTACTCCCCAACAAACAACCGTAACTGTTTGTCTAAAACTATCATGAACCAAAACGATTCGAGGAACCATAAACGAAGAGTCGGGAAAGTCCGTTGATTCCCGGTCGCAAGGTAACTCTTCCATGAAGCGAACCATGTCGTAGCCCAAGAATCCAACTGCCCCTCCACAAAATCGAGGGAGTGCATCATTCTCAGCAGCACTTAAATCTTCCAGGATAGATTGTAGTATATCCAGTGGATTTCCCTTGGTAGAAGAATCTGCTGTAAAATTATCATCAAAGGATTCAATGCTGATTGTATCTTTTTTTGATGAAAAAGTTAAAATGGGATCAAAACCTATAAAAGAAAAACGTCCCCATTTTTCTCCACCTTCCATGCTTTCAAAAAGAAAAAGGTGCTTTTCATGACCGGCAATTTTAGCAAAGAGAGTCAGGGGAGTATCTAGGTCGGATATGATATTCCGGTACACAGGTACGAGACGGGATTTCTGCGTATTCTTCTTAAAAGTATTGAAGTCTGGAGAGTATGTTGTTTTTGCCATGGATATTTGGTGATAAGACTTAAATAAGGGCTATCATAGGATAAAAGACCAACGCTAAAAACGCTTGCGACAACATTTACAATATCCTACCATAAAACACAAAAAAGACCATAAAGTCTTATAGACTTTATGGCCTTCACATTCAAAGGCGCAACATGGCAAATATCAAGCTGTAGAGAGCTGAACTAGGCTGCAACCTGCATTTTATTAACACGTTTTGTTAAACGGGATACTTTACGAGAAGCATTCTTTTTGTGAATAGTTCCTTTTGCTGCCGTTTTTGCAATCACTGGAATAGCTATTTTTAATGCTGTTTTTGCATCTCCCTGAGATCCTGCTGTAATTGCTGCATCAACGGTCTTGATTGCATTTCTCATTTGGGTTCTATTTGCACGATTCCGAAGACGTCGTACCTGAGACTGGCGATTGCGTTTCTCTGCAGATTTATGATTGGCCACGATTTTCTCCTCTGTGAGTTACTTATGTGTCTAACCAGCTTTAAAAACTGGATATGTACAGGTTGATTACCTCATCACAACAAACCACATGTGACAAGAGGTGTGGGATTATAATACGCAAGCCTAAGAATGTCAACAGCTTTCCACATATTTCCTACGACTTTATTATTTCAGTTGAGCGATTACCTTGCTAATTTGACAAGAGATGGTCTATAATTTTGTATAAAATGTCTCACAGTGTCTTATTTGGATCAATGTGGCATTTTCAAAAAAAAAGAACCTTTATTTGAATTAGCAAACATTTTTTTCAGACCTGAGAAGTACTCAGGAATAGTGATTGAGTTATGGGATTCCCTAAAGCTGTTTTTAAAGTAAGTGAAATTAAAAATTGTCCTCTCTATATGTATGGAGATATATTTACTGTTACAGGCACGACCATTTCGATGAACTCTCCGGAATCCAATACCTTTGTAAACACAACAATTATTCATTCTCCCGTGGCTAAAGAGAAATGTAAAATTCTATGTGGAGATTTGACAAAGGTCATAATTCAATATGAACGTACAGACAAAATCCCTGTTTGCATGATTAGTTGTAGTGGATGTTCCGGCTCTTTAAGACTGGAATACACGCACGAATTGGTTTTAACTCAAAATAAAGAAGAGGCGGATTACTCAGAGGAACTTGTTTCGATGATGCATCTCCTCTCTGATTTTTCCTTTTTCAAAAATATTGATGATGTAAATTTAGAAAAAGTCGTACGTTTTTTTCGTCTAAATAAGCTTAACAAAGGTGACATTGTTATTCGCAAAGGTGATCCGAGTGGCAACTTCTATATTATTGTTACAGGTTCTGTAAATGTTATTAATGATGGAGGAATGACCATCACAACACTTCACCAGGGTGACGTGTTTGGTGAGATGAGCCTAATCTGTAACGACTCCGTTGGAGCAACGATCCAAATACGAGAAGATTCTTCAATCCTGCATATAGACAGAAAGAATTTCCAGAAAATACTTAACCAATACCCTGCAGTCCAACTATATTTCACGCGTCTTATGGCAAAAAGGTTAACCAAGTCTAATGTTATCCGAACGGAGGATCTTTCCTCAGGTATGATCGGGAACCTTTCTGAGATCCCAGCGGAAGCACTTTTCCAAACGCTTAACATGAACAATAAGACTGGAATACTAACAATCAATGAATTGATAAATGGAACTGCCAGGTTTTCTTTTTGCCAAGGATCCTTAATAAAAGCAAAATATAATAACTTTGAAGGTGAATCTGCCTTTTATGAAATACTGAAAGAACAGAATGGACGATTTCGTTTTACGCCGGGGATTCCATCAGAAGATTTTGAGGTCCCGGAAATTGGTTATTTTATGAAACTGCTCATGGAAGGTATGCGGCGCTTGGACGAAGACCGTGACAGGAAAATCAACTAGAGGCCTTGTAGGGGGCGAAAAAGTTCAGCACATTCCCGCAATTTGTTTTTTTTGAATTGTTCTTTTGTAAAGTGTAACGAACAACTCAAGCATTGATATTCAGGCAAAGTCTTGAGAATTTTTTTCTTAAGAAACCCTCTTGATTTTCTTTGAATTTTGTAACTATTGCAGTTTGGACAATAATATTTTGAAGTCATAAGACAATTCCCCTGATGTTAACTAACTGTTTTCTATTTCAGCTTATAACAAGTATTAATTGGTCCATTTAACAGTGGTAAATCCTATCTAATCATTTTACTTAGCACATGGAGAAATATTTGTAAATACCACACTAAAGTACCTTGTAAACGACAATTTCACGAACGTCCCAGAACTGCTGGTTAACTACTCAAGAGTTCCCAAATAATTAAAGGTTGGAAGTTTTGAGTATTTGCCGGTTCCCTTCAACCTCTCCCCTAACTCTTCCATCTCTTTTTTAGCCATTTTAATGTTACTCAGATCTATTACAGCATAGTCAAGACCAGCTGACTTTAACTCAAAGAGGTACGGAAGTAGCGAGAAAGGACGCACTGGAATTGTTGCAACAACATTGTCTTTCTTAACCAGCTCAAACTCCTCTTTTTTAGGACTAGTCAATGTTTTATTGTATCGAAAGTGCTCAGGATCAAGCCTGGCAGTAAAGAGTGCCGGAGCTCCAAATACAGTGAGGCCAATCTTGACATCACTGTGATATCTTCGGTATCTGGCGATGAGTTCCAATAATATTTTTTGGTCACTCTCAATGGAAAGTTGTACAGATTCAAGCCCCCCCTCTTCCATAAGAGTCACCGCCTGACTATTCAAAAGACTGACAGTATAATCTGAAGACAGATAGACACGTTGCTCCTTTTGAAAGAAAATAAACTGCGTGATGTGACCAAGTTGAAAACTACGGAAGCCTGACCGGATAAGCGATTGAATCTGTTTTTGCAGACGCACCTCTTCACCCTCAAAAAGAATCGGTGGCAAACACCAGGTAATGTCCCGTAATGTTCTACCAAAATAGCGCTTTAACTGGCCTGTTTGACTCACGTTAGTATTATTAACAGGAATCAGGTACCTGGTGGGATGAAAAGGAAGGGGTTTAAAAAGAGACTTTGCCGAGTTAACGCGCATCCATAAATCCAATGGGAATTTCAGCTTTTTCTCAATTTTTTTTGTTTTTTTCCCTATATACGCCTTTTGGTGCTTAATCTCAGGAATTTCACTCTCTTCAAAAGGAGCAGCTATCTCTACTTTGACTTTTTCAACATATGCGCTGTGTTCTGCATACAATTCGTCAAGTTTTGCTGTACTTTGCTTGATATCAGGAAGAATAATATTGCTTTGCAAGCCATCTTTTTTTACATCAACCCGATACACATCAATCCTCGTTGATTGTTCATAGAAACTCCAGTCAGGCACAAGAATCTGCACCTTTTTGCCAGCAGCTACTTCACCAACAGCTTGATTTTCTAAACGGAGTTCCTTCAACGTAAAGGCAAGTCTTTCACCTGAAGGTTCTGCATGGAGCCTTAGGCGGTCTCCTCTGCACAGATCTGTCTTCAGGCTAAGCCGTGCATAAAATCTATTATCAAAAGCCCTAACAGCACCAAGCCTACCAAGATAATCACCCATATTACCAGAATGATAAGGTGTGATCGCAGCTATTGGCTGAGGAGAAAAGAAATAACCGGATGAAGACTTTCT
This sequence comes from uncultured Desulfocapsa sp., assembly GCA_947311435.1. GTDB lineage: Bacteria > Desulfobacterota > Desulfobulbia > Desulfobulbales > Desulfocapsaceae > Desulfocapsa. The sequence continues at coordinate 10,745 of CAMZKT010000130.1, forward strand.
CCCCATGGCACGATCACTGAGAGAATTCGCCTTTTGTAAGGCATTCGGAAGTTCATCCTCACCCGCATCCATTACAAGCCTGTAGGCGGAAACAATATTAGAAACATAATGAGCCGATCGTAATCTGCCCTCAATTTTTAGGGAAGCAACCCCTGCAACCTGCAAAGCTGGAACAGCTTCAAGAGCCGAAAGATCATTCATGGAAAAAAGATACTGTCCCTTCGCCTGTCCTGTCTTCGATTGATGTCTTTGTTTTAAATTCTGCTTTTGTTGTGATCGTAATTTCCCGCCCTGTTTGTTCCGCCAACTATAGTGACGACGACAAGGCTGCACACATTTCCCACGTAAGCCACTTTTCCCACCTAAAAATGATGAAAACAGACAAAGCCCCGAATATGAAAAACACATAGCACCATGAACAAACACTTCAGTCTCGACACGGCTCTTTTGACAAAGGAGTTCGATTTCCTTAATGGTAAGCTCCCGTGCCAACACCACTCGCTCGAAGCCCATGGTTTGAAAGCCTCGCAGTGCCAATGAATTGTTTGCAGACAAAAGTGTTGAGGCGTGAAGGGGAATGTCTTTAAAATATTCGCGAATAATTCGTACAAGACCAAGATCCTGAACTATGAGTCCATCCGTTTTCATGGCATCGAGGTACCCAAGGGTTTCTATGGTCTGTGAAAGATCCTGTTCCCGGACAAGGCTATTGGCAGCAAGATAAATTTTCTTTCCATTTTTTCGACAATATTGCACCATAGAAAAAATTTGTTCAAGCCGTAAATCCCTCGAAAGATTGCGGGCATTTAACGCTGGAGCACCTATATATACAGCATCTGCTCCAGCCTCCATTGCAGCAATAAAGTTTTCAGTATTGCCCGCCGGGGCCAGAAGTTCCATGTTTGTCCTATGGATATTGTGTTAGATTTATAGTTGCTATTCAGGTGGATTTGCCAAATTAGCAAAACCACAGAACTGTAACTGTTCAGCGGTGCTTTATATGTGGTCAAGCAGGCCTGTGAACTATGGTAGTCCCATGTGAGTAAGCCTGATCGAAAACAGATGAAGTGCTTGCTGAACAGTTACGATTTTTATGAAAAAGCAGGAGAGATGAACGTGCAAGCTAATGCAATACATAATTATTTAAAGAATATACGACTTACTTTCACACTACCGAACGTGTAGCTGTCTATTTATCAGTTCAACAATACCACTTCATCCGCACCGCCAATTTCCTGAAACATTACTTGAATTCGTTCGTGGGAGCGAACAGTAGTGTAAAGACCAACGTAGTCAGCTTGAATTGGAAGCTCACGTCCGCCCCTGTCTATAAGAATGGCAAGCTGAACGCTACGTGGTCTGCCATGATCCATCAAAGCCTCAAGGGCTGCACGAATAGTTCTCCCGGTGAATAGAACATCGTCCACGAGAATAATATCCTTCCCTTCGACGTTAAAATTGATATCAGTGGTTTTAACCACCGGATTCTGGGAAATAAGGCTCCAATCATCCCGATAAAGATTGATATCAAGACTACCATATGGAACCAGTTGTGAGGTCTGTTTTTGGATATTAGTCCGGATTCGTTGCGCCAGAAACACCCCACAGGTATGAATACCAACAATGGCAAGATTGTCTGGAGTATGATTTCTTTCAAAAATCTGGAGGCTGATTCGGTCTACCGCCAGAATGATCTCATCGGAATTTAAAAGCAATTTTGATTTCATTGTATCCCTAAAATCTATCCCAAAAAAAGTCGATCCCCTTTTCATTAACCCTATTGATTGCTTCAGGAAATGCTTCACATTCCACTGCAAAAACTTTTCTGGCTATATCATCAGGTGAGTCTTCATATTCAAGGTTAACACATTGCTGATGGATAATTGGACCTTCATCATATTTATCATTTGCGAAATGAACAGTACATCCACTTACGGTACATCCACGTTGTTTTAGCGCTTTGTGAACCCTTGATCCATAAAATCCATCTCCGCAAAATGCAGGAATAAGAGACGGATGAATATTGATTACAGCCCTCTTCAGAGATGGTGGAGCCTGATACAATTTCAAGTATCCTGCAAGTGTTATGACATCTATATCATAGTTCTTTAATACACTATTGATCATCCTATTATCACTGGCGTGGAAGGCAGGGTACCCGTATTTCTCGGCTTTTTTAAGCCCGAGGACATCAGCAACATTTGAGATAACCACCTGCACTTCAGCCTGGAGATCCCCTGCCTGGATTCGATCATGAAAATTATCAAGCGTCCGACCAGTACCGGAGAGTAATACTGCCATTTTTAACATATCAAGCTCTCTACCTGAAATATTCGTTACTATCCACATCCACTTTTTCAAGCCAGGCAGAGATGGCGGTATCATACTCTGAGGTCAACTTGAACACTTTTGCGGCCAGGATAAATCGTGTTTTCAATCGTGTGTTTCCTGTTTCTTTAATTTCTTTCAAGACCTGTGGATAATCAGCAGGATCGACAATAACCGTCACGTCATGAAAATTTTTAGCTGCAGCACGTAACATCGTTGGGCCACCGATATCTATGTTTTCTATGGCATTGCCCAAAGTACAATCAGGATCAGCAATTGTTTTCTTAAAAGCATACAGATTAACAGCAATGAGATCGATATTTTTCAGCCCATGTTCGGCACATTGTTTCTGGTGGCTCTGATTCGCTCTTTGATTGAGAATGCCACCATGCACTTTTGGGTGCAGGGTTTTTACCCGGCCATCAAGCATTTCCGGAAAACCTGTAAATTCCGAGACATCCATCACGTCAATGCCAGCTTCTCGTATTTTTGCAGCAGTTCCTCCAGTGGATAAAATATCTACACCCAATCCTGCAAGCTCTCTGGCAAACTCTTCAATTCCAGATTTATCAGTGAGACTGATTAATGCTCGTTCTATTTTATTCATTGCATTATTCCTTTTTTTATTATTCACCCCTGCGGATAAAATCTTTTATCTTCCGACGGTCACGTTTTCCCGGTTTCTTAGCTGGCATGGTTTGCCCCGCATAAAACAAGGATCGCTCCTGCTTTTGTTTTTCCCGATTCCGAACAGATCCCTGAGTTTCTTCATATAGCGCTCTTGCAATAGTTGCGGAACCTCTTCTATCCGAAATACCACAAATAACGACTATCCATTCCATTTGAGCCTTGTGGATAGTAAGTTTATCGCCAATCATTACATTTTTTGAGGGTTTGGTTCGCTGACCATTAACGAATATTTTACCACCGGAAGCAGCTTTCGTCGCCAGACTTCTTGTTTTAAAAAATCTAGCTGCCCACAACCATTTATCGATTCGAACATGAGTGTTTTGGGATTCCATCAGTACACCGTTTTTCCTATAGTGCCTTGCCTTTCATGCAATTCCCAGAGACTGTGAAAAAAAAAACACCCTTCCAGTAAAATCTATAAGCTTTCCAACTAATCAAAGGCTGGCATTATGCAAAGCATAAAAAACAATTTACACTGAAAAGATGTAAATGGATATAAAAAGATAACATCCACGTTTTGTGGCTCCGCATAAAAAAAACATTTTTAGTCAAAAGTACTATTCTCAAAGCACCCGACGAACAATAATTGTATTTCAAACTTGTATGATTGTATTTAAAAGTGTAAAAACTGATACCTAAATCCTGTAATTGACAAGTTCGGAGTCCACGGGTACCTGCCGGGGATGCCAGATTCAATGTCACTGGCGTATTCATATACTTCAAGGCATTGAGAACGAACCGGATGCGGTGAAATTGTCAGTCCCGCAGGACACAAAGAAAATGAATCTATTATATTCATTTGGCAGATAAACGGGCAAGCCCGACAGATATCACATAAACATTGAAAAATAGGGTATAAATCAATTTTTTCAATTTTCTGTAGTGCATGATTTAGGGGAGATATTTTTTATAGCTTGTATCCCCTCGTTCAGAGATATAACAATAAACGTTTCATCAAACAATCTACTGCTTAACAATAAAGCTAAACACTATCAGCGCTAAATACAGGAAGCTTTCCGAAACTTGTTTTTCTTCTAATCCATGCAGCAGTCATTTACAAATCCATGGTTTTAAGAAGGACATGATTTATTGGCAGGCTCCTGAGTTACTGGAGTCCCTATGCTCGTTAAAGACCTACTCAACAAAGAAAAGACAACCTTCAGTTTCGAGTTTTTTCCTCCCAGGAAAGATGAGGATGCAGATCGTCTTCTTAATACAATCTCCAATCTCATGCCACTTGGACCCTCATACGTCAGTGTTACTTATGGCGCAGGAGGCACAACCAGACACAGAACCCATGACCTGGTTGTTCATGTAAGAGAACAAACCAACATTACTGTGGTATCGCATCTTACCTGTGTTGGCAGTACGCGTTCAGAAATCCATGACATTTTAGAAAAATACCAAGCTGCTGGAATTGAGAATATTCTTGCTCTGCGTGGCGATCCTCCGAAGAATCAAAAGGATTTCATAGAACCTGCAGATGGATTTTCTTATGCAACAGAGCTTGTTCATTATATAAAAAAACATTTTCCCAAGATGTGTGTCGGTGTAGCAGGCTTTCCTGAAGGTCACCCTGCCACACCCAACCGTTTACAGGAGATTGAATATCTTAAAGAGAAGGTTGATGCTGGCGCAGATTATATTGTCTCGCAGCTCTTCTTCGAAAATCGTGACTTTTATGACTATTGTGAACGCTGCGAGATTGCAGGAATCCACGTCCCCAATATTGCAGGTATTATGCCTGTAAGTACTAAACATGGCCTCATACGGACTGCTGAGCTTGCAGGAGGCGCACGAATTCCTGCAAGACTGCTAAAAGCTGTTCATCGCGCTGAAAATGACAAATTTGTCGAAAAGGTCGGTATTCATTGGGCAACCGAGCAGGTCCGTGATCTTGTTCATAATAATGTTCGAGGGATTCAATTTTTCACACTCAATTCTTCTCTTGCGACATTAGAAATTTTTAATTCTCTTGGTGTTAGCCACTCAACTCAGCTACGGTAGAACTGCATTGTTATGAACATTCAATCCGTTGGAATTACAGACATTCAAATCCCTGTTCAAATTCGTGAAAAGAATGGTGGTTTACAAAACAGTGTCGCATCAGTATCTCTACAGGCAAGTATGCCTGGTGCATATAGGGAAAGTTGTATTTTTACTTTTACCTCAATCCTAAATCGCTATATACATGACCTCAGTGTCACCAATTTTTCTGACCTTCTCGCTGAAGTTAAAGATAGCCTGCGGGCAGCAAGTGCAAAGGTAGAGATGTCCTTTCCGTATTTTATTGAGAAGGAAGCTCCCGTCTCAAAAACAAAAAGCCTTATGGAGTACGAATGTTGCTTTACTGGAGAGGTTGGCAGTGAAAGCAGTTTCATTCTGTCAGTAAAGGTTCCTGTCACAACATTGTGCCCCTGTTCAAAAGAAATTAGTGAAGCTGGGGCACATAATCAACGAGCGGAAGTGACATTGAATGTAAAGTTTAAGAGATTTATCTGGGCTGAGGATTTAATTCGTCTCATAGAAGAATCTGCATCCTGCGAACTTTGGGCGTTACTAAAACGTCCTGATGAAAAGTTTGTTACAGAGCAGGCGTATAAAAACCCGATGTTTGTTGAAGATGTGGTTCGGAAAGTTGCCTTGTCAGCATTGGAAAATTCCAATATCACCTGGTTCTCTGCAAGTGTGGAGAGTTTTGAGTCCATCCATAAGCATAGTGCCTATGCCTATGTTGATTCCGATGAGATCCGCTAAGAGAGGAAGTTCCAGGTAAATTGTTGAAGGTAGTATAAACGTAACTGTTTAGGAGTGCCCTATATTCGTCCATTTGAGCCTTCGAAGCGTATTATGATACTCGAGAAGGATCAAATGGGCGAAGATGGAGTGCTCCTGAACAGTTACCTCATGGGGTCTATTCAGTTTCAATGGTAAACAGGCTCACTGTACCGCTGACTTCGTTAGCACTAATCAACAAAGCTTTGTTATTGGGACTGTCGCTTGCATGAATAAAGAGAAGTCCTTCCGGGCTTAAATCTCCGGCTGCTGGTGTTTTCTCATCTACGCTAAAATCACGATTATTGAGGTATTGTACAAAAATCGGCTTCTCAGGCTTGCTAATCTCATAAACCATGATCCCGCCTATTCTTTCAAGTCCGATAAAAGCATAGTGGCGACCGTTAATATCACCGTGGGTTATGCCCTCAGGTTCCGGCCCTTTATTATCGCTGCGTTTTTCCAATGATGTGTTGTCATCGTCGTTACTGTTAAACTGCTCTGGATAAACCGCTGCGGTGATTTTTTCAAACATGTCCCCAGAATCGTACACCTGCTCCAGTCCTTGTGGAGTTTGCTCGAAAATTGAGAATGAACGACTACCAAAAGAGTAGAGTCGGTCATAATCGCCATCGCCATCTGTATCACCTAGAGTACTTGTAACTGTTAATCTGCCCAGTTCATTATCTGTTTTCAGCGTATCAGCATTCGGAAAGGCACCTGTATCAAGAGTGAGGTCTTCTACTCTTACCTCTTCATTAAATCCGTCATAATCCCTTGCGTCACCCTCATTGGCTGTCAAAAGATAGGTTTTTCCATTTAAAGAAAATGTGCTAATACTATCAGGCTGATACATTCCCAGTAGATTATCCCAGGTTCTTATGTTGATTGTATTGTCTTTGTCAGAGCCATCCAGCCCGTTCTGAAAATGGCTATGATCTTTATATCCCAGAGGATAAATATCGGTTACAGTTGCAGAAGCAATATCCACTTTAGCGATGGCATTGTTCTCCTGCAGGGATACCCAGGCAGTGCTCGAATCGGAAGATACCGTGACATACTCGGGTTCCAAATCTTCTGCCACCGTAGCGTTTGGACCAAAAATCCTCACTCCAGCATCCTTCAAAGTCGATTCATGGCTGTTAAAACTTGTGAAGTCGGCCGTTGCAACCGTCGCTTGCTCAACACCACTGCTTAAATCAATGATGGATATGGTGCCTTCGGGGTCATTATTGTTAGTCTCATAGTTATCCGGCTCACCCTCGTTGGCCACCAGTATTTTATTCCCATCCGGTGTGAAAACCAGCATATCAGGTAAGGCCCCCACAACAACTTCCTTGAGAAAAGTGTTATCCGAAGCTCTAAAGAAAACCACCTTCCCCGGAGCCTGTTTGATGGCAGCTTCAACTGCCACCGCAACTATCCCGTTATGGACTGCGACACTGTTTGGACCCGCTCCATAAGACGCAAGGGGAATTTCAGAACTATGCTGTATGTCGTCTGGAGAACTTATGTCCAGCACTTCCAGCTGATTATCTCCACTGTTCGTAACAAACAGCTTCTTGCTGCCACTATCAAATGCCACTATTTCGGCTGCGCCCTTGTCAAATTTATTACTGTGCCAGGTGGATGTGTATTGAAGATGAATACTGCCCAAAGATTCTTCCTGAATTCTGGTGGTTCCAGCAGGGATTGACCAAATTGCTGCCAGGGCTTCATTGACTGATTTCTGGAGAATCGTATCGCTGTAATAGAATTTCCCGGTGATCTTATCCTTTCGCACTTCGATCACTGCATAGCCGTGTTGATCAACATTTGCATATTTTATATGTTTCAAATTCTGTTTAATATAGTTTTCCAACCCCAAAGCATATGGACTTCGCTCCTGTAAGCGCATGGCCAAGGGATGAATGATAGTTGCTTCACCGCCATTGGAATCTGGGAGGGCGAAAGTTTCCTGCTCGTTAAAGTTGGCGGTGGTGATACTGGGGGCGGTAAACTCAAAACCGATTGCCCCCTCTCCAGTTTGCAGATAGTTCTGATAGGTCGCCCCGCCACTACCCATGGGTACCAGGTGGGAAACAAAGGCTGTGTGATAATCGCCTGAAATTGAACCAAAATTATTAATTCCGGCATTTTTTATATATCCGTAAATAGTATCTCTTTCCACTGGATAACCATCCCAGGAATCCATATTACCATAATTATCCGTGGTAAATAACTGTCCCATCATTACGCTGGTACTCAAAAGTTTCCATTTGGCCGTTGAGCTGGTAATGCCTGCAAGTAGCCAGTTTTTCTGAGTTGCACCCAGCATGGTGCGGTCGGAACTATAAAGAAGACTAGGATCAATGGTACAGGTGCCGCCTTTTGCACAAAGCTGTTCATCCCGCTGCATCCGGGTTTCCACTACAAACAGGTCAAGAAGATCACCGTAGGAGACCTTTTGATATCGTTCTGTAAGGTCACCTACCGGTTCCCGAACAGGCATCCACTCATAGTATGCCTGTAGTGCCGCATTTCTTCGGGTTTCCCAGCTTCCCTGAATCGCCGGGTCATGGTTTTCTGCGCCATCTCTCCAAGCGTCATTGGCAAACTCATGGTCATCCCATTGTGCGAGAATGGGCAGGTTCTGGTGCAAGGCCTGCAGTGGCATGGTGAGTCTGTACTGACTGTATCTTTTCCTGTAATCATCCAAAGCAACCAACTCTTTATTGGGATAGTGGTCTCTTTTTTTCAGATCAGGATGGGCATATTCCCCTGATTCATATTCATAAAAATAATCACCTGTATGGATAAAAGCTGCCAGATCGCTTCTCTTGGCCAGATTGGCATAATTATTAAATATCCCCCACTGATAATTGGACCCTGTAACCACTCCTATCTTTATTTGATCAAGATCACCAACGGGTGTGGTTTGGGTACGACCGACAACAGAAGTTTTTCCCTGAGCCATAAACCTGTAATAATAAGTTGTTCCGGGGCTCAACCCGTCCACATCAATTTTGACCGTATAGTTGGTGTTGCTGTCGGTGCTTATATTTCCGGAGCGAACGATATTCGAAAAATCATCACTACCTGCTACCTGCCAGTCTACGGATATTGGAAGCATGTTCTCCGGGGTAACCCTGGTCCAGATGACAACTTTGTCACTTAAAGGATCGCCTGATGCGACTCCGTGGTAAAATGGTTTAAGCTCCTGATGGTATACCATTCCAAAGTCGATTTTGTCTTTAAGGAGCAGAAAATTGATTGCTGAGCTGGAAACCTGAGCCTGACCAGGAATTGGCGTTGTCAAGAAATATGTGATTGTTAAAGCCACGGCAATAATGTGTTTTTTGTAAATTTTTCTCATGAGGTGTTCCTTCTCTGGTAATCATTAGATTACCAATATTGATATTGGGGTTATGAAGCAGGTAGAAGCATCATTAACAACAAAATAGTTTTCGCTGATCATATTAACTGCTTTATTACCAGAGGTATTTTAGGAAAACGTTAGAGAATAATTGTGATTGTGTTCAGTTGTACATTTTTTATATGCTTGCCGGGTTAGCCAATCAGCAGAGACTCACTTTTCAAACAAAACAATATCTTCAAAACAAAGGGTATTGCTACTTTTTCATCTAGGGCGTTAAGAAGGTCATGTCAGCCAAGTGCCTGTCGGAGTACCTTGTGGAGGATGCCGCCATGGCGATAATATTCTACTTCCATGGCACTATCGAGTCGTATAAGAGCTGAAAAGGAACGTGTCATCTTCCCGTCTCTTCGCTTACATAACACCGTGAGTTTTCCTCCGGGTATGAGATCATCGCTAATTCCTTCTATCGTTATTGTTTCACTGCCATTTATCCCAAGAGTACTCGCATCTATCCCATCCTCAAACTGGAGTGGAAGTACTCCCATACCAACAAGATTGCTCCTGTGAATTCGTTCGTAGGATTTTGCAAAGACAGCTTTCACTCCAAGAAGCATTGTACCCTTGGCGGCCCAGTCCCGAGAACTTCCTGTTCCGTAATCACTCCCGGCGAAGACAACCAGTGGGGTCGCATTCTTTTTGTAAAGCATGGCAGCATCATAGATACTTATTGTTTTATGGCTCTGCAAGATGCGGGTAAAGCCACCGTCCTTATCTACCATGTGGTTCCGGAGACGAATGTTTGCGAAGGTACCACGCATCATTACTTCATGGTTACCTCGGCGGGATCCATAGCTGTTGAAATCCTCTGGAGAAATTCCAAGCTTTTGTAAATATTGTCCTGCTGGACTCTCTGTTGGGATGGCTCCTGCCGGAGAAATATGATCGGTTGTAATAGTGTCACCAAAAATAGCTAAAATTGCGGCGTTATTAATGTTAGAAAGTGTTTCAGGTGTATCTGGCATACCGTTGAAAAAAGGCGGCTCTTTAATGTATGAAGAGGCTTCATCCCAGGCGAACAGTTTGCTTTCAGATGCATTGAGGCTGTTCCAGGAAGGGCCTCCTGAAAAAATCTTTGAGTAACTTGAGTTAAAGAGTTCTGGTGAGATAGTATCTCTAATAACAGATTGAACTTCACTTGCTGACGGCCAGATATCTTTAAGAAAAACTTGATTTCCGTCCCGATCACTTCCAAGGGAATCATTCATAAGGTCAATATTCATTGTCCCTGCAATGGCATACGCGACAACCAATGGCGGTGAACAAAGAAAATTTGAATGTACCAGCGGGTGTATACGTGCTTCGAAATTGCGGTTGCCACTTAAAACAGAGCAAGTCAGTAACTGCTGTTCTTCTATTAAATGAACCACTCTTTTATCTAAGGGCCCGCTGTTACCAATGCAAGTTGTACCTTATATTCTTATCATTA
>CAMZKT010000131.1 GCA_947311435.1 uncultured Desulfocapsa sp.
CAAAAATAGTTTTAAAAGACTCTATTCATGGATAGACTCCCTATTGTCACTTCGCGGAAAATTCATCGTTGCCATAGGCACAATCATCTCCATCTCTTATATAATTTTTCTTTACAGAACTTCAGTGGTAGACAATGAGCTTATTGTACTCCAGGCACATCAACAGGCAAGAACCTTGTATAACCAGATACTTATCACGCGCCAATGGGTATCTAAACATAAGGGAGTTTACGTTAAGAAAACAGAGTCTGTGGAAAGTAATCCTTTTCTCGAACCTGCCAGCATCCGGGATCAAAAGGGAAATAAATATGTGCTGCGTAACCCGGCGATGGTTACCAGAGAACTTTCAGAGTACTCACAGAGCAAGGGACTCGGAAGCTTCCGTGTTACCAGTCTCAAACCTGTTAACCCCGCAAACACACCTGATGCCTACGAAAAACAGTGTATGAACAGCTTTGCTCATGGCTCTACAGAATCCATGGCAATCACCAATTCCAAGGATGGGCGAATCGTCCGTTATATGGCACCCATTGAGACAAAGGACTCATGTCTGGGATGCCATGCCCGCCATGGCTACAATCATGGGGACATCCGAGGTGCCCTTTCCATCAGCATCCCCATAGCCTGGGCCGATGAAAAAATCCGTGCCAACAACCGCGCCCTTTTTCTCATTGGCCTCATCAGTTGCATTCTGGTTTCGACAACCCTGCTATTCATGTTTAATACCCTGGTTGTTGCCAGAATAAAAAAACTCTCCAGAGCCATCAACTCCTTCCCGGAAAAAATTCCCGAACAGTCTTTTCTCCCAAGTGGGAATGATGAAATAGGCAAGCTCAGCGATCATTTTACCAAGTTATGCAGCCGCCTGGAACAATACCAGAAAGAAATTGACAGCAACCGACAACAGACTCTTTTTAATGAAAAAATGGCATCCATGGGAATCCTCTCAGCAGGCATAGCCCACGAAGTAAACAACCCACTTGGCGGAATGCTCAACTGCGTTAAATCCATGCGGGAAAACCCCGACGACCAAGAGATGCGAGAGCGATATCTTCCCTTACTCGACAAAGGGCTTAAACGAATAGAACATACCATGCGTCAATTGTTGAATTTTGGTAGACAAGAGCCCTTGCAACTCCGTAAAATTGATGTTGGGTCATTACTCGGCGAATGCCTTGAGCTACTCTCATACAAATCAAAAGGTATTATAATAACACAGGATAACACAGTCACAGAAGAGTGCTACGTTGACACAGAAGCCCTAAAACAGGTTTTTGTCAATCTGGGTTTAAATGCAATTCAGGCCATGCCAAATGGTGGCACCCTGCACATTTGCTCTCACATGTTGGGAGAGCAAATCCAAATCATCTTTGAAGATACGGGCACAGGGATTGCTAAAGAAATACTACATCATATTTTTGATCCTTTTTTTACAACTAAAGACGTGGGTGTGGGAACGGGGCTTGGCTTATCTGTTACCTATTCCCTTGTGGGTAAAATGCAGGGAACCATTGCTGTTGAAAGTGAGCCTGGATCTGGCGCACGCTTTATCGTTACCCTCCCCCTGCACCCTGAAATAATCGACGGAGGTACAACCGGAAATGGTCAGAATACTTCTTGCTGAAGATGACGAAATCATGCGTATTTCCGTCTGTGACAGGCTAAAACAATTTGGCTGGCAGGTTGATATGGTTCACAATGGCCTGGAAGGACTCAAGATGCTGAAGCAAAAAGATTACCACCTGGTTATTTCTGATATTCGTATGCCGGAAATGGATGGCTTACAGCTCCTGAAAAAAACAAAACAATATGCACCGGATAGCGATATCATCATAATGACAGCCTATGGATCGGTGAATGATGCGCTTGATTGTCTGCGAAAAGGCGCATCGGATTACATCCTCAAGCCATTTGACATGGATGATCTTATCATTCGCTGCAACAGGCTTTTAGACTTCCAAAGAGTAAAAGACCAGGTCGAAAGCCTGAAGGAAAGCTGTAAAAGCAGCGCCCGTATTCTCATAGGAAATACACCGGCAATGCAACAGGTTTACTCCATCATAGACCAGGCAGCGCCAACCAATACCACCATTCTTATAACTGGAGAATCCGGAACGGGAAAAGAACTCGCCGCCCGCGCAATTCACAAAGCAAGCCTGAGAAACGACAAACCTTTTATTTCAATCAATTGCGCTGCAATCCCTGAAGGGTTAATGGAATCAGAGATGTTTGGCCATGAGCGTGGTGCGTTTACCAGTGCAGACAAAAAACGCAAGGGGAAATTTGAGCTTGCTGACAACGGAACCTTATTGCTCGATGAGCTTGGCGAACTCCCTGGCCCGCTGCAGGCAAAACTCCTACGGGTATTACAGGAGGGGGAATTTGAACGGGTGGGTGGTGGTAAAACCATCAGTGTGGATGTACGGGTTCTTGCCTGCACCTCTAAAGACCTGCAAAAAGAGGTTAACGAGGGACGTTTCAGGCAGGATTTGTTGTTCAGACTGAAAGTAATCCCCATCACCATGCCCCCCTTACGTGAGCACAAAGAAGATATACCAGAGCTTTGTGCTCACTTCCTGGAGGAATTTCACTCTCCCCATGATACCAGTTTTACAATATCACCTGAGGCACTGGCCTGCCTCGAATCCTACTCCTTTCCAGGAAATGCCAGAGAATTGCATAATTTAATGGAGCGGGCATCGGTGTTAAGCAATAGCTCAGTCATCAAGCCTGGAGATTTACCGACAGAGCTTTGCTCGCTGGATTGTAGGGCTGATAGAGGATTCAATCTCGCTGAGAATATGGCAGTTGCAGAACTTGCCTGCATACAAAAGGCATTGAATTATTGCCATGGGAACAAAACAAAGACTGCGGACCTCCTGGGAATCAGCAGGAAAAATTTATGGGAAAAACTCAAAAATCACGGGATGTAAGTAAACATCTATGATGACCTCGTAAAAAGGTCAAAAACAGGATGGACTTGGAAAAACCTTCATATTCGAGGCACGCAAATTTATTATCTTTTCAGCGTACTAAGGTACGTTGAAAAGATTA
>CAMZKT010000132.1 GCA_947311435.1 uncultured Desulfocapsa sp.
CTGGTGTAAACCGCTTATTTGCCAAGCCTGGATATGTGCCTGCCATTGGCCGCTTGTTGTTTGATTATTCCTGTCTGCTTATTTTGTTTTCCATGATCTTTCCTGATATGATTGTGGTTTATCTGTAAGGAGATCATGACATATTGGGAGTGAGGTTGAAAGATGGGGGTTAATTGCCGCTTACTTCTCGATCATGCTTGGCGGTATAAGGATTGGTTTTCTTAACTTGTTTCACGCTGTGCTGATCCAGTCATAGAAAGAACCTCCATACTTTGTTTGTATTATTAGGGGATTATTCACAAACAAGCCGTAGCACATGTGCCGTGCATCTACAAGAAATCCCCACGGTCAGATTCTCATCCAGGGAGGCATGAGGAATAAGAATAACCATTTTATCTTTTTCAATAACTGTCAACTTTTGTTGTGGTTTGAGATTCAAATGTTCCGTTGAAAAAATGGCTCTAGCCATGGGCTTGATCCGGAACAACTGATGGATTGATCGAAAAGGCTACTTCGCCGACATACGAAGCAGCCCCAAAAACTATCTCTTGCCTTTTCAAGCCCACCAAATAGATCTTTTAGGAGGGTTTCCGTTCTTTTCAAATACATCACCAGATTCCTTCAGCATGGTATCAAGTTCTTCCACGGTGAATACATAGCCATCTTCAGCGGCCAACTCCACAAACTCTTCCATGGTGGCGGGTGCATCATACTTTGCCCTGACTTTTTTGTCCTCTCCGCCAGCTATTAACAATTTTTCCACATCTTCTTTGGCCATTCTCTTCTCCTTTCTATCCCTTCTATTAGTATTACGTTACCAAAACACCTGTCTATTCATTTTTCGCCGAAACAAACTCTATCTGGATGTTTTCTCCATCGACTTCATGCAGCCTGTACGAATCACCGCTCAAAAACAGCATACCCTTTTCTTCGGCTTTTGTTTGAAGATGCGCTAGATCCTGCACGACCTTGTTCTTGTCCGCCTCTTCATTGACATGAACCAGAACCTCATTTTCCTTCTCTGAAAATTGTAACAAAAAACCATTATGTTCCAAAAACACCAAGTCATCATAGGCGTAGGAAAAATCCATCCCAGCAGATTCAAGAATTTCTTTCACAGTTCCAAGTGGTCTTAATGACATGCCATTACACTCCCCGTTGTTTCGTATGTCAGTATTTGCAATTTTTTTGCCAGTGCAAGCATCTTTGGTATTTCATCCATATCAGGCGGTACAATAGAGAAGCTATCCACATCACAAATCTCCTGGTATTTATCAAGCTCCCGAAGTTCCTCCTTGACCCCACTTATTTCCACAGGAAAAACGTCTTCCATTGCTTCCACTAAATCGCCCATGGTATGATTCCAGGGAAGCGCCCCTCTATTCATGAGTGCAGCCATTACAAATTTCTCAATGGCCATGGCAATTATGTTATACAGAATTTCAGGAGTAAACACCTTTCTTGCTTTTTTATATGCACCCGTTGCCGTTTGCAGAAAAGCATCACCATCTTTAAGAAACAAATCCCACTCATCAATGGCTTTCGGTGCTTGTTTTATCTCCGCAAAGCCCACGAGGGACGAAGAGTTATGACTATCCATTTACTTTCCTCTTTCCTTATTCTTTATTCGTAACTACTCACAGAGCGACGCATCTTTTTGCCGTTACTCTGGCTTGTGTATAACTCAGGCACGGAACCATCTTACCTCTGAGAGTAGTTACCTTTTTTCTTACGTAAACAGATAAGATTTGTTCGTTGCCAGTCCAATTGTCTATAAAAAGCAAGTCCCTCATCATTCGATCTATCTGCCAGAAGCTGAAAACGTACGACCTTATGCCCCTCCGCCCACTGATGAAGCTTATCGAGCATGTCTCGTCCTATCCCCTGCCCCCTCCGGTCTGTATCAACAACCACATCCTCTACCAACAGGGAATACCCTCCCTCTGCGGATGAAATCACCAACTGCCCCGAGCACATGCCGACCACACGGTTTTCGCTCTCTGCAACCAGAACCACAGAGGATTCATGGTCAAGCAGCATCTCCAACCCTCGGCACTGTTTTTTTGCATCAAAGACAAAATCTTCTTCAATGGAACAGAGCAGGTGCAGCAAATCCAGTAATGATTTCAGGTCGGAAGGTTTTGCCCTGCGAATACGAACGCTAGCCCTATTCTTCATGAAATTCTCACATATCCTCGGATTTACTGAGGATGTAAGTATCCTGCCACCTGGCCCCACAGGTTGCACAAAACATTGCAACCCGCATTCGATCTGCTGCGATTTTTTCTGGAGGAGCACTGGCCTTAATGGCTTTTGAACCACATTTCGGGCATTGTTCTCCCCCAGACTCCAAGTATGATTTAAAAGTCATAATGTTTTCCCTTGTTTCCTCAACAGGTTGAACACCTATCTAACTGATAATATATTCGGCAGCAGGTTCGCCATCTTCCAAACCATCAAGAATAGCATCAATTGCTTCTTCACTATTGACACCTTTAAACCACCAGTTTTCTGGCTGAATAACCATAATTGGCCCATTATCACACAGTTTAAGGCAGGTTGTTCCACTAACAAGACAATCAAGTCCCCGATCCAAGACCTCTTCTTCAATATATTGCAGAAAACCATCGGTTTCCTTATGACAAATCCCTTTTTTATCGCCAAGTACACGAAAGGACTGGCAGACAAGTATCATTCTTTCCGGTAACGCCATTGAATTTTCTCCTTTAATTACCACATTTTTTCTTTTTTCCACCACCGAAAAGCACATCAACCAGGCCCTCGATATTATCTTCCGTGAGAATAACCCTGATTCCCTTCTCCGCTAATTCCTTACGTGGAGCATCCCCGGCATGGGTTGCCAACAGTGCAAAGCAATCATGGAGACACTTATTTGCAAATTCTTTCCAGCGTTTGTCTCCAGTGCCGGCCTCGGGTGTCTTACGGGCCATCAGAAGACAGGGTAAGCCATCTTTTCTGGGGCCGTAAATAAGTACCTGAGATGCCAGGCCAAGATGCATATCCACCTCCATACCATTGGTACTGACCACCGCCACATTGGGTCGTTCTTTAGTTGGTGTCGGCAAGCAGGTATCCTTGCAGTTTTCAGGTGTACCTGGTGGTGGAAGTTCCTGTGACGCCTTAAACACCGTCGCAGGAAGAAACCGAGCGGCCTCTTTCGTAAATACTTCAAGATCAAGGCCTGCCCCACCTTCAATTACCATGGCAGAGGCACCGATTTCTGCCATTGTTTTGGCTATGTCTGTCAGCTCCTGGTCGTTTACTCCATCAACCACTTCCGTTCGTATCACAACCCCGATTCCCTCTGCTGTAAGAGCCTTAACCGCCTCAGACTGACTATTAATTAAAATTCCAGCAGCCTGATTCATGGGCAGATTTTTTTTGGCCGGACGAATCCAGGCATACAGTTTATGCACAGTATCTACGTTCACTGTATCCACCAGCAAGGTCACAGTTTTCACACCGAGCCGAGCCAGCTCGGAGGCAGCTTCTGCTGCCCCCGGGCCAAGACAGGTCAAGGAAAGCTCTGCCTTCTGAATTTCAGGTTGCAACAACTCCAGACATTTCAGGGTTGCAGGCGATGATGCAAAGACATCGCCAGGCCCACAGAGCTCCATTGAACTGATTTTCTTTTTCCCCTCACGCAGTGCATGGATCCAGGCAACCGCCTCTTCCGGAAGCATTGCAGAAGAGGGGTCGAATTTTTCCGAACTGTCTCGCGTCAACCGATGGTTCGCTCTTGCTGCAACGGGAAGACGGACATGCAGGGCAACTGGATGCTGATATGCTCCATCATACATGGAAAATCCTCCTACAGGACAAGCTCGAATTTCATTTCAGGATCATCCCTGTCCTTGCGGTCAAGAAGCAAGCCGAGAATTCTCTCCAGCAAGCGAAGCCCACCTTTATAACCAACTGTCGGGAAATACTGATGTCCCTGACGATCAAGAATCGGAAAACCCCAGCGTAGAAATGGAACATCTTCATCACGGGCAATATATTTCCCATAGGTATTGCAGATAAGAAGATCCACAGGTTCGTTTTTCATCCACTGATGAAGAAGAAAAAGATCCCCCTTGGCTTTTACGTTGACCTCAAAATCCTGGTCTTTCGTCAACTCTTTAATTCGCTTTTCAAACTTCTTGCCTGGAGTACCTGTTACAACGTGTACTGGTTGCATGCCCAGCGTTATAAGAAACTCCACCATGGCAATCACATGATCCGGATCACCTGCAATGGCCACTTTTTTCTTGTATGTCCACTGGTGCATATCAGTGAGCATATCCACTAACTGTCCGCGCTCATAAACAAGTTCATCCGACACGGAAACTCCTGCAATGGTTCGCAGAGTATCAACAAAACGGTCTGTTGCCTGCAATCCAAAAGGCATGTCAAGAACGGTACAGGGTACTTTACATTTTTTATCCAAGGTTCGCGCAGCATCTGCTGAACACCACTCACCAAGAGCAAGGGTTCCTGTTGAATCCCCGGTTGATTTCAATTCTTCTATGGTGGTTCCACCGTCCGGAAACATCTTATATTCGCCGGTCATGGGTGCATTCAGCACTCCTGAGGTATCCGGAAACATTATTGTATCGATGCCTGTGAGTTTTGACATGCGCTTGATCTCTTCCATATCGCATGGCTCAACCCAACCTGGAATGATGTTAATTTTCCCGTTCTTTGTATCTGTCTTCTCGGAAAAATCAACCATTGCTTTTACCATATTGGAAAAACCGGTAACATGAGAGCCCTGGTAACTGGGAGTTGGAGCTCCAATCACATATTTTCCTTCAGGGATCTTTCCTTCCTGTTCCGCCTTTTTTCGTATCTGTGGCAGATCATCACCAATGGTTTCTGACAGGCAGGTGGTATGCACAGCTATGACATCCGGCTCGTACACAGTAAAAATATTATTTATTCCCTGCAGGAGATTCGCCTGGCCACCGAATACCGACGCACCTTCTGTAAAGGAGGAAGTGGAAGCCGATATGGGTTCCTTATAATGACGGGTCAGGGTTGATCGATGATAGGAACAACACCCCTGTGATCCGTGACTGTGCGGCAAACAGCCGTGTATCCCCAGAGCCGCATACATGGCGCCTATTGGCTGGCAAGTCTTGGCAGGATTAATACTGACGGCCTTGCGCTCCATGACTTCTTCTGGTGTGTGACGTAATAACATTGAGAAATACCTCTTTGTACAATTTATAGTTCTTCTTCAAAACCCCTTAACCGCCTGGCGTTCACATCTATTCCCAGACATACGCCCCTGTGAGTTCGGGGTTTTCCTGCCAAGGCGCTTTCAGGTGTTTCCAGACATTCGAGCTCAACAGTCGGTCAATCTCCTTGTAGAAGTTGACAGCCCCCTGAAACCCGGCATAGGGGCCACCCGAATCATAACTATGCAGCTGTTTCATGGGCACACCCAGTTTCATAACGGAGAATCGTTCTTTGATACCGGCACAAAAGAGATCCGGTTTCATGATTTCCACAAGTTTTTCTGCTTCGTATTGGTTCAGATCATCAATAATCAGTGTATTTTCTTTCAGGTCCGGAGCCATACCCTCATAATGTTTGAATTTTACGCCTGATTTTTCAAGAGCCTCCAACTGTTCCTTTGTTTTTCTTGGGCTATAGCGGGTTTCGTCTGCCTCTACCTCAATCTCTTCAATGTTTCTGCTGTCCGCATCAACTTTGAGGTCTGGCAAGATACGTCTCCCTTCATAGTCATCACGGTGACCAAACTCATAGCCCGCAGATAACACTTCCATTTTCAATTCACTAAACAACTCAAGGTAGTGATGCGCCCTCGAACCACCGAGAAAAAGCATGGTGGTCTTCCCTTCGGTTCGACTACTTACATCTGCCACAACCTCTGTTACTTCAAGCATTTCTTCATTGATAACCTTTTCAACCCGATCAATGAGTTTCTGGTCCTCAAAGTAAGCGGCTATTTTCCTGAGTGATTTAGCAGTTGCATTGGCACCGATAAAGTTCACTTTTATCCATGGAATACCAAACCTGGTCTCCAGCATATCAGCAACATAGTTAATGGAACGGTGACACATAACAACACTGAGATCCGCCTGATGAGCCGTGGCAAATTGTTCATAAGTGGAGTTCCCTGAAAAAGTTGCGACGTTGGTTATCCCACATTTTTTCAAAACACGGTCTATTTCAAAACCATCCCCACCAATATTATATTCACCAAGGACATTAATTTTATACTCGCCTTCCACGGTCTCATCCTGCTCGCCAATAATATGCCTAAACACCTGATTATTCGCGATATGATGGCCTGCGGACTGACTTACTCCCTTATATCCCTCACAGGAAAAAGCAAACACGTTACAATCACCAAGTTTTTCCTTCATGTTTTTTGCTACGGTATGAATATCATCACCGATTAATCCCACGGGGCAGGTTGCAAAAATTGCAATGGCTTTAGGATGAGTCAGGTCATAAATCTCCTGAACAGCCATGGCAAGCTTCTTCTCTCCACCAAAAATAATATCCTGCTCCTGCATATCTGTGGAAAAGCAATACTTCATATAATCATCACCGTCAGGCCCTGGATCTGCCTGATTTCTTCTTGTCAGCCAGGCATAGAAGCCGCAGCCTATGGGACCATGAACCAGATTGACGATATCTCTGGTGGGGCCCATAATAACCCCTTTACACCCTGCATAAGTACAACCACGCATGGTTATGATTCCAGGGATTGTTCGTACATTTGCGGTTATTTCCGGTGTTCCGTTTTCCAACGCTTCGTTAATCATTATCTGTTTGGCGCGTTTACGGGCCACCTTGGGCGGATACTTTTTGAGAAGCTCCGCCTTGACATCGGTGGGTGTCCATTGCACCATTTTTGACGCAGTCGATGTTGCCATTTTGTACTCCTTATAGTCTTGCTGTTTTCCTGTTATCCTGTTTCGTTTCTCGAATGGCTGAGGATTACTTAATGGCCTGTTCGCCTTTCTCTGCAGTTCTAACCCTGACAGCATCTGCCACCGGCATCACAAAAATTTTCCCATCTCCCGGCATTCCCGTCTGATTGGTACCAATAATGGTATCAACCACACACTTCACCATACTGTCCTCAACAACAGCAGTGAGAAGACGCTTCGGGTAGAGTTTCCCTTTTTCTCCAAGCAGTGAGGCCGCTTCCTCGTACCCCTGCTCCGCACCTTCCAAAAGTTGAGGATTGACAAAACCTTTTCCCCTTCCGTGGGCTTCGTGGGCAAAAAATGCGTCCACCCCACAGTCTGTGAGTGCCTGCTTTGTCTGGTTCATCATGTTGATTCGCACAACAGCGATTACCTCTTTCATGCTGCT
This sequence comes from uncultured Desulfocapsa sp., assembly GCA_947311435.1. Classification (GTDB taxonomy): domain Bacteria; phylum Desulfobacterota; class Desulfobulbia; order Desulfobulbales; family Desulfocapsaceae; genus Desulfocapsa. The sequence continues at coordinate 7,360 of CAMZKT010000132.1, forward strand.
GCCTCCTCAAGAACTTTTCCTGTCTCCTTGCTGCCAGAACTTATGGTATAGGCCTCTTCCACTTCAGTGATAAATATTTTCCCGTCACCAAATGCCCCTTTACCTGGAGATCTTGCAGCATCCATGATGGTATCAATAATAAAGTTTTTGTCCTCTTCATCCACAACACTCATCAACATCACCTTGGGTAATTCATCGTATGTGATGTCCCCTATTTTTATTCCCCGCTGCTTCCCACGCCCGGCAACTGCATATTTTGTGACAGCAGGAAATCCCGCATCCATGAGTGCCGCCATGACAGCATCAGCCTTTTCTGGACGAATAATTGAACGAACCATAATCAACATAATTGTGTCTCCGGAATGATGGCCAGTAAAGTACTGGCACTTGTATTCTTTTGTAATATCAATTTCTTTTTCTTTAATTCTACGCTGCTTCCATCAAACCATAATCCATGAGCAGTTTTTCAAGATCTTCAATTTCAAGAGGTTTTGGGATGACAAAGTCTTTGTTCTCGTCAATTGCTTTGGCAAGTCCACGGTAGGCATCTGCCTGTGGTACTTCAGGGTTCCACTCCAAAACAGTTTTCCTATTGATTTCAGCCCTCTGTACATCATTGTCACGAGGAACGAAATATATCATCTTCGTACCCAGCATCTCAGCCAGTTTTTCTATCATTTCAGCTTCATTGTCAACCGCACGAGAGTTACAGATCAAACCACCGAGACGAACACTACCAGACTGGGCAAACTTGACGATACCTTTGCAAATATTATTAGCTGCATACATGGCCATCATTTCACCGGAAACAACGATATAAATTTCTTCCGCCTTACCATCCCGGATGGGCATTGCAAACCCGCCACAAACAACATCACCAAGTACATCATAAAACGCGTAATCAAGGCCTTCGCTTTCCTCATAGGCTCCCAATGCTTCAAGCATATTGATAGACGTTATGATTCCACGCCCTGCACATCCGACTCCAGGCTCAGGCCCACCGGACTCAACACACCAGGTTCCGCCATAACCTTCTTTTCTGATATCCTCAAGTTCCACATCTTCACCTTCCTCACGAAGAGTATCAAGGACTGATCTCTGGGCCAGACCACCAAGCAGTAAACGTGTGGAATCCGCCTTGGGATCACATCCAACCACCATTACCTTACGACCAAGCTCAACCAAGCCGGCCACGGTGTTTTGTGTTGTTGTTGACTTTCCAATTCCGCCTTTTCCGTAAATTGCTACCTTTCTCATTTTCTCACTCCTCAGTAAAATTTAACGACCTTCTTTTCATCCGGTCATTCATATTCTCCGAAAAACAGTTATTCATACCGTTCGAAGTTAATAGTTGCATCACACATTACAAGGAGCGTGCCACCGTGCTTTATAAATTTTATAACACGGTTATACAAACATTTAAGAACACATATCTTCCCAGCACGACAAATCAACTCACATTTCGATGGTCTATTTACAGACATTTTTGAAGAAATATTACATAATGGTACCACCAATACACTAAAAAGGTTTTATTACTCTTTTGTCTTATCAGTTATCAGATATATACATTTTTGTATTTTATATTCCGACAAATAACGTCAAACCGCCTAATTTGACGGTGGTATGTTTTTTGCAATCATAAAACATAGATACTCTTCCCTGCTGGATTTCACTATTTAACCAACGAGTAGAAACATGAATCGAAACGAGAAAATCCCCCTGGCACCGTCATGCAAAAGAACAGAAGTTCCACAGCAACTGGAAGTAATGAAACTCCATGCTCTCTCAGAAATTTGTAAACTCATAGGCAAAGCTGTTCATCTTGACACGACTCTCAGTAGTATCCTGAAAGTACTCCACGACATCCTTCAAATGGAACGAGCCACCCTATTGCTCCTCAACAAGAAAAACACGAAGCTCACCATTAGAGCCTCATACGGATTAAGTATCTCTGAAGAACGTCGTGGAATATATGGACTTTCAGAAGGAATTTGCGGCCAGATATTTCAATCCTGCTCTCCCTGCGTTGTACCAGACATAAATGCCGAACCACTCTTTCTAAACCGTACGGGAGCAAGAAGCACAATCAACAAAGCAAAAGTTTCCTTTCTTGGTGTTCCGCTAAAAAGAGATACAAAACCTGTAGGGGTACTCACGGTGGATCAGCTCTTCGGGCCGGATGTCTCCTTTGAAGAAGACATGAGTTTTCTGGAGATCCTGTCTACACTTATTGGGCAGTTTCTCATGCTGCACCATGCCATTTCACAAAAAGAAGAAAAACTTGTTGAAGAAAATAAATCTTTAAAAGCCGAATTACACAGTCGTTTCAATCGCCACTACATCATTGGCGCATCGCCGCCCATGCAGGAAATCTTTCTGACGATAGAAAAAGTAGCCCCCAGTCGTGCCACAGTTCTCCTTCTCGGAGAATCAGGTACCGGAAAGGAACTTGTCGCAAGGGCGCTGCACGAAGCAAGCCCCCGGAAAGACAAACCCTACATAAAGATAAACTGTGCAGCCCTTCCGGAAAATCTCCTTGAGAGCGAGCTCCTTGGCCACGAGAAAGGCGCTTTTACAGGCGCAACAGCAACAAAAGCCGGGAGATTCGAGTTGGCAGATGGCGGCACAATATTTCTCGACGAAATCGGAGAACTCCCCCTGCTTCTTCAGGCAAAGCTGTTACGGGTACTCCAGGAGCAACAGTTTGAACGTATCGGTGGCACACGCACCATCACAGTGGATGTTCGGGTAATTGCAGCCACAAATGTTGAACTTCAAAACAGTGTTGACCGGGGAACGTTCAGGAGTGACCTCTATTACCGCTTAAATGTCATCCCTATCAAATTGCCAACACTCAGAGAAAGGCGTAGCGACATTCCCCTTCTTATAGAACATTTTTTACGCTCCAGTAATGAACGAAACGAGAAAGAAACAATCCTCAGCAGTGCGACCATGGATTTCCTGACTACCCATGACTGGCCCGGCAACGTAAGGGAATTGCAAAACCTTGTTGAAAGACTAGTGATTCTTGCAGACAGGCAAACGATTGAACCGGAAGACCTGCTGCCTCACATGAGCAGTCCCCCTGCTGCACTCCCTCCATCCGCCCCTGCACGGCAGGAAGTTATTGAGGCCACGGTTCAGAGTCACAAGTCATTGGAAGATCTGGAAAAGAATGAGATAGAGGCGTCTTTGCGTCGTAACGGCTGGGTACAGGCAAGAGCAGCCAGAGAACTTGGCCTCACACAAAGACAGATCGGCTACCGTATCAAGAAATTCAATCTCTGCCGACCAGCCTTTGCACAAGCAGAATAAAAAAACCAAACAAGGAGTTTTTCCATGAAAAAGCTTTCTTTTGTTTTTATTTATCTTTCAATTTCCATTGCTTTTTTCATTCCTGATTTCCAAGGGCAGCTATCAGCCAATCCCATAAAGACACTACGAATTGCTGTTGCAGCAAATTTCATCAATGCTATGGAGACCATCAGCCCCTCATTCACAAAAATCCACTCCATTGCTATTCAACCTGCATATGGCTCCACGGGAAAACTCTTTGCTCAAATGAAAAATGGAGCCCCCTACGATCTGTTCTTATCTGCCGACTCTCTTCGCCCGGAACTTCTCCATAAAGCTGGGATATGCGAGAGGCCGTTTAAATACGTTTCAGGATCAGTTGTTTCGTGGAGCGGAAGGACAGAGGCAAAAAACGCCCCCTGGCAGGCAGTGCTAGCATCGACCACAGGAAAAATTGCAATAGCCAATCCGGAAACAGCTCCATATGGAACCAGCAGCTTCAAGATTTTGCGGAAAACCGGCTTACTTGACTCTGTAAAACCACGCTTTGTCTACGGACAGTCGGTGGGACAAACCTTTGTCTTTGCCCAGACCGGCAACACAGAACTAGGGTTTGTAGCGCTCTCTCAGGCCCTGTCAGAACCTGGGAAAGAAGGGAAATACTGGACAATCCCTGAGGCAGAAAAGATTGGGCAATGGGGGTGTGTCAGTAAAAATTCACATAACAAAAAGGCAGCGGAAACATTTATTTCATTTTTAAGCGATGACACATGCCGGGAAACTCTCAACAACATGGGATACGCGCAATAATGGATTACTCCCCTTTGCTCCTCTCCTGCAAACTTGCGGGAATCAGCACCCTCTTCCTCCTGCTTTTCTGTGCCCCTCTGGCATACGCCCTGGTTTTTCTCCCCGTTCGTGGAAAACTATTTATTGAGTCGCTCATTGGCTTGCCATTGGTGCTGCCACCAACAGTTTTTGGCTTCTATCTTTTATTGCTCATGGGACAACAAGGAAGCCTGGGCCACCTATACAACCTGTTTTTTGGCCATTCCCTCCTTTTCACCTTCACAGGTGTTGCCATTGCAGCCATGCTCCACAGTATTCCTTATGTGGTACAACCACTGAAGGCCTCCTTCTCCCGCATTGATCGTCGTCTCCTTGAATCAGCTTCTGTCCTTGGCTGTTCGAAAACAAGCTGTTTCTTTCGTGTAGTGCTTCCCAACTCTCTTCCGGGCCTGGCCGCAGCTTCCATTCTCAGCTTTGCCCACATCATGGGAGAATTCGGTGTAATTCTTATGATTGGCGGCTCCATCCCTGGCGAAACCAGGGTGGCCTCCATTGCAATTTTCGAATACGTGGAAGCCATGCGCTACGAGAAGGCTGGGCAGTTATCACTTGCACTGTTGGTTGTCAGCTATATCATTTTACTTACGGTAAATATACTGGAGAAAAGAAACAATGACTCTTGAAATACACATCCGCAAAAAACTCTCGCACTTTACCCTAGAAACAGAGTTTCATTGTCCGAACGGGGAGATTTTAGCCCTTGTTGGACCTTCAGGGGCTGGAAAAACGACCATAGCGAGAATCATTGCTGGCCTTGAACAACCTGATTTCGGTACTATCAGGCTTGGCAACAAGTTGCTTTATGACACAAAAAACAACATTCATCTTCCAACGCATAAACGGAAACTTGCTTATGTTTTTCAAGAAGCCAGCCTCTTTCCACACCTGCGGATATGGAATAACGTGGCCTTTGCCTGCAATACGCCTGGTAAAGTGGACGAATTACTGAACATTTTAGGGATTAGCCACCTGAGAGACAAAAAACCGGCTCACGTTTCCGGGGGCGAACGCCAACGTGCAGCACTCGCCCAGGCCCTGGCATCCTCCCCTGACCTTCTCTTGCTTGACGAACCATTCTCTGCACTCGACATGGAGACCAGACAAGCCCTCCAGCAGTCTTTTTTGGAAATAAAAGAACAGATTAACATTCCAGTCATCCTGGTTACCCATGACCTTCAAGAAGCAACAATCCTTGGTGACCAGATTATAGCTGTAGAAAACGGCAAAACTGACACTAACTGGCTGGCACGATTCCACGGAATACTTCCGGTTGCCTACACAGAAAGCAGTGTATTGGAAGCCTCTTACCAAAGAAATCAGGTTCATGCTTAGAGCTTATTATCAATACCCCACCAAATCTTTAATTTCATGATCTGCCAATGAACGTTTCCGAAGTGCTGCCAGCGATCGTACTTTCCTGGTTAGTCGTGTAAGGCCTGGTTTATCAGGCGTTGGCAGCCCAAGCCTGACCAATGTTGCAAGAACACTCCGTCGTCCCGCCTGCGCACCAACCAGCAACTTCCTTGAGGCACCAAATACTTCCGGATCAAAGGGTTCATAGGTAGACGGGTCAGCCATAATTCCATGAACATGAAGACCTGTCTCGCAGGTAAACAAAGCCGAACCAATGATTGGACGAGCCCCGGGAATCGCTACCCCACACTCTTCTGCCACCATCCTGCTCAACGCAGGGAGCCCTGAAAGATCATACTTACCTGCTCCTTTTCGCAGAACAAGAAAGGCAAGAATTTCCTCAAGGCGGCTATTCCCGGCACGTTCACCAAGACCTAGCAGCGTGGCATCACCCCACGCTGCCCCATTATCCAAAGCGGTGATGGTGTTGGCTGTTGCCATGCCAAAATCGTTATGACAATGAACCGCAAGCTCCATATCCACCCCACTTAAACTCTCCAGCATCACGACAATATCTGAGGGAGTGCAAACCCCTACAGTATCCGCCAGACGTAACCTGAAGGCCCCTGCCTCCTCAGCAATTTCCGCAACCTCTCTGATAAAGTTACTATCTGAACGACTGGCATCCTCAAGTCCAACTGCTACTTTTTCAACACCTTCTGCAAGAGCCTGCTCAACACATTCTTTAACTTTTTCGATCGCCCATTCCTTATTTTTACCCATCTTTTTTGTAAGATGGAGATCAGACACCGGAATTGAGAGAGAAAGACATTGTACTCCAAGAGTAGCACCATAGTGGATATCTTCAGGAACACAGCGACTCCATAGGGAACATTGCCGATGTGGATAGTTACTTTTAAAAAAAGCAACTAAACTCGCAAGATCACTATTTTCCCTGCTGGAAACCCCAAGCTCAACTTCATCCACGCCAAGCCCTGCAAGGCCTGCGGCTATGCCTTGCTTAATTTCCAGATCAAACAACACGCCTGGGGTTTGTTCCCCCTCTCTCAAAGTAGTGTCAATAATCTTTACTGCTATCCTGTTGTTCATCGCTGTTACCATTCCTCTATTAATCGCCTAAACCTTGTTAACTGTGTAGCTCTGATGTTTTCCATATCAAGGCGATAAATATCTTCAGGAAAGAGAAACTCGGCCACTCCGGTATCAAAAATACGCTTTACCTCGTACTCATCATGAGCGACGTCACACTGATACATATAATTCAAATAAGAGCTATTGGTGTGAATGATAAATTCAACCCTCATACCACCCAACCTTGCAAAAAATTTTAACATCGGAGTTTTAGACGAACTTCCTGTGGCCGAGCTGCCATATGACCCTCCTGTCAACGTATCTGAGATATCCTCTAAAGTCATAAACGAATTGGCCCTTACAGCACTTTTTGTCAGATGCCTGAGAAAACGCTTCACATCACTGATAGAATTGAGCACAGCCATTAAACCCAAATCGTCATCCACTGCAGTTGCAGGGTTCTTTTCATTTTTTCTTAAAAGCTTCAGAACCTTTGCTGCCGGCTGCTTTTTTCGTATTGTTACATAAACGGGAATTTCATCCCCATTATCACCGAATCTTCTGCGCTTAATCAAGGTCAACTTTTCTCCAGCGGCAGGAGTTACATTCAATGCATCTTCCTCGCTCAAAACAGAAACATCTGTACAGCTAAAATTATCCTCGCTGTGCTTACTATGGAGATAGCATATTTCAAGATCACCAATCTTGGAGCTTGGGCTCCAGACAAAATCATTGAGAAAACTGAGAAACCTCAAAAAATTCTGTTCTATCTTCGTTTCACGTTCTCTCTGGTCGATGGATCCCGCCAAATTCATCAACACAAGCTTCCGCTTAGCCTCAAAACGTGCTTTACGATGATACCGCTCATCAAAAAGGACTAGCAGCAAAGCGACAGGATCATGAGTTGTCTCAATCTCGTTTGTCGTTTCAATATGTGAGCTGTAAGGTGCCAGCACCTTTGCACGTAACGAATTCACCACGTCATTGGCCGTAGAAGCAAAGTCATTCAAATATCGTTCCAGCACCTCCTGACGCCCCCCTTGGACTCCAAACATATTTGCAAGAAGATGATTGGCAGTCCTCGTGGTTGCTTCCCTTAGCCCTCTTTCATCAATCAGGTTTTCGATCTCACCAAACGAAGAGATAGACAGAAAGTCTAAAACCTGATTTCGTACCACCCTGTATTTTGTCTTCATCAGAGAATCATCACGAATTGCCTTTACCCACTCTCGGGACTCCAGCGAAAACAGAGACAGGCAAGGAGGAGTAACGCCCACAGCAAAGGGCCCGTCCTGTAGCATAGCCGTAAAAATAGAATTCTTGTTTGTAATGTTCATATATTCAGGTCATTCCCATACTCAATTGTTAACAGTAGCATTCCGGCAAGATATAGAGGCCGTCCACATCTCTTTCTCATAATGAATAAGGCCTCCCTCCTAAGGTAGGACATAGTACATAGTTCATGCCAGTTCACCTTCTTTCTTCGCAAAGCAGCCTCCCAGAGGGAACTACGGCAGAGCAGCCTGAGCAATGTTTACATTATGGTAATATTCGCGTTCGTTATATGGACATATTTGTAAGGTTACGGAATACATTGCCCCCCAAGTCCTTCATGTTTTCCCTAACAAACCGTTATCACAGATACAATTCATCCATACCGTTTTGGCACAAACCTTGCTAATCATACAACGTTGGCTAAATACACCATACTGTACACTTATGTACACTAACCATTTAATAGGAGAAAAAAATTGTGAAGAACAATGCAAAGATGAACCGGAAAGCATTCTGGGGAGGAGCTGTTTTCCTTGCCGGACTCGCCATTGCAGCACCATCCATTGCTGATGAAACAGCATCAGTTTCTACAGTCGCAGACAATTTAACTCAACTCGCTTACTCTGTGGATACTTTTTACTTCCTCATGTCCGGTGCCCTGGTTATGTGGATGGCAGCAGGTTTTGCCATGCTTGAAGCCGGGCTGGTAAGAGGGAAAAATACAGTTGAGATCCTCACAAAGAACATTGCACTCTACGCCGTTGCCTGCCTGATGTACCTACTTGTCGGTTACAACATTATGTATGGAGATGCGATCAGTAGTGTCATCCCTGGTCTTAGCTTGTTTCTTGGACCTGACAATGGAGTTGACGCAGTCTTAAAAAGTGGTGGTGAGACATACTATTCAAACATGTCTGACTTTTTCTTCCAGGTTGTTTTTGTAGCTACTGCTATGTCTATTGTTTCCGGTGCAGTAGCCGAACGAATGAAGCTCTGGACATTTCTCGCATTTTCCGTTGTCATGACCGGTTTTATCTATCCTGTCAGTGGTTACTGGAAATGGGGTGGAGGTTTTCTGGACACCCTTGGCTTTCTTGACTTCGCAGGCTCCGGGCTCGTACACCTTTGTGGTGCCTCTGCTGCTCTTGCGGGAGTAATTGTCCTTGGCGCCAGGAAAGGGAAATATGTTGGAGGAAAAATTAGAGCCATCCCTGGTTGCAACCTTCCTCTTGCCACACTTGGTACCTTCATCCTCTGGATGGGATGGTTCGGTTTTAACGGCGGTTCTCAATTAAAACTCAGTAATATTAGTGATGCCAATGCAGTTGCACAAATTTTTGTAAACACAAATACTGCCGCGGCCGGTGGTTTAGTCGCAGCACTACTCCTTGCAAGGTTCTGGTTTGGCAAGGCTGATTTAACTATGGCACTCAATGGTGCGCTGGCTGGGCTTGTTGCAATCACGGCAGAGCCCCTAACACCTACTCCCGGTGTTGCTACTCTTATTGGTGTCGCTGGCGGTTTACTTGTAGTTCCATCTATTATCTTTATAGATAAAGCCAAGATCGATGATCCTGTCGGTGCCCTTTCCGTTCATGGTGTATGTGGAATATGGGGACTGATTGCCGTTGCACTCACAAATCCCGATGCCACTTTCATGAAGCAGCTCATTGGCGCAGGAGCTATTTTTGGATGGACATTTGTCGCCTCTCTTATCGTGTGGTTAATTCTTAAAGCGATCATGGGTGTTCGAGTAAGCGAAGAAGAAGAAATGGAAGGAGTGGACATCTCAGAATGCGGTCTCGATGCCTACCCGGAATTCACAAAGGATTAATAGCATATCCAACAGAATTTATAAGGAACTATCATGAAAAAAATTGAGGCTATAATAAAGCCATTCAAACTTGATGATGTCAAGGAAGCTCTTAACGAGATTGGCATCACCGGTATGACGATCACCGAAGTAAAGGGCTATGGCAGGCAAAAAGGCCACAAAGAGATGTATCGCGGTGCAGAATATGTCATCGACTTCAATCCAAAAATAAAAATCGAACTGGTCGTTACCACTGACCTGGTGGAAAAGATCATAGAAACAATCCGTGAGGCTGCTTTGAGCGGTAAAATTGGAGATGGAAAGATTTTTGTAATTCCTGTGGAGGATGTCCTCAGAGTTCGCACCGGTGAACGAGGCTCTGAAGCAATATAAAACACGAATAACCCAGGCGGTCTCCCCGCCTGGTCACTTCCCAAAGACTAGCGGAATAAACTTTCATTCCGCTAGTTCCCTCGCTCACAGATTCTTGTTAAGCTAAAAAAAACTTGTCCATACACAATCTCAACAGCACAGAAGTAATTACTCTGCGTTATAGACGTGTACTCTATTACGCCCCATTGATTTAGCTATATACATTGCCTTATCTGCTTGATCAATTATCTCTGAAAGAGAGGCATTAAGTAATCTGTTTGCCTGTTCATGAAGAGCGATATGAACCTCATTCAAACTATTATAATGTTCTGTGTCAACGGTACTACCCGGCTTTACATTACTCAACCACTGCCCAAGCTTACAATCCGTGGGTTTTTTAGTAAAAGAATCAAGCGGTGACTTAAAAATAACCTGCCTGTTGAGATCATTGACCCATTGTATATGGGCCAGTCTCGCCTTGTTGAGAGCTGCTGTCAGAACTGCGAGTTTTTCCTGAGAAATACTATTTGAACCCACTCTTCCTGCTCCTTGTCTCATTACGCGTAAAAGTCACATTCTTGCCATATGTATTTTTTGTTTAACTACGACACACCCCTAGTAGGCAGAAATCAAACAAAAAATAAGCGTCTCGCAGGTGAAGTTTTCTTACTTCCCCATCCCTCAATTAACCTCTTTACGAGTTTATCACAACTACCTTAAAGCAAGTAGAGAAACAGAAGTAAAAACAAAACAAAAACAGCTGTGCTTCCGATGGAAAAAAAGGTGCCCCTGAATTTACTGAGGAAACGTTCTTCAAGGCCGTCCTCCCCGGTTATTCGGGAACCAGACAGTTCCCATACAGGCTTGAGAACAAACATACACAAGCGGGCAGGACCATCCTTGAAGAAATTGCTAAGCTTTCCTGTCACCCCAAGCGCAATTGCACGATTGGCCCAGGAATTAAGGCCGTTGAGACTTTTATCCAACAATATGTAAAGTGCAGTACAGCCTTTGCGATAAAACCAGTCAACATCCAGGGCAATGGTATCTGTTCTTTTCAGCATGGGAAGAAAGAGAAAAAAAACAAGACCGGAAAAGATCAGCAGTTGTGTCTGAGAAACCACATGAGAGAAATGCTTAAAATAGATGTCATAAAAAGTGTAAGGCATAGCCGCCTTAACAAGTTCGGGATTCGGCAGGATGTTATAAAGCATTTCAGGGAACATTCCGAGATAGATACAAAAGAACGAAAGAAAAGCCATGGCCGCCAACATGGTCTTAGGAGCCTCAGGTGGTCGCAGCCCTTTATCCTTGGCAAAAAAGACAAAATACGGGAACTTAATACCTGCGTGGAGGAACACTCCTGCCGAGGCCACTTCAAGAACAAGCCACACCCAAAACATATGGGTTGAAGCAGACTCGCCGATGATAATTGTTTTACTCACATACCCTGATGTCAAAGGTACAGAAGAAATCGCCAGAGCACCAATACAACCAAAGATAAGTGTCCATGGCATGGTATTATACAATCCTCCCAGGTCTGTACACTTGCTCTTGCCAACCCGATATAGAACTGCCCCGGCACTCATCCACAACAGAGCTTTATAAATAATATGACAAAAGGCATGAGCTACTGCACCATTCAACGCCAGTGTGGTTCCGATTCCAATGGCACAAACCATAAACCCAACCTGATTGATGATACTGTAGGAAAGAATCCGCCGCATATCATTTTCCAGGAGTGCATAAATAATCCCATAGATTGCCATAACGCAACCAACAACAATAAGCACCTCCCATCCAGGAAAACCTCTTAACATGGCATACACAGCAGTTTTCGAGGTATAGGCACTCAGAATAACTCCTCCCATGACAGTGGACTCTGGATAGGCATCCGGTAACCAGGAGGAAAAAGGAAAAGCAGCTGCATTTATTAGAAACCCTGCAAGTATGAGCCACGAACCAAGATTTGCAGCAGCAGGATCGAAGGAATTAAAGGCGATGGAACCAGTCTGGTTGATAGTTAAAAGAATTCCGGCAAGAAGTACAAGTCCACCAAAAATATGTACCAGTACATATCTGTATGCTGCCTTATATGCTTTTTTACTTTTACGGCCAAGAACGAGATAAACAGAGCTAATAGCCATCAACTCCCAGAAAATATAGAGAGTAATAAGGTCGCCGGCAAAAACAACCATCAACGAACTCCCTATATATATTAAAGCACTACAAAACTGAGTGGAATTTCTTTCGTAGTAGCCATAGAGAAAGGCAGCAAAAGCACTCAAAGTAAAGATATAGCCAAACGCCTTGCTCCATTTATCAACCCTGAGCAGCGAAAGATCAAAATCAATCAGTTGAACCGACAGAACCGCTGTGGAGGACAACTGGCTGATGTGCCAGAAGGCAATAGCAGGCAAAAGGATGACATACCAGTTTTTTAATCTGCCGGGAAGAAATGGGACAAGAAGTGCGCCAGCTATCAATAAAAGGCCAGGAGGAAGATTATTCATCATCTGCATAATAATCCACCTTTTTCTTTAAGAAAAATCCCAGTCCTTTTGCCACAAGGATACAAGCCGTACAAGCGACAAAACCTAACACGGCATAAAAGCCAAAAAAGTTATCAATAGGAAAATGGGTCTTTCTTTCAATGAACAACTCTAAAACAACCGACACCAGGCATGTTCCCCACAGAATCCTCCAGAGAAGTTTTTTTGTAGCCGGTTGATCAAAATACCCACCATCTTTTTTAGTTTCTTGCATGATCGTCACTCTTATTGGAACATTACATTAGCAAAGCCAAGGTACAGCCAGGGACAAAAGAAAAGGACAACTGATATTGTGGCAGTAATCACCGGCGGTAACCAGCAAAAAATCGGTGCCTCAGAGACTTTATCTTCAAACATGGACTCATCGGCAGTACAGAAAAAGGCTCTGTATACAATGGGGAGAAAATACGCTGCATTCAAAAATGAACTGGTCAGATAAACTCCTAATACCCAAGCCATATCAGCATCAAGTGCCCCCCTTACCATAATGAGTTTACTGATGAATCCCCCAGCCGGAGGAAGACCTATGACGCCAAGCGATCCGACAAAAAAAGCGAACATGGTGACAGGCATCCGTTTTCCAATGCCCACCATCTGACTGATATATTTTTTACCTGTTGCAACAAAAATGGCACCAGCGCAAAAAAAGAGGGTAATTTTACTGTAGGCATGCATACTGATGTGAAGCATACTGCCTGTAACGCCAAGTTTTGTGGCAAGCCCTGCACCCAGAATAATATACGCGAGTTGTCCCACAGTTGAAAAAGCCAACAGCCTTTTTAGATTATCCTGAGAAAGAGCAATACAGGAGGAAACAATCACAGTAAAGGCAGCTACCCCGCAGACAATTGTATTCAGATCCTGCCCGGCAAGAAGATCTATACCGAAGATACCAGTCAGGACACGTAACACACTGAATACGCCGACCTTCACAACAGCCACTGCATGAAGAAGTGCTGACACCGGTGTAGGAGCAACCATTGCACCAGGCAACCAGGAGTGAAAGGGCATGAGTCCAGCCTTGGAAAAACCGAACATAAACATAAGCAATAAGACAACAAGTGTGCTCTTGGAAACAGTTTCAGGGAAGACTCCAAGACTTGAAAACTCAAGAGATCCGGTTAAATGATAGGTAATTAACATTGCTGGTAGGGCAAGGCCAATGGAAGTGCCAAGGAGATACGTCAAATACTTACGTCCGCCGCCCCTTCCCTCTCGATCCTGATGATGAGTAACCAAAGGATAGGTTGATAAAGACAATTTTTCGTAAAACAAATAGAGTGTCAGGAGATTTCCAGCAAAGGCAACACCAATGGTTGCAGACAGGGCAACAGCAAAAAAACAAAAAAAACGGGTTTGGGCATGTTCATTTTCACTACGCATATACCCAATGGAATAAATGGACGTGACAATCCAGAGAGTAGAAGCCACCAAGGCAAACAGCATTCCAAAACCATCAACCCTTAGTTTAAGCGAAAGACCTGGAAGAATATCCCAGATTTCATAAACATATGTATTGCCTGCCAGAATCCAGCCGGCCATGGACAAAACGAGCAACAATTTAACAACACCTGCCGCAAGTGTCCAAAACTCCCTGAGATTAGGGATCTTCGAGCTTAAAGCGATAAGAGGTACGGCTGCAAGCGAAACAAGAATGGCTAAAGCAGGGGCAGCTGATATAAAGGGAAGATGATCCATATTAGATTAACTATGCATTTTTATTGTTATGCTTCTACAAACCAGCGGGAATGGTCCATTGAACGATATTACGAAGTATGAAGCTGGTATACAAACCAATTACCAGCAACGAGGCTGCACAGATAAGCATTGGAGCCAACATCATGACAGGTGCCTCACTGAACTCAAATTTTTGATGGATACCGTGGCCGCTGTCATCAAACCTGTTAAAAAACCCGATTTCAATTATTCGAAAAAAGAGAACGGCATTAACAAGACTTGAAAAGAGAAGAGCAATCATAAAATGATATTGTCCGGTTTCCACAGCTCCAGTAATCAGGTACCACTTACTAAAAAAACCGCATGTGGGTGGAATACCAATAATCGAGAATCCTCCAATCAGAAAGGCTGTCGCCGTCACCGGCATTTTCCGAAAAATCCCTCGCATACTCTCAAGAGAGGAATCACCCGTCTTGTAAATGACAGCTCCGACAGCCATAAACAAACAGAGAGTCATCATGACATCACTCATGATATGATAGACTGCGCCTGCAAAACCATTGCTGTTCATCAGCCAGACCCCACCGACCATGTACCCGACTTCTGCCAACACTATATAACAAAGCATCCGTTTAAGATCTTGCTGTGCCAGCGCAGAGATTGATCCTGCAACAATGGCAATACAAGCCATCCACACCACTGCCTGTTGAAATTGTAACGTGTTGAACACATAATCAACCGAAAACACAGAAAACATCAGGCGAATCATGACATAAATGGATACCTTAGTCATTAAAGGGGCAATCAAACAACTAGTTGTTGTAGATGCACGAGAATAACAATTGGGGAGCCAGCCATGAAGCGGGAAAAAACCCATTTTCACCCAGACTCCGATTATAATAAGCACAAAACCCGTCTTTATGGATACTGACTCCTTCATGTCAGGACTTGCCAGCATCTGCGACAGATCGGCCATGTTCAGCGTTCCTGTCTTAATGTACAGATAGCCCACACCAAGAAGATAAAAACTGGCTCCTATCGTGCCTATAATGATATATTTAAAGGTGGAAAGATAAGCCAGTCCTCTTCCCCGAGCCAATAGAGCATAACTGGAAAGTGCAGATATCTCTAATAGAACGTAGAGGTTAAACGCATCTCCAGTGGCAACCATACCAAGTAAACCACTCACCAGAAGAGCATAGAGAGTATAATAATGATGAACCCTGTCCGGTATCTCCACAATCACCGTATTTCTTGAATACACTGCGGTGAGCAAAGCAGAACCGGAGACGATGAACAGAACCATGGCATTCAAATGATCTATGACCAGTTCTATACCAAATGGCGGAGGCCAACCCCCAAGACGATAGTGAATAGGTGCGCTGCCTTGCAGCACCTGAATCAGTGTGCTGCAAGCGGCACTGAATGAACCGATCATTCCGATTAATATTAGAAAGAATGCCAGATTTTTACTTTTCTGAGCAACAAGAGTGATTGCCAAACCACATAGCAGGGGGATGAGCAGAATAAGGATAGGTGCTTGAGCGGACATCATTCTTTTAAGCTCTCCAGAATCTCATCTTCTTCAATGGTACCGTGAACCCGGTAAATTTTTTGTAAAATGGCCAGGGCAACTCCAAGAGTAGCCACTCCAACAACAATGGCAGTAAGCATCAGGACATGGGGAAGAGGATTCACATACAGCGTCGGATCAATAGCAGCATGATCCGCCATCCCAGAACCGTGTTTAATAATGGGAATAGAAGCCCCGCCCTTATAACCTATGGAAATATAAAAAAGAATAATCGCTGATTGAAAAATTGACATACCAATCACTTTTTTCAGGAGATTGTTTTTAGCTATCATTCCATACATTCCAATCATAATCAGAATGAGTGCAGCCGAATAGTTATATTCAGTAACTATAAAAGAAATTAAGCTTTCCATATACACTACAACCCCTCGTCTAGATCACCGCCTGAAGCAAGATCCAGATACAGTGAAAACATTATTGCCATCACAGTGAATGCTACACCGATTTCAACCCCGAGCATCCCATAAGAGTGAGCCTCTACTTCTGAAATCCCCAAAAGACCACCCCATGCAGCATAGGCTAGGAAATTACCGCCAAGCACAAGGGAGATGACACCTATACCAGCGTAAATCAGGACACCAAGACCACTGTAAAAAAGAACCGTATTCTCCTTAAAGCGTCTCAACGTGCTCTTCAGGTCATAGGCCAATGCAAGGAGAATAAAGCTTGCTCCTAAAATTACGCCACCTTGAAACCCACCCCCAGGACTATGATGACCATGTGCTATGACATAGAGAGCAAACAGCTGCATGGGAGCTATCATTAAACGAGCAGCATTCTGCAATATGATATCAACGCCTTCTCTTTGCGGACGAAACTTAACATTCTTTTTATGCTTTCTTTTCGTACGCCGTAAAATGGTCAGCACGGCGAGACCTGCACAAAAAACCACCACCGTCTCAAACATGGTATCATAGCCTCTGTAATCGGCAAGTACAGCGGTTACAAGATTAGGTACAGAAGTTTCTTCGTAAGCTTTCTTTATATAGTGTGTAGACAGGTAACTGTTTGCAGGTGAGGCAGGATCTCCCCAGTCAGGGAGATCCTGAGTGGTCCAAACCAGGTAGGCTCCCAATAGTACGACGAGAAATAGCGTTAAACGTTTCACTGAAATCAATCCTTGGATTTGCGCTTTATGTGGAGTGCCGTAGCCACCATCAAAATGGTACTGACACCGGCACCAACAGCAGCTTCTGTAAACGCAACATCCACAGCAAGCATCTCTGTCCACAACAGACACATGAGAAAGCTATACGCTCCGAAAACCACGGTGGCACTAAGAAGGTCTCTGATGGTCAAAGCTGCGATGGCACAAATAATTACCATGGGTATAATTAGGAGATCAAACTGCCATAGAAGACTACCATACAGGTTCATTTTGCAACACCTTTTCTGCGTTCAGTACCAGCATAAGGAGTTGTGGGTTCCTTTCTCCTGACCCACTGTTTGAGCTTAATTTCATACCCTGCATCCATGATGGCATGAGTCGCTGTGGGGCTGGCAATAAAAACCGCAACACCGATAAACATAATTTTAAAACTAACAAGTATGGATACAGGACTGGGATGGTGAAGATTATACAAAGCGAGCCCCATGAGCAGTAACATAGTTGAAAGAGTGTCACCCTTGCCGGCGGCGTGCATTCGAGTATAAAAATCAGGAAACCGAAGCAGCCCAACCGATGTTCCCAAGAAAAAGAAGAGGCCGCTCACAGTCAAAATCACCACAATCGCATCTAACATTCATTTCCTCCATCCATCTCATCCGTATTCTGCTTCCCAATAAACCGTTTATGCCTCTGTAAAAAGCGGGCAGCGGCCAGAGAGGCAATAAAATTCAACATTGCGTAAGTAATAGCAATATCAACAAACATTTCAACCTGGCCATACAGCGTACCAATAATAATTATAATAATAGTAGTTTTTGCGCCAATAACATTAGCCCCAAGTAGCCTTGAGATAACAGTGGGCCCTCTCACCACACGATAAAGAGGGATAAACATAAGTGCGAGCAAGGCTACCCCTATCATAACAAAAAAATATTCCATGCTACTGGAATTTGCTGTTACAGGGTGCATTATATTTCCCCTCCTTCAAAAACCCAGGCAACTCTTTTTTCCATTTCGCTCATACGTTCATCATCAATAAGATCACCTGCAGCCTCATGAGTTATGGCATGGATGTAAAAAATATCCCCATGCACACGAATGGCCACGGTGCCGGGAGTAAGAGTGATGGAGTTTGCAAGAACAAATTTGGCAAAATTTGTTTTTAGATGCGTTCTAAAAGTAAACACATGGGGATCAATGATTTCTTCTACTGGTTTAAGCGAAAGTGCAAGACCAACAACATTCACATTGGCCAGAACAATTTGTAACAGAAGCCACCAAATATAGGCTACAAATCGGCCGGCCTCGCGAAGACGGACAATAAGTCCCTTGTCTCGCTGTTTAAAGAGAAGATCCGTTGTTGTTAAGGCAACAATAAAACAGGAAACAGCACCTAAAGAGAGATGGAACGTATCCAGCTTGCCGGAAATAAAAATCCATAGAATGGAAAGTAAGATAAAATTTATGAAAAAAAACATATTTTCCGCCGGATATTTATATCAAGGTGCAGGGAATAGTTTTGCAGCTCAATCGAAGAATTTCCTCTCTCGTATTATAAGCACGCCTTAATAAATGATACAAAATAACTTATAAAAAAACAAGATTATTCTCCATGAGATACGCCACAGAAAAATAAATTTGATGACCTCGTAAAAAGGTCAAAAACAGGATAGACTTGGAAAAAC
>CAMZKT010000133.1 GCA_947311435.1 uncultured Desulfocapsa sp.
ATTATAGATATGGCAGGTAATATCATAACAGCTAAAGATAGTGGTAAAAGTAAGTACGATGTTTATTCATTCGCAGCGCTCGCCGCCGGAAACTTTGCCACAGTTGACGCCATGGCCAAGCTTGTTGGAGAAGCTGAGTTTTCACTTCTTTTTCACAAGGGCCAGGAATCAAGTATTCATTTTAGCAAGATAGACGACGAATTACTATTGATCTCCATGTTTGGCAAGGAAATTTCGCTTGGGTTTTTGAGGTTGAATGTTGTAGAGGCCATTGAGCAGATTCGTAAGGTTTGGGCAGGAAGCAATGAATGATCCTACGGTAAATGGGAAGAACTTGATGGGCCAGGGGGGATAGTTCGTCCATCCTCTTTCTTCTTTTTTCTTTTTATACATAATTCATCAGAGTTTGATAAACGTATTCATTAGCATCTTACTTACAAGGGCTGAAGCTTCGAATTTTATCTTCTTTGTTTTTTCTCAAATTGACAGCTATTCCTGGGTAATGAAACGAATTTTGTTAAATGACAGAATATTAAAAACATGAACCGTTTGATATTGGGGGCAATGCGTTGAGCTTTATCAACCTGAAAGAAAAAGTAGTTCAAGTTAAAATCGTCTATTATGGACCTGGTCGTTGTGGGAAGACGACAAATCTTGAATATGTTAATAGAAAATTCCGCAATCAAATTCAGTCGGAAATGGTTAGCTTAAAAACTCATGGCGATCGAACCCTGTTTTTTGATTTTCTTCCTTTTGATATGGGTAAAATCAAGGGATATGATGTAAAAATCCAGCTATACACAGTTCCTGGGCAGGTAAAGTATAATGCAACCAGGAAACTGGTTTTAAAAGGAGTTGATGGAGTTGTTTTTGTAGCAGATGCCATGGCAAAACAGAGAGAAAAAAACATCCGTTCCCTCAATCAGCTTCACGAGAATCTTCTGGCCTACAAAGAATCGATTTTTAAAATCCCCTTGGTCATCCAGTATAATAAAGTTGATTTGAAAGAGCATGGTGTACCTCTTCTGCCAACTGCTGTGTTGCGGAAAGATTTAAATAGTCGGCTGAAAGTCCCTGATTTTGAGGCAAGTGCGATAACGGGCTATAATGTGGCTGCAACCTTGAAAAAGATTATTTCATCAACGGTTGTTTCTATCCAGAAAAAATTACTCTAGGGAATTAACGGTGGCACAACAGAGCGAAAAACAATTTGAAAATGATCTGACCATTGGCCTTGATAAGGATGACGCTTTTTCCACAGATTCTATTGACTTGTTTGAATTTGCTAGTGGGAATGAGTCGCCAGTTGCCAGATTAAAAACGATCATTCTTTCCATAGACTGGGAAATAACCGATGAGATTCTTCAGGAACTTGATAATGAGCTAATTGACCTGGCTGATATCTGGGAAAATGACAAAATAAAGCTGATTTATGTTAGGGCATTGAAGACAGTCGGTAGGTATATTCACAAAGAGAAGGCAAGTGCTCACCAGAATGCAATAAAGATCCTTATTGCGTTCTATCATAATCTGGAAAAGATTATTTCTTTTGAGGACGAGATGAGTACTGATGAAAAAAAAGAAATCCTAATGAACGACTTAAAAAAGTATGAGCGGTTAAAGTTGGAAATTGGGGAAATTTCTGCTAATTCTGATATTCAGCGTGAGATAGTCCCCTCACTTGCAAAGGGTTCCTTAGGTAAAACTCCTCACGATAGCAGCGAATTAAAAACATTGAAGGCGGGGATTCTCGGACTTGACTGGGAGGTGAATGATCACGAATTGCAAAAGCTTAGTGAAGAGGTTACTCGTCTAGAATCTGTTTTTAGCCAAAGCAAAGGGAAATTGATTCTTTTGCAGGGTATTGGGGCACTTTGTTCCTATATCTATAAAAATAAGAGTAATTCTCATAATGATGCCTTTGTTCTTCTTCGTTCGTTTTACGATGTACTTGAAAAAATCCCTTCTGGACACCTTCCTTCTGGAGGAGACAAAGAAAGCCTCCTTGCAGAAGTCGCGAAGTTTAAAGCTTTTAAGGGGAAAATAGCGCAGGATAATGGATCCAAACCTGCTGTTGTCGCAAATGGAAGCAGTGAAAGTAATATTCCTCAGGATGAGGAATCCGATGAAGTATCTGCGGATATAGAATCTCGTCTCTCTTCTGTTTTTGGTGAGGGGGATGTTAAGAATGATATCCCTAATGTTGATAAAAGTAGTGCCCTTGAAGGAGTTAATGTTGAAACTGAGGCAGATGACGACTCCGAGGAAGAAGCCTTACCCTTTATTCAAGGAGGCGTGGCACCTGCTCTGTCTGAAGTGGATGAACAAAGTAGTTTCAGCGTTGAAAAATTGGCAGGAGATTTAGCAAAATCGATTGAGCTTGAAGAACAGACGACTAAAATCCCTGTTTCTGAAAAACCAATTCCAGGAGTTGATGTTGAAACAAATGCTGATGATGATTCTGAGGAAGAGGCCCTTCCATTTTATGATGGGGAGGTAGCTCCTGCACTCAGTGGAAGTGAAGACGATTCCGAATTTGACCAAGCAATGCTTGATGCTGAGATTGACGCCCCTGGAAATGAAGATTTGAATGACAGGTTGGATTCTTTTTTTGATGACGAAGTACAGGCTTCCTCGGATCTGCTGGCTGGTGGTGGACAGAATAAAGTTGGCCTTGACAGTGATGAAGGATCAATTGTTGCGTCTTTAAGTGACTTGGATGACGATACTGTTGTCCCAGCATTGAGTGAGTCGGGAGACTCTTTTCTTCAGGAAAACGAAGAAAACACAATTTTAGAAGACGGACTTTCTATTTTTGACGATGATGTACCTGCTCCTGCATTGGGAAATGTCTCAACAGAAACTGAAGAGGACTTTTCTTTTCTTGATGACGATACTCTTGAATCAGAACAAACGATTGATAGTGAATCAGACGTAGACGAAGAAATTGCTGCATTTTTTGATGAGTCAGCTCCTATGCCTGCCTTATTTGAAGAAACAGAATCTTGTGACAAAGAACCAACAGAAGAATTTGAAATGGGTGGCGAAATTGTCGCACCGGAGCTTGACATCCAGGAAGAGCTTCATCTCGATGAGTTGGGAACTGCCAGCGATGCTGGATGGCCTCAATCTGTTCCTGACGAGGGGCCTTTAGACGTTATAGAGAAGAAAATTGAAGAACAGCCATCTATGAAAGATGAGTTAGAGGAAAATTTGCTGTCCTTTTTTGATGAGGAGTCTGAGTCATCTGAATTAGTTGAGGAACTTACAGAATTTGTTGAGCTTGATGAGGACTCAGGAGTTGAACTTGAAGATGAGATCGAGGACGTAGCGCTTACCGCATCAGGGGCAGCAATTTCTTCCGTGGTCACCTCTTCATTCGTAAGTGAAGAAAGCCACCAACCAGTCGTGTTTGAAGTGGTGGCTGATGATGTCGAAATCGATCCACTTCCCGGGGAAGTTCTGCTGGATATTGAAGATCCTGAAAAAGAGAAATCGTTTGCACTTTTGAAAAATGCTGTGTTAAAAGTGAAAAACGAAATGAGTATCGATACTGTTCAGGTACTGCTTGCTGCAGTCAATAGAGAAAGAACTCGGAATTCAACAAACACTACAGGGAAAATATACCTTCAATTACTTTCTACCGTGAGTCAGTATATCGAAAGAAATAAAGACAATATTGCCGACGAAAGCTTGTTGTTACTGGATGATGTTTGTTCTGGAATACAGTTGAGCTCAAGGGTGGACCTCTCTCCGGAGCACGTTCAACAACATCTGCTGAAGTGCACTAGCCAAGTGCTTCTTTTACAACAGAGGGAAATAGGCTGAAAAAGAGATGTTAGGAGCCGTCCGGAAATACGTTGGACAATATCGTGCTCAGATTTAGGTCAGGTTTGTTCGATCTGATTGAGGTTGAACAAAACCGCAAGCGTAG
>CAMZKT010000134.1 GCA_947311435.1 uncultured Desulfocapsa sp.
GTCTGTACTTTTCTTTAATTGAGAATTGAAAATGGATACTTGAGAATTAAGGTACTTTGATTTAATAGAGGCTGTAAAAACTGCCAAATCAGCAAAAAAAACGAACTGTAACTGTTCAGCAGTACTTTATAAGTGTTCAAGCAGGCCTGCGATCTAGAGTAGGCCTCTGTGAGTAAATCTGATCGGACACAGCTGAGGAGTCGCTGAACAGTTACCGCATATTTTGCTGAGTTTTTCAGGGCGGCTAACTTATAAGACGCACTTTTTTAATTTTCAAACTGCTTTCTTACTTCAGCTGTTCGTATCAGATTAATTTTTCCGTGCCGCTAACAAATTCCTTTTGATTTTCGACAGTTCTTCCGATATACATTGCATACAGATAACTATTCAGGTGGAACTGCAAAACCAGAAAAACCATTGAACAGTTACGAATACAGCTACTAAGCGGAGCAAGAGATCTTCCATTTTTCAGGAGCCAGAAAAAAAGCGTGTCAGCAAAAAACCAGCCACTCTACATAAGCAGGCCGGATGACTCATCAGTAGAAACTGAAGCCGGTACCACAGAAATCCTCCCTCCCCCTCCGTCTCAAACTCTTTCTGTAAAAGCCTTCGGCGTAAACAGTTTTGTCATTGAAGATTCATTTTACCGAGCGCGTACGGCAAAACCTATACACTGGTCAGTTGCCTGGTCTGATCTTATGATGACGATGTTTGTCCTTTTTCTGTCCATGTTTGTCTACCAGGCCTCCCATGAGGAGTTTCTTGTCAGTGACACACCCGAGATTATCGGCGGAGAAGCCATGGAATCGGTTGATACCTTCAGTGACAAAAACATTATCGTGCCCATAATACCCTTCACAAAAGACACGCCACCAATCCAAACAAATAACATTAGAAAAATAGAAAAAATACACATAGACAATCTTGACATTGACGAAATATTCTCTGACCAGGTGGTCTTCGTTGAACCTGAAAACAAAAATAAAACCACGGTTTCCGAACTCGAAGAAAATAAAGATCCATTTACTGCTCCTGGCCGTACCGATGTGAAAAAAACTATACCTCTTGGCCTTAACGAACAGAGCATTCCCGAGTTTCATCAAACAGACAACTTGACCGATATGTACGATATGAGCAAACAACTCCTCTCCGAGAGTAGACTCAAAAACTTTGCATCCATTGAAGTTGTCCCCGATAAGACCATGCGCATCATCCTCACCGGAGATCTGCTTTTTTTTACCGGCCAGGCAAAACTTTCCCATAAGGCACGACAATCTCTTACAAAAATTGCAGAGATCATAAAAGATACCCCCTATATGATCAATGTCATTGGCCATACCGATAATCAACCGATGCACTCCTCCCGTTTTGCATCCAACTGGGAACTGTCGGTGGTACGGGCAAGCAGTGTTGCACGTTTTCTTATTGAAGAAATTGGCATGGATTCAAAACAATTCATAGTCTCCGGATTCGGCTCAAATCGTCCCCGCAGACCCAATACCAATGTGGCCAATCGTGCTGTTAACAGGCGGGTAGAAATCATTATATCCAAACGTCCGGTTCCTGCCGTAAAAGCCACTGCCGACAACCTTTTATAAAAATCGCCATGAAATATAAAAACATTTTCGGACTCTTTCTTTGTATTTGCATTTTTTGCTCTGGTTTTATAATTAATGGAAATTTAATCCTTTATTTTAATCTTTCAGGACTGCTAATCGTTTTTGGCGGTACATTTGGTGCAGCATTTTTGAGTTTTAAAACTGAACAACTGGCCATTGTTTTCAAGGTGCTTCGCACAAACTATAAAAAACAAATAAAAAGAGAGACGGAAATTGTTCACATCCTCATTGATTTATCTATAAAATCCAGAATTGAAGGTATTCTTTCGCTACAGGAAGAGGAGAATGAAACCTCCATCCTGTTTTTGAGACGAGCACTTGGCTGTCTCGTGGACAATTACCGGGCTGATCAAATACGGGATATTTTAAATACTGAAATTTATTTTTTTAAAATGAGGCGTGAAGACTCGGAACGTGTGTTGCGAACCATTGCAGACTATTTCCCGGCCTTTGGAATCACAGGAAGCGTGGTAGGGCTGATCTCCATGTTGGGTGGAATTGGTGACACCTCCATCATCTTAAAAGCAGTACCCATTGCCCTTACATCGACTCTCTATGGGATAGTCTTTGCTAATTTCTTTGTTTTGCCCTTCGCTGCATTTTTGCGCGAACGAACCAACCAGGAACTTCTCCTCCAAAAGATTATAATGGAGGGAGTTATCGCCATCGACTCCGAAATGAACCCAGCCATCCTCAAGACCAAACTTGAGTCTTACCTTACCCCCTCAGAACGTAATGAAACATTGGTCTCCTACCAGAAACTGAAAGAAAAATTCAACATTACCGCCTAAAACGTGTGGTAGAATAGTGACTTTGAAAGTGCATTCTCAGATGAGTATGGTATGCTTCCACCTCCTTTTGTATAACATCCATATAACTCCTCATTGGAGAATGATCTTGAAACGTACTTTATCCACAGTAACCGCGGGTATATTACTGCTTTTTCTTTCCAGTTGCGCTCCCTCCACGCTTAGAAGTATTGAAAATCAAGGCGGCAAAGCACTGAATACCCAGGAAATTTTTAACCTTACCACCAACAATACCCTCCGCCTGGTATCATCAGATTTTGACTCCCACGTTTTTTTCAGCGCGGATGGTTCATTATCTGCCAGTTCAATCTTCAACAATAACAACGACTTCGGTAGCTGGGACATCAGAATCGACGACAAAATCTGTCTGAAATTTGATGTCTGGTATTTTGGAGATACGAACTGCTATTCCACCTACAAACTCCCTGAAAAAGATCACTTCCTCATGTTCACTGGCAATGGTGCACTTGCCTACACTGTTACAGCGCAAAGTGGAAACTCTCAGGGATTGAAAATCAAAACAAAAAATGGAAAAGAGACTGTTTTTGTACGAAAATCACTGACTAAAAAACAGGCTCTCCCGATTGCTGCAACGCCCCCGATTTCCCCCCGGACAGAAGTGCCTGACACTGGTAACTCCAACGCGTCAACGGAGGAAATACAACAGACCCTTGTACGTATGGCCCAGGACTGTCCAGGGTGTAACCTGGTAGATGCTGATCTTCGTCACTCTTATCTTGTTGGTGCCAACCTGGAGGGTGCAAACCTTAAAGGAGCCAATCTCAGTGGCGCAAATTTAAGACGTGCAAATCTCAATGGAGCAAATCTTCGTGGTGCCACTCTTCTCTCCACAAATCTCCCCGGTGCAAATTTAAAAAATGCCGATCTTAGCGGAGTTGACCTCACGGGCTCTAATCTAATCCATGCTGACTTCACAGGCGCCGACTTGAGCGGTTGTATTTTGAAAAACACTCTACAGGAAGGCTCCAAAGGCCTTTAATTTAAGGATATATCATGACTGCTGGTTTCACTCACCTTCATCTCCACAGCCAATACAGCCTGCTGGACGGGGCAATCCGCATTCCGGATCTTCTTGAAAAATGTAACGAATACGGGATGAGCTCTGTAGCTGTTACCGACCATGGTGCCATGTACGGTGCTCTTGAATTTTACCTCAAAGCCAAGGCCAAAGGTATTAAACCCATTGTAGGGTGCGAATTTTATATCGCCCCCGGAAAGCGTACGGATCGCGACGCCAGTGCCCCCACAAAGGCCGACCATATAGTTTTACTGGCCATGGATTACTGCGGATATCAGAATTTGATGCGGCTGGCGGGAATTGCCCAATTTGAAGGTTTTTATTCCAAACCACGAATTGACATGGAGGTTTTAGAGTCCCACAGCCAAGGCTTAATCTGCTTGAGTGCCTGCCTTCATGGTGAAGTTCCATGGCTTCTGGTTCATAAAGGATTTGACACGGCAAAAGCCAAGGCCCGGCAGTTCCAAAATATTTTTGGAGACAGATTTTACCTTGAAATACAGGAAAATGGTATCCCAGAGCAGAAAACTGCCAACGACGGGATTGTAAAAATTGCAAAAGAACTTGAAATCAAGCTTGTTGCCACCAATGATTGTCATTACTTAAATCAGGAAGATGCACATGCCCATGAGGTGCTGCTCTGCATCCAGACCGGCAAGACCATCACAGATCCCAAACACTTCAAGTTTTCCTCAGATACCTTTTATTTCAAATCAGCTGAGGAAATGTATAACAGCTTCAAAGCGCATCCCAAGGCAGTGCAGAATACTCTTGAAATCGCTGACCGATGCAACCTTGAAATTAACCTTGGGGACTATCACTTCCCCGAGTTTCCTGTTCCCGAAGAGGAAACACTGGAGTCCATGTTTGTTAAAGCATGTAATGATGGGTTGAAAGATCGTTTTGCAGCCATGCGCACAGCCGGGACATTCAGCAAAGAAATAGAAGAGCAGTACAACAAACGTCTCGAATTTGAAATCGGTATCATTAACTCCATGGGATTCCCCGGATATTTTCTCATTGTTGCTGATTTTATCAACTGGGCAATCGATCACGGTATCCCCGTTGGCCCCGGACGTGGATCCGGAGCCGGTAGTCTTGCTGCATACGCCATGCGGATTACCAATATCGATCCCATACCTTATGGCCTCATATTTGAACGTTTTCTGAACCCGGAACGTGTCAGCATGCCGGATTTTGACATCGATTTTTGTCAGGACAGAAGAGGGGAAGTGATAGATTATGTTCGTAATAAATATGGCGGAGCACCAAACGTCGCACAAATCATAACCTTTGGTTCAATGAAGGCAAAAGGGGTTATTCGTGACGTGGGCCGGGCGCTCGACATCCCTTTCAATGAAGTTGACAGGATTGCCAAACTGGTACCCGATGTCCTGAAAATGACCATTGAGCAGGCCATGATCGAAGAACCACGAATTGTCGATGCTGTCAACAAAGACCCCCGTATTGCAGAGCTGATCAAGGTTGCCAGGACCCTCGAAGGACTGGCTCGTCACACCTCAACCCATGCCGCAGGTGTTGTCGTTTCACCTAAGCCCATGGTTGAATACCTCCCGACCTGTAAGGGAAAAGAGGGTGAGACGCTTACCCAGTATGACATGAAACACACTGAAATGACAGGGCTTATTAAGTTTGATTTTCTGGGTCTTAAAACCCTTACCGTTATTGACAATGCTCTGAAGCATATCAAGGCCGACATCGGTACCGATCTCAATATCAACATGCTTCCCATGGATGACATCAAAACATTCAATCTTCTTTGTTCAGGAGATGCACTCGGTGTTTTTCAGCTTGAAAGCTCAGGAATGCGTGAGTTACTCGTTAAAATGGCTCCAGAGCAGTTCAGCGACCTTATTGCACTTGTAGCTCTTTATCGCCCCGGGCCGCTGGATTCCGGCATGGTTAATGACTTTGTTGAGACAAAACATGGTCGTGCCACTGCCAATTATCCCCTGCCTCAGCTTAAACCTGTACTGGAAGAGACGTATGGCGTAATCGTCTATCAGGAACAGGTTATGAAAATTGCAAACATTCTTGCAAATTACAATCTGGGAGATGCTGATATCCTCCGCCGTGCCATGGGGAAAAAGATTGTAGAAGTCATGGACGAGGAAAAAATTAAGTTCATGAAGGGTGCCAGGGAAAACGGTGTTGATGAAGAGAAGGCTGAATATGTCTTCGACTTAATGGCAAAGTTTGCCGGATATGGCTTCAACAAATCCCATTCGGCTGCCTATGCCCTTATCTCTTACCAAACTGCCTATCTCAAGGCGCATTATCCTGCACAATTCATGGCAGCCCTGCTTTCCTGCGACATGAATAATACCGACAAGATAGTTCTGTATATTAATGAGTGTAGAGAGCGTAACATCGAAGTCCTTCCGCCTGATATCAATGAATCTGAAATCGATTTTTCTGTAAAAAACGACCAGGTTCGCTTTGGACTGGCAGCTGTTAAAAATGTTGGGAAAGCTGCCCTTCACTCCATTATTGAAGAACGCCTTGAGGGGGGAAAATACAGCTCACTTGAAGATTTCTGCAACCGTGTGGACTCCAGAAAAGTAAACTCCCGTGTTATTGAAAGCCTTATCAAATCAGGATCTTTTGATTCCGTAGGTTGTAAACGATCACAACTTATGGCCATTCTTGATCAGGCAATGGATAAGGCAAAGGCCGTCCAACGTGACAAACAAAGTGGGCAACTCTCACTTTTTGCTGTCTCACCAGCCACTGACACAAGCAATAAAAGCAGTATTACTCTTCCCGATATTCCCGAATGGGATGAGCGCTTACGGCTCACACAGGAAAAAGAAACCGTGGGATTTTACATAAAGGGTCATCCGCTTGATGAAGATTTACACGAAATCAAAACCATCGTAGACACTGATATTGCAGGACTTGCCGAATATGGTGAAGATCAACCTGTACGAATCGGTGGTCTTATCCGAAGCTGTAAACAGTTGAAAAGTAAAAAAGGCGACCCCATGGCCTTTATCACTATTGAGGATCTTCTCCATTCCGTTGAAGTCATCGTTTTCCCTAACACCTTTGCAGAATGCCATTCACTGCTTTCCTCAAATGAAACTGTCATTGTTCAAGGAAAAGTGCAAAACGACGAACGAGGGCCAAAAATCATAGCAGAATCATTGGAATTGCTTCCTGATGCCAGAATAACCCACACGGAATCTATAAAAATCATGCTTGACAGCGACAAAATCAGTAGAAAGCGTATGGAGTCCCTCAAACAACTCCTCTACCAATATCATGGCCATTGCCCCATTCTTCTCACCATGCACTTTCAAGGCCAGGGAGAAGTGGATATTGAGGTTCTCAAGGATCTTACCATTCGCCCATGCAGAGAGTTCACGGAAGCAACGGAACGAATACTTGGCTACAATGCCTTGTCTTTTAGAAAAAAGGCTATCACCAGCACTCAACGAAAAATCTGGGGACAGCCACAAAAAACTGCAAATGCCTGACACTAAAAGCACAAACCACAATCAGGGCAAGCTTTTAAACTCGTTGAAAAACGGCATCCGCAAGCAGGACAGGTAGACTTGGCAACTCCCGTATCAAACACGGCGTGGGCATTGCTCAGATCATGCGAAGCAAGGGCTGTGGTTCTTTTAAATTCCTCAGCCAAAACTTCCAGGGCATCTTTTCCATCTGTCACCTTTACTTGCAGGTACAGTTGCTTAGCACCACATCCCGGCCCACAACTGCTTTCATCCCCCGCAAGTAAAGAAGGAATCTTGGCAGCCCCCAAAACCGCTTGAAGCTGTTTCATCTCACCTAACACTCCTTTTCGTATGTTGGCCAGTTCATCATCCGGTGATATATCCATGGACCTTGCGGCAAGTTTTTCTTTTTTGGCCTCTTCCCGAGCAAGACGTTCGGTTCCTGAAAGCAATGAGACATTACAGCTCGCACAAATGTTAAAATCCTCACGGTACTCCTCATCGCACTCGGGACAATAGTTTAAATCCGGGTCTATGTAGCGCATCCTTTCCTTCCTGGTCATCAAATGAATCTAATGTGACAAACTCGTCAAAAATTGTAATTCCTACTGTATTCACGTATCTGAACGCAGACACAATCATCACCAGCACTATCACAATATGAAACGGCTGAGATCCCTATCCTCTACTATATCGTGGAGCTGCTCCTTGACGTAGGCAGCAGTGACCACAAATGGTTCCGTCCCACGTTCGCTGGCATCAAATGAAAGCTCATCGAGAACCCGCTCCATAACAGTGTGTAGACGTCTCGCACCAATTTCTTCTGTTTTTTCATTGACTTCAACAGCTATTTCGGCAAGCTCATCAATGGCTTCATCTTCAAAAACAAGCTCTACATTTTCTGTGGCCATCATTGCGATGTACTGTTTAACAAGAGCACTTTCCGGCTCTGTGAGAATACGTACAAACTCTTCCTTACCAAGAGAGCTCAATTCAACTCGAATTGGAAATCGTCCCTGAAGTTCGGGGATAAGGTCAGCTGGCTTACAGGTGTGAAAAGCTCCACTTGCAATAAACAGGATATGATCCGTTTTCACCATCCCATATTTAGTAGTAACGGTGGAACCTTCAACGATGGGGAGTAAATCACGCTGTACGCCTTCTCTTGACACCTCGGGTCCATGACCACCTGAACTGCGGGAAGCCACTTTGTCAATTTCGTCAAGAAAAATGATTCCAGATTCCTGGGTACGACGGAGTGCTTCAGAAACAACGGTATCCATATCGACCAGTTTATCCATTTCCTCCTGGGTCAATCCTTTTAGAGCATCCTGGACCTTGACTTTCCGTTTCTTTTTCTTTTTGGGAAAAATCTTACTGAAGGCATCCTGGAGATTGGACTGCATGTCTTCCATGCCGGATGTGGTCATGACTTCAATCATCGGAGTGGAACGAGACTCTTCCAGGTCGAGCTCAACATCCCGATCATTCAGTTTCCCCTCACGCAGCATTTCCCTGAATTTTTCGCGAGTTGAGTCTTCCTGTTTCTCTTTGTCCGGAAGGATTAATGCCGATCCATTTCCGTCCTGGTTCATAACAAAGGAAGGCGTAACACCAGTTCCTGGGGTGGATGTCCCTGAGGGGGTGCCTACGGAAGGAAGCAATACGTCAAGTAAGCGCTCCTCCGCATTCGCTTCAGCAAGTCCTGACAACTTTTTTCTTTCTTCTTCTTTTACCATACTGATTGCAATCTCAACAAGATCACGAATCATGGATTCCACGTCACGTCCAACATATCCAACTTCTGTGAATTTTGAGGCTTCCACCTTAAAAAAAGGAGACTGAGCAAGAGTAGCCAGACGTCTTGCAATTTCAGTCTTTCCCACACCAGTAGGTCCAATCATAATTATATTTTTGGGGGCAATTTCTTCTCGTAATGGAGAAGGGACCTGACGACGCCTCCAACGATTTCGAAGAGCAATCGCCACCGAACGTTTGGCATCTGACTGGCCAACTATATATTTATCAAGTTCTACAACAATATCTTTAGGAGTAAGTGATTGCAAAGGGATCATTTTTTAATATTCTCTTTATTCTGTCTTCCCAGTTGTATTTATTGTTTCTATCACAACTGAATGATTTGTAAAAACACAGATGTCAGCGGCAATAGTCATTGACGCCCGGCATATCTCTTCGGCATTAAGGTTGGAATTATCGATCAATGCCAAGGCTGCCGCCTGTGCGTAAGGACCACCGGAGCCAATTGCAAGCACACCGTTATCCGCCTCTATAACATCTCCTGTACCGCTGAGAAGCAGCGAATAATCTTCATTTACCGCTACAAGCATGGCCTCAAGTCTGCGCAACATTTTATCAGTCCGCCATTCCTTGGCAAGTTCAACTGCTGCACGCATAAGATTCCCCTTAAACTGTTCAAGCTTTTGTTCAAGAAGATCAAAGAGGGTAAAAGCATCTGCTGTTGCTCCTGCAAATCCGGTTATGACCTGGCCATGGTACAAGCGACGAACCTTTTTGGCCTGGTGCTTCATTACTGTATTGCCCAAAGAGACCTGACCGTCACCGGCCACGGCAACTTGGTCATTATGCCGCACTGCAAGTATTGTTGTTGAACGTATTTTCATATTTTTAGTTTTTTTGCATAGTATTATTTAACCGAACAGGTGATCTGCTGACGTTATTTTGCATTAGGATGATATTTATCATACACTTCTGTCAAGTGGTCCAGAGTCAGGTGAGTATAACGTTGAGTGGTCGACAGACTTGCATGTCCAAGCAACTCCTGCACCGAACGTAAATCCGCCCCCATTTCCAATAAATGTGTCGCAAACGAATGACGTAGGGCATGTGGGGTAACTGTCTGGGGAATCCCTGCTCGTTCGCCATAGGATTTCACCAATCGTTCCACACTTCTACTTGTCAAGCGTCCACCACGAACATTGAGGAAAAGTGCTTTTTTTTCAACTTCCCTACCGCGTCGTGCCCGATCTGCAATCAACTGATCCCGCATAGGCAACCACTTTCGGACTGCATCAAGAGCTGGGCCACCAACCGGAACCAACCGTTCCTTTTTGCCTTTGCCCCTCACCCTAAGCATTGAACTTTCAAAATCAAGGTTTGAGATATCTCTTGTAACAAGCTCAGTAACCCGCATTCCGGTAGAATATAATAATTCAAGAATTGCAAGATCCCGCGCCATAAACCTATCCTTTTTTTTTGGGGTCTCAAGGAGTGCAAACACCTCGTCAACGGTAAGAAAGATAGGGAAATTTTTCCCAGGTTTTGGGCCTGTAATCCCAGAAACAGGATCACCTGTGATGTGCTTTTCCCGCAGGAGATATTTAAAAAAAGATCGAAGTGCCGACAACTTTCTGTTAACAGTTGCTGCGCTATTCCGCCCATAGAGACTTACAAGATATCGTCTGACATGAACGGAATCAATCTCGCCAAGGACTATCTTTTGAGGAAGGGTTGCTGTAAACTGAACGAGATCACGCCCATAGGCACTCACAGTATGATCAGAGTAGCCCTTCTCAAAAGACAGCCAGCGCAAAAACAAGTTTACAAAATCATCCATTCCACGCATTTTTATCACCTGCAGATAGACACTTTCTTCTCGACTTCTTTGCAATCTGCGAATATATAACGAACTCTGAACAGATTGAAAAGAAAATCAAATAACAGATACGAAATATATGGCAAAACGTACTTTTGAAAGTGCCCTTGGCAAACTGGAACAGATCACAGAAGAGCTCGAAAACGGAGAACTCAGCCTGGAAAAAAGCCTGAAGAAATTTGATGAAGGTATTGCCCTGGTCGGATATTGCAATACCACCTTGAGTGCAGCAAAAGCCAAGGTAGAGCTTCTTCTGGAAAAACAGGGTGCTTTCTCTAAAGAACCGTTTACAGAGATGGATCATGGAGATCAAGAGCTACCTTAATGAACAGAGGCAGTTGGTGGAAGCTGCCTTTGATCAGTTTATCCCAATGGCAGGAGGTGAGTTCAGTGCTCACTTAAAAGCCATGCGCTATTCTTTACTGGCCGGTGGAAAGCGGGTACGTCCAATCCTTTGCCTCGCAACGGCGAGAAGCATTGCAGGGGATACTATCTCAGATAGAAATGTCCTGCCCATTGCCTGTGCTTTGGAATGTATCCACACCTATTCCCTTGTTCACGACGACCTGCCAGCCATGGACAATGATGACCTGCGACGTGGTAAGGCCACCAACCATGTACTGTATGGTGAAGCAGGTGCAATCCTAGCCGGAGATGGCTTACTTACCTGGGCCTTTGACTTACTCAGTAATCCGAAATATGGGAATCTTGACGCTGACAAAAAACTACGTATCATCCATTGCATTGCCAGAGCCGCAGGATCGTTTGGGATGGTTGGTGGTCAGGCACTAGATATTGCGAGCGAAAACACTCAATTCCCCTTTGAGACCCTGCAAACAATTCACCGTTGTAAAACCGGAGCCTTAATAACTGCATCCGTTTTAGCGGGTGGTATTGCAGCAGGCGCAAACAAACAACATCTTGCTGCTCTTAAAACGTATGGCGAACAAATTGGCCTGGCTTTTCAAATAGTCGATGACCTTCTCAACGCCACAGCCACCACCGAACAACTTGGAAAAGCTGCCGGAAGCGACGAAGAACTTGGAAAAGCTACATATCCCGCACTCTTCGGTCTTGAAGAAACTCGAAGGCTTGCAAAAAAAGCAGTAAAAGAAGCTATACATTGTCTGGCAGACTTTGACGAAAAGGCCAGCCCTTTACGTCTACTGGCTGATTATATATATACCCGCTCACACTGAAAAACAGTACTGGATCAATAGATGACAATCGACACCACAAAAGACATACGATCCACCGAAACACGATTAAAAGATATCCAAAGCCCCGCGGACTTGCGCGTCCTTAGAATTGAGAATCTGGAAACTGTCGCCGAAGACCTGCGTGAAACTATTATAGACACTGTAGCTAAAACTGGTGGTCACCTCGGTCCCTGCCTTGGTGTTGTCGAGCTCACTCTTGCTCTCCACTACGTTTTCAATACGCCTAAAGACAAACTTATCTGGGATGTTGGGCATCAAGTGTATGCCCATAAACTGCTGACGGGCAGACAGGAACAATTTTCAACCCTTCGACAACACAAAGGGCTGAGTGGCTTCCCTAAATTCAAAGAAAGTGAATACGATGCTTTTGAAACAGGCCACTCATCCACATCCATTTCTGCAGCTCTTGGTATGACCTGTGCGAAGTCTCTCAGAAACGACCACGATAAAGTTGTGGCCATTATTGGTGATGGTTCGATGACAGCAGGAATGGCTTTTGAAGCACTGAATCAAGCTGGCCATCTGGACAAGGACTTGATCGTTATTCTTAACGATAACGAGATGTCCATCTCCGAAAACGTTGGTGCCATGTCAAGCTTTCTCTCTCGACAACTTACCAGCAAAACTGTTCGAAGATTGCGTAAACACATATCCAGTCGTTTAAAAGAACTTGATGGTGTTGGAGACAGATTTTTAAACGTCCTTAAAAAGAGCGAAGAAAATATCAAGAGTTTTTTCACGCCGGGAATGCTCTTTGAAGCATTGAAATTTTATTATATTGGCCCCATCTCAGGCCATGAACTCGACGTCCTGATTCCGACGCTTGAAAACATCCGGGATAATGTTGATGGACCGGTACTGGTTCATGTAATAACTCAAAAAGGAAAGGGCTATGAACCAGCCGAAAAGAACCCTGGGAATTATCACGGACTGGGGCCATTCGACGTTAAAACAGGAGTGCCCTATTCATCAACCGGCCCGGTAAGTTACACTGAAGTATTTGGCAAGACTCTCTGTAGCATTGCCTCCAAAAACCATGACATAATAGCAATCTCAGCTGCAATGCCTGCGGGAACCGGCCTCTGTCCTTTTTCCAAGCAATTTCCGGAGAGATTCTTTGACGTTGGTATTGCAGAACAACATGCTGTAACCTTTGCCGCAGGCCTTGCCGCCGAAGGAATGCGGCCTGTTGTTGCTATTTATTCTTCATTTTTTCAACGCGCACTGGATCAAATAATTCATGATGTGTGCATTCCATCACTCCCTGTCACCCTGGCCATTGACCGTGCTGGTGTTGTAGGCGATGACGGGCCGACCCACCATGGGGCGTTTGACATTTCCTTCCTCAGATTCATACCAAATATTACTTACATGGCGCCAAAGGATGAGAACGAGCTTCAACATATGCTCTTCACCGCCACGTCCCTTCCTGGTCCAGCTGCGATCCGCTACCCCCGTGGAGCTGGAGAAGATGTCACACTTGCGGATGAACTAACAAGTCTTGAAATTGGCAAAGGAGAAGTGTTATGTGAAGGCAAAGACATTCTCCTGTTACCCATCGGCAACAGGGTCTATCCCGCACTAAGAGCGGCAAAAGGTCTTGAAAAACTCGGTATTAATGCCACAGTTATTAACCCACGCTTTATCAAACCCTTGGATAAAGACCTGATTTGTAAGTGGGCAGACATAACAGGAAGGGTACTAACGATTGAAGACAATGCCAGGCATGGGGGGTTTGGCAGCCTGATACTGGAGCTCTTTTCAGAACAAAAGCTCTTTGGTATTAAAACGCAACTTCTCGGATACCCCGACCACTTTATTGAGCATGGTCCACAAAAGACACTTTGGAAGAATTCAAAACTCGACTCGCCTTCTATTATCAATACCGCCATGGAGCTGATGAAGGTGTGACAGGAGCTTCCCCACAGACACACAAGCGTGCGTACTGGCGCAAGACCATACATGAGACCCCCTGAGCCAGTATGCGTGCGAACAAATGCAGCACCATGTAAGCGGTTACTACCTGATACTACCTATAATATTCCAAATACCAATCAACAAAACGCTTCACCCCGACATCCAACGGTGTATTGGGCTTATAATCAAAATCTCTAATCAAGTCATCGACATTGGCATATGTTTCCTGAACATCCCCCGGTTGCATTGGCAAAAAATTCTTGTCCGCTTTTTTGCCAAGATTTTCCTCAAGTAGCTGGATAAAGTAAAGAAGCCGCTCCCTTTTATTATTCCCGATATTATAAATACGATAAGGACAATAGGATGTCGCCGTATCAGGATTTTCACTTGTCCAGGTATAATCGGGTTCAGCAGGCTTCTGTACCACGCGCGCCACTCCTTCAACGATATCATCAATAAAGGTAAAATCACGCGCCATATTTCCGTTATTAAATACGTTGATCGCCTCGCCCGCAAGAATCGCCCTGGCAAAAAGCATGGGTGCCATATCCGGCCTTCCCCAAGGCCCATATACGGTAAAAAACCTTAAACCTGTGCAGGGAAGTCCAAAAAGATGACTATAGGAATGGGCCATCAATTCATTGGACTTCTTGGATGCAGCATACAGGGAAACAGGGTGGTTAACATTGTCATGTTCAGAGTAGGGCTGTTTTGTATTGGCTCCATAGACAGAACTTGACGATGCATACACAAAATGCTTCACACCAGAATGCCTGCAGCCCTCCAGAAGATTACCGAAACCGACTATATTGGTATCAATGTAAGTTGACGGATTTATGAGAGAATAGCGAACTCCAGGTTGCGCAGCAAGGTTGACCACCGCATCAAAACTGTGATCCTGAAAAAGTTTTTCCATAGCTCCACGATCTGCAATATCCAATTCAAAATTTTGGAATTTACCATCGGCAGCAATCCGAGTCAAACGATCTCTTTTCAGATGAACGTCATAATAATCAGTGATAGTATCGACACCAATCACTTCACAACCTAACTCGCACAATTTTCTGGCCAGAAACGAACCGATAAACCCAGCCGTCCCTGTCACCAGAATTTTTTTAATTATCAGTTCCATCTTTTTCCGCCCCTTTCATCAATCATCAAAATCGCCTTCAGGTCCCTTGTCGGTATCGAGTTGGGCAGCCTTTTCAATAATTTTTTCTCTAGTCCAGTCTGCTGGGTCTTCAATTCGTTCCACTTTGGGCCCAAGATCATGGGAGCCTGCTTTTAGAATTTCTTCTTTGGCAATATCGGCTGAATCACTCGCCGAAAAGACATTGAGAAGCATATTGCAGACAAACTCTTCAACTCGAGCACTCATTCGTTCGCGAATTACTCGCGGCTGCCCACAGAGTTTGTTCTCAAAGGGAAGGTTTAACTTCTTGTAATTTCCACCTTTCCATCCTTTTTCGTCAGCATAGCTTACCATTTGCTGCCACATCTCTTCTGTAACACCTTCTCCTTGAACTTTCCTGAAATTTCCACTCTCATCAAGAATAGCATTCCCGTCATCATTCACCTCAAGTCCCCAGGAAACCATTTGCAAAGCTGTCGCTACATTGGCCTTGGTTGTTGCAGTCTCGTGACAGATAGCCCTGAGACGCTCAGAACTGTTTCCAGATGTCCCATGCTGCGCACCGGATGTTCCGTATGGAGCCAGTGCTCTGTGAATTTCACCGGTAAGTTCTACCTGTATCCCCTGCCCTGAGGCTTCAAGGCCATGAATACTGCCATTATTCAATGCGATCCAGTCAGCACAGATTCCGTGTGCATTTAAGCCCTTAATCAAAAAGGAAGCATCATCAACGGTTGACAAGCCCTGCTCACCTTTAATTTCACCTACTTCAGTTTCCAAACCGGCCCATGACGGAATACAGCTATTCAACTCAATGTTTGCAAGCAGGTTTTTATCGTCCAGCATATGAGAGGCATCCACTGCTATGGAAGTAATACCGGCATCAAAAATTGAGGGTACCTCAACCTTTGCTACTGCCATATCGCTCTCCTGCTTAATCCCGTAATGATCTGCATGGATGGCAACGGGAATGGTGATATTTAACTCGTTACAAATACAATCGACGAATGTTGCCATATTCCATAAACTTATAGGGCAATATGCGTTGGAACCTCCCTCAGAGCGAGCAATTTCAATAATGATTGCGCTGTTTGCGCGCTGCGCTGCAAGCAATGCCCCGCGAATAACAAACGTATTTCTTCCATTAGCCGCCATAGTCATGGCGTTACCTTTAATTCGCATTGCCCTGTCAATTACCTTGCCACTGACAATCAAAGCTTTTGAATGAGGAAACAACTTTTTTATATTAGGTGGACGACCAATCTCAAGAAGCTTTGTGTACTCTGTACTGTTGCTCATAGCAATCTCCCGTATTAAAAATAATAGTAACTGTTCAGCAGCACTTCATCTGTGTTCGATCAGGCTTACTCTAGTTCACAAGTCTGCTTGAACACATATAAAGCACTGCTGAACAGTTACAGTTCGATGTTTTTGCTGATTTTTCATTTTCACCTGAATAGTTCCAAATAATATTAATCTTCAACGATGCAATATACCGTACTTCAATCCAAAATACTACCAAGGGCGCGTGCAGACTGGATTTCTGAGAGTTTGCAGAAATTAGACAAAACATGTCGTAACCAGGCACTCACCCAAAGGTTCTATAGCATCCACTACTTAAAAATCAGTTCTTCTTTTCCAAGACTTCTGGTTCATCATTTATTGGATCATCCTCTTTGAAACCTGCAAAGGTTTTCTTTCCAAAAAAATAAACAGCAACCACACTTATTTCATACAAAACAACCAGAGGTATTGCCATCATTAACTGATTAACAATATCAGGTGTTGGAGTCAAAATTGCTGCAACAACAAAGTTAATAAGTATGGCATATTTACGGTTTTTCTGTAGAAACGGAACTGTAACTATACCTGCTTTTGAAAGAAAAACCATTAGCACAGGCATCTCAAAAATGACGCCAAATGCAATAAGTAGACGTAATGCTAGTGAAAAATATTCGCTCACCGACGGCATGGAAGTCAAAAAATCATTGGAATATCCGACCAGAAACTTAAAGGCGGGAGGAAAAACCACAAAATAACCAAATGCGGCACCACCGATGAAACAGACAGTTGACAAAAAGCTGAAGGGAATAATCACCCGTTTTTCATGCTTATACAAACCGGGTGCAATAAA
This sequence comes from uncultured Desulfocapsa sp., assembly GCA_947311435.1. GTDB lineage: Bacteria > Desulfobacterota > Desulfobulbia > Desulfobulbales > Desulfocapsaceae > Desulfocapsa. The sequence continues at coordinate 16,984 of CAMZKT010000134.1, forward strand.
GCTCCATATTTGATAAAAAATCACCGGGCTGGCAAAAAGAAGCCCACAGACAAGCGCAAGCTTTAGATAAAAAAAAACCCTTCCTGGTATGAAGTGAAAATCAAAGAACTTGTATCGGGTAGGACCTCAACAAGCGGAGTAAAAAACCAAGTACCAATAGGTTTTATGTACATGTAGGAGACACCAAAACCTACAATAATAACAACTAGTGACTTAATCAAACAAGAACGAAGTTCTCGAAGATGGTCAGTGAGAGCCTGAGATTCAAGTAACTGCTCGTCCAAGTTATCATTATGTTGTTTTTCGATTACCTTCTCACTCATTTTTTCTCCTGTTATACCATTTATTCGTTTCGTTCTTTCTACCTTAATTCCCTGCTTCTGACAAGAGGAGACCTGAACAAAACAAAACACACTTCAAGATGCCACTTCCATGCTATAATTGTGTTTTTCTCACTATTACATTATGCTACCAGTGGTAGGTTTTTGAGCCGATGACCAATAAACTCGCAAAAAGGTTAAAACTCCGATAGCTAAGTAAAAAGATTCAGATGTGAGGAGCAAATTTTTGTTTAATTTCTGCAGACTAAGGTACGTTGAATTAAACAAAAAAAAATGTAGCAACGAAGCAGATGAAGAGTTTTTACGACGCCATCAATACTGGCAATGGAGTCTTTTTCCTACTACCTGTAACTGAAGTTGCCGAGGCCGGCGACAAACGCATCGATTGTCATGAGGAACAATTTAAATCCTTTGCCAAGAGAACGCATAATTTGGTTAGACAACACTAACACCAATTCAACCACGCACATGACACCCGACGAGTTCATTGAGGGAAGGAGCGGAATGTGGTGAATACCATAATATGGGCATCAAGACAGAAGTACAAGAAAAGACCTGTACTCAATACCATTTAGAGACTCATGCAGAAGAGTAGCCTGACACAAGAAGCCTTTCCGAGATTGGACATTTGGCCGCTACGCTACAGGTGGTTACAAGTTCATACTTGCCCAATCACAATAATCTGCAGCGATACTCAGCAATGTATCGGGTTGGCTCCCAAACATACCAGATTACGGAGCTGTAAAGACGTTGAAAATGTCTGATGTTTCTTCACTCTGGTTGGTATACCTGCTTCGGTGCAGTGACTCTTCTTTGTACACTGGAATAACAACCAGTATGGTTCAACGCCTCGCTGAGCATAACCACAGTTCCAAGGGGGCAAAATATACCAGAAGCCGAAGGCCTGTCTCACTGGTTTACTATGAAAAACTTGCATCCCGATCAAAAGCCAGCCAAAGAGAATACCAGATTAAACAGATGAGTAAATCGGAAAAAGAAGAGATGATAAAAAATTTCGATTTATTAAATTGTTTGAATAATGCTGCTCTATTCCATTTATAGAGCGTTCCTCCTGGCTATGACAAAAACAACGCACTTGCATTGGTTCTGCAGACCCACCAGACTCCTTTCATAAGAAACACAATTACTAGTCAGATGCCAAAAGTAAACCGATAACGTCTAATAAACACCAACTTACTCATATGACCTCAATCCTCATTGTAGATGACGAACGCAGCATGCGTGATTTCCTTAAAATCCTTCTAGTTAAAGAAGGATACAAGGTGGAAACAGCACCTAGCGGTAGCAAAGCACTCTACTGCATTGAAAGACAGACTTTCAACCTCGTCATCAGTGATATCCGCATGGATGGCATGGACGGTCTTGAATTGCTAAGCAATATAAAGGAGAAACACCCTTCCCTGCCAGTGGTTATGATAACAGCATTTGCAGCTCCTGACGATGCTGTTTTTGCTATGAAAATGGGTGCATTCGACTATGTAAGCAAGCCCTTTAATGTTGATGAGATAAAATCGGTCATATCTTCTGCCACCTCTAAGCCAACCGAAAGTACGAGTGCTCAAGATATCTCAATGGAGTTCCCTGGAATAATAGGTGAAAGCCCAGAGATGATCAGAATTTTTGAAATGATACGGCGTATTGCAATCACACCAGCCAATGTCCTTATTTTCGGTGAATCCGGCACAGGGAAAGAACTGGTGGCACAAGCTATTCACCGGCATTCCAAGGTAGCAAACAAAGATTTTGTGCCAATTACCTGCAGTGCCATCCCGGAAGAATTGATGGAAAGTGAACTTTTTGGCCATGTCAAAGGGGCATTCACCGGTGCCGTCGGTGACAAAAAAGGCCTCTTTCAACAGGCTGACCAGGGCACTGCATTTCTCGACGAAATAGGTGAGCTCACGCCTATTATCCAAACAAAGCTTCTTCGCGTCCTTCAGGAACGTGAAGTAAAACCCGTCGGAGGACTCCAGGTAGAGCCTGTAAATGTACGCATCATAGCAGCAACACACAAAATACTTGAAGAAGAAATCATTGCAGGTCGCTTCAGGGAAGACCTTTTCTACCGCCTGGCTGTTGTTCCACTCCGTGTCCCTCCCCTTCGAGAGCGTAAAGGGGATGTCCCCTTACTAGTTGACCACTTCTTACAAAAATATTCGAAACTTTTTGCTAAAGATGTTCAAGAAATATCGTCTTATGCCATGGAAGTGTTAATGAAATACGACTTTCCAGGCAATGTTCGCGAACTCGAAAACATCATTGAAAGAGGAGTGGCACTGGAATCATCCACGATCATTCTTCCTGAAAGCCTTACTCTTTCTTCATTCCGAACAGAAAACAAAGCCCAGGCAAGAGAGGCTACACCTCCCTTTCAAGTTGCTGCCAATGAAGAAGAACTTTTTGCCATGGGAATGGATGAACTTATGGCGGAAACAGAAAAAAGATGCATCATTACTGCCCTAAAAAAAACGAACAATTCCAAAATGCGTGCCGCAGAACTTCTCCAGGTGAGTTTCAGGAGTCTTCGCTATAAAATAAAAAAATATGGTTTAGGATAATCACTAATGTCGCACCCCCCAGATACTATTTTCTCTTCCGAGAGAGGCGCTGTCGAAACACTTCTTGCAAACCAACTCCTGTGGATGCTGCTTCTTCGGACCATCTTATATACTGTCATTTTAGGGCTGAGTGCCTACCTGCAAACAGGCAAGTTCAACGTTACGGTCTTACCACCTCTCCCTCTCTTCTTCTTCATTTTGTCGGTCTACGTAGCATCCATTGTATCAGGGATTCTTTTGTTGCAGACAGGAATATCTCCACGACGTTTTGGATTAATACAAATTATCATCGATACTTTATTTGTCTCTATTCTAGTTTATTATACCGGTGCGTCCGGTTCAATTTTTTCTCCACTTTACTTCTTTCCGATTATTGCAGGGGGACTTATTTTACCACGACTGGGTGGTCTTATTGCTGCGGGTGCTGCAACTTTGCAATACGCCTGTGTCCTGACACTGGACTATTACCAAATATTCCCCGAATTCTTCAAGATCCCTCCCTATGACAATGGGCGGGACATATATACCACTCTGAATCTTTTTGCTGTTTACGGATTAGTCTTTTTCCTTGCCGCTATACTCAGCAGTCTCTTTTCCGGAAGACTTCGTAAAACTGAAGAAGCCCTTTCTGACTCAGTTCGAGACTTTGATCGATTAAGCCTGTTGTACAAACAAATTTTTGATGACATCTCCACTGGCATCATCACCACTGACCAGGAAAACCGTATCACTTCGGTAAACAATGCAGCAGAGCTTATCACTGGCTACCCCTCGGAAGATCTACTTTCCAAGAGATTTCATGATTTTTTTCCCTATGTTGTTTTTAGTGTGTCGGGGTCACGCCATTCTGCAGAATTTATACGAAAAAATACTGATAAAATACGAATAGGATATTCGTATGCTCGGTTACAACACTCACGTAAATCGGATAGTCGTCAGCAAATGGGTAACACGGGTGATCCTGAAAATTGTAAAGTTATCACTATCCAGGATATCAGTGAAATTGAGCGCATGGAAAAACAGGTACAACAGTCTAAAAAACTTGCAGCCATAGGCAGGATGAGTGCAGGCATCGCCCATGATTTCAGAAACCCTCTGACTGCCATTTCCGGTTCTGCTCAGATTCTTGCGGAAGAACTTAATTTATTGAACTCAGCACAAACCAAGGTCACTTCCGAACTTGTTACAATTATCCTGAGGGAATCCAAACGGCTGTCACATACAGTCTCTGACTTTCTGAAATTCGCAAGACCGGAACATGTTGAAAGCGATTGGTTTTTATTTAGACGCTGCCTGGATGAAGTAATAGAAGTTGCCCGCCTGACCCCAGAATGGTCAGGACATATTCAACTTGAACTCTTCACAGAAGATATTGTTGATATATGGGCAGATCAGTACCAGTTATTTACCATCCTTAACCATATATTACAAAATGCACTGGTATTTGTCCCAGTGGAAGATGGGCACATACGTATTATTGCAAGAGAAGTTCAGGTTGCCGACGAAACAGATCAGTTCGTGATAACAGTGGAAGACAATGGTCCTGGGATAGAACCGGGGGAGGAGGAAAAAATATTTGAACCATTCCAAACAAAACGGGTTGATGGTACTGGTCTTGGACTTGCTATTGTTAAACAGATGGTCGAAGGACACCAGGGAACCATTGCGGCCGGGAAATCTTTTCTAGGAGGTGCAAAGTTCGTCGTAACACTGCCCCTGCCGCAGCAGTAATGACTCACAGGGAAACACACCTTACCGTGGTCACGCTGGCTTTGAATCTCCTCCCCACGCCGACGTGCCTACGACAAGCTATTGTACTCACCTTGTGAGCAGTTACAATATTCCTTGACTACTCATCTTCCTTCCAGACTACCGCCCCTAGCCCAGTCAGTTTGCCGACCATATTCTCATAGCCACGCTCCAAGTGATAAATCCTTGAAACTTCGGTGCGCCCCTTGGCTGCAAGTCCTGCGACAACAAGAGATGAACTCGCCCGTAAATCCGTTGCCATAACCTGCGCCCCAGTCAAAACTTTTCCGCCCAGGCCTTTTACCATTGCAATCCGCCCATCAATATTAATATTTGCCCCCATACGTTTTAGCTCAGCCACATGCATAAATCTATTTTCAAAAATAGTCTCATGAATCACACTGAGTCCACTGCTCATTGACATAAGAGCCATGAACTGGGCTTGCAGGTCTGTCGGGTATCCTGGATAGGGCATGGTGGTGATATCCACAGCCTGAAGAGGATTTTTATTTGAAGATCTGATGCGTAAAGAGTCTTCAGCTGCCTCCACATCAATTCCGGTAAGACGTAATTTATCAAGAAGAGAGGGGAGATGACTGGGATTACAGCTCCTGATAACCGCATCTCCTCCTGCAGCCCCAATTGCCATGGCATAGGTTCCTGTCTCAATCCTGTCGGGTGTAATATGATTTTCCGCAGCCTGCAACTGCTCCACTCCGTGAATAGTAAGACGACTACTGTCACGTCCTTCTATGTCAGCCCCCATAGAAACCAACATCTCTATCAGGTTCCCAATTTCAGGTTCTCTGGCAGCATTTTTAATAACCGTTGTTCCTTTTGCCAAAGAAGCAGCCATAATCAGGTTTTCAGTACCAGTAACGGAAGGGACGTCAAAGTAAACAGTTCCTCCGTGCATACGGCCATCAATCCTAGCGTCAACATAACCATGTTTTATATCACAGCTAACACCGAGCTGTTCAAATCCCATAAGGTGAAAATTAATGGGCCGTGCACCTATGGCACAACCACCGGGCAGGGAAACCTTTGCCCGGCCAAGACGAGCAAGCAAGGGCCCAAGTACAAGGACTGATGCCCGCATAGTTTTCACAAGGTCATAAGAAGCCTCAGAACAACTCAATCCTGTTCCGTCTATCTTAAGAGTGGAACCTGTGCGTTCCCAACTAAGCCCAAGAGATACCAGTAAACGTAAAATAGTTCTGGTATCTCGAAGATCGGGAACATTATGAAGCGTATGAACACCGGGGGCAAGTAAACTTGCAGCAATAAGAGGTAAGGCGGCATTTTTGGCTCCACTTATAGTCACTTCACCAAAGAGTTTCCTGCCGCCCTCTATTACTAATTTTTCCATCGTAATTATATCCTTTATTCCTACCTGAGCAACTCAATTACTGTTGCGAATAGCCTAATCCCGACGAATAAGCTCCTCAGTCGCGATTCCAATCTTTCTTAACTTCAAGAACCTTTCATGGGGTCTTGTTTTGTCTTCCTGTTACTTAAAGTTTGTATGCACTAAATTTGATTTACACCTGATTAGTTCCGACTTTCCATTCTTGCATGAAATATGCGATCATGACCGGAATAATCTTTTTCTATGGAAAGGTCTGTAAAATTGCTGGCGCCCTCTTTTTCAGCTCCAAAAATTGAGAGCAGGTCACTGCCTTGATCTGCGCCTATTTCCATAAAAAGATGTCCGCCCGACAACATCCTATTACGTAGCTCTTGATCTATCCGCTGTATTATTTCAAGGCCTTTTCTCCCACCATTCAACGCTAGGAGAGGTTCATATCGGCCGACCTCAGGTTGCAAACCAATATCAATTTCTTTTTGGCTTACATAAGGAGGATTCGAAAGGACAAGAGAGAAAGAAGGGACAGAAGCAAACGCTGACAACAGATCACTTTGGGAAAACTCTATCAACTGCAAGACACCATGTCTTTTTGCATTTTCCCTGGCCGTTAAGATTGCTTGTCTGGACAAATCAACAGCCATAACTTTCCTGCCAAGTTCCTTGGCAAGGACAACCGCAATAACACCACTCCCGCAACAAAGGTCAAGAATGGGACCAGAAGGCTGGCAGGAATCTTCCCAGGTACTTATCGCTTTTTCAATCAGGAGTTCTGTTTCAGGTCTTGGAATAAGAACATCAGGACTAACAATAAAATCAAGTGACCAAAACTCCTGAACACCTAAAATATACGCAAGAGGTTCCCTTTTTATGCGTCTTGCCAAAAGCTTAAAAAAGTGTTTTTTGCTTCCCTCAAAAGGTTCTTCATTGCCCATGAGGTAGAGGGTTGTTCTGGATTTTCCAAGACAATGCCCAAGAAGAAGAGCTGCATCTGTTTCAGGAGTATCAATACCTGACTGTTCAAGTCGTATACAAGCAGTATGAAGCAATTCATTTATCAGCAAAATCGTATACAAAAAACTGTTACTGGATAAGCTTCAGCTTTTCTTCCTGATCATGAGTGATAAGTGGAACGAGAATTTCATCAATCTTTCCTGACATAATTGACTCAAGTTTATAAAGAGTCAGATTAATACGATGATCGGTCATCCTCCCCTGAGGAAAATTATAGGTTCTGATTCGCTCACTACGATCCCCTGTCCCAACCTGACTTCTTCTTGCTTCTGAAATTATATCATGGTGTTCTTGTTCCATCTTATCGAGTAGGCGCGCCCTGAGCACAGTGAGCGCTTTGGCCTTATTTTTATGCTGGGATTTTTCATCCTGACAAGTCACTACCAAACCAGTAGGCAAGTGGGTTATACGGACAGCAGAATCAGTGGTATTTACCGATTGCCCCCCTGGACCAGAGGCACGATACACATCAAACTTCAGCTCACTTGGGTTGATATCCAACTCAACTTCATCAGCCTCAGGTAAAATAGCAACCGTTACAGCAGAGGTGTGAATCCTCCCCTGGGTTTCTGTTTCTGGAACTCGCTGCACACGATGTACGCCGCTTTCATATTTGAGCTTTGAGTAGACAGAAACACCACTTATTAGCGCAATAATTTCTTTGAACCCACCTATACCCAAATTACTCGAGCTCATTATTTCGACTTTCCACCCTTGAGACTCAGCATAACGGGAATACATTCGAAAAAGATCGGCTACGAAAAGTGCCGCCTCATCTCCTCCCGTACCAGCTCTTATTTCAAGAAAGGTATTTCGTTCATCGTTTGGGTCTTTGGGCAAGAGCAGAAGAAGAATTTCCTGTTCAATCTTTTCTTTTTTAGCAGTGAGTTCTTCTATTTCCTCACGAGCCATGGCCAACAACTCTTCATCATTATCACCTTCCTGCAATAAATCACGGCTGTCAGTTATATCAGCAACAATTCCATCCAAATGGTTGTAGAGAAGCTGGAGCTTAGAGAAATGGGAGTGTTCCTGAACAATCTTTTGGTAGGCTTTCTGATCTGCAATAAGAGATGGATCGGAAAGCCGTCCCTCAAGGTGAGATATCTTTTCGTCAAGGTCTGCAAGTCTATCTATCATGAAGGGACACCGGAGAGTAAATCTTTGAAGAATGAAAATAAAAAATCCACACCTTGTCACAAAACAAAGTGTGGATTCATAAAGTCACGATGAATCGAAAACTCATCTCAACTTCAGCACATCATCTGAATTTTGATGCCGATACAACACTACTCGGCAGCAATAAAACGAAGAATCGGATACTAAATGACAAGAAACAATTATTTCTTTTTATCGAAATGCTTTGCGTAACGCTTCTTAAACTTTTCAATACGACCGGCAGTATCGATTAACTTCTGTTTTCCAGTGAAGAAAGGATGGCAGGCTGAACAGATTTCAACAACCATCTCGGGATTGACTGATCCAATTTCAATTTCATTTCCACAGCCACAAACTGCTGTAATATTATGATATTCTGGGTGTATATCGTTTTTCATAATTATAGTTCCTTATGGATGAGTGATTATTCGACCCACTGCGTTCTTTTATTAATTCGAATCCGAAAAATATAATAAAAACATTTGATAATTTCAACTAAAAACTACCATTTTATCAAAAAAAATTCCTGACCAACAGCGTTCACCTGAATTTCACAATATCGCTAAAGCCTAACAAGCATCTATTGTGTCGTAAAAAGTTATAATTCACACCAATTAGCCGTTCATCGAATTCACAAAGTCTTCATTTGTCTTATGCTGCTTCAGTTTATCACGAATAAATTCCATTCCACTGGCCGGGTTCATCGAGGCCAGAAGCTTACGCAGTATCCATATCCGGTTCAAAAGAACAGGTTCAAGCAATAAATCTTCTTTTCGTGTCCCGGATTTTTTAATGTCAATAGCCGGATAAATGCGCCTGTCTGACATTTTACGATCTAAAACAACTTCCATATTCCCTGTGCCCTTAAATTCCTCAAAAATAACCTCATCCATGCGACTTCCAGTCTCAACGAGTGCTGAAGCTACAATAGTGAGACTTCCACCTTCCTCAATATTCCTGGCAGCACCAAAAAATCGTTTGGGCCTGTGCAGAGCATTGGCCTCAACACCACCTGACAGTATTTTTCCACTAGCAGGTGTTACAGTATTATATGCTCTGGCCAGACGAGTGATACTATCAAGAAGAATGACGACATCTTTTTTATGTTCAACCAAGCGTTTAGCCTTCTCAATAACCATTTCTGCAACCTGAATGTGACGCTGGGGAGGTTCGTCAAAGGTGGAACTTACCACCTCTGCAGTTTGAACCGTACGTTGCATCTCAGTAACCTCTTCAGGTCGCTCATCGATGAGCAGAATAATAAGGTAGACTTCCTTGTGATTTTGAGCAATTGCATTGGCAAGCTTTTGAATAAGAACTGTCTTACCGGTTCGTGGAGGAGCCACAATCAAACCACGCTGCCCCTTCCCAATAGGACACATCATATCCATCAAACGCATGGAATAGTTATCAGATTCCATTTCCAGATTAAATTTTTCTTCAGGATGAAGTGGTGTAAGATTAGCAAAAAGAGTTTTTTTCTTGGATGCTTCAGGAGAATCAAAATTGATAACTTCTACTTTTAGCAGGGCAAAATACCGCTCTCCATCCTTAGGGGCTCTGACAAGACCTTCTATGGTATCACCTGTACGCAAGCCTAGCCTGCGTATCTGTGATGGGGACACATAAATATCATCTGGACCAGGTAAATAATTGTAGGCAGGTGCCCGCAGGAAGCCAAACCCGTCTGGCAAAATCTCCAATACACCACTGCCTCGCATCTTTCCGTCTTTATCTGCCTGAGCTTGAAGTATGGCGAAGATGAGTTCTTGTTTTCGCAGGGTGTTAACACTTTCAACCTTGAGAGTGCGGCCAAGTTTGATGAGATCGGCAATTTTTTTGAGTTTTAATTCAGCCAAATTCATTAATTCTATTCTCCGTATTATGGGGCTGGATGGCGGGATTATTGGTTGCCTACTTTTCGACAGTCCTTTGTCGGCTAGTACAAAGACTCCAGATAAGTAAGTAATGATATATTTTTAGAAAATATCGGACCTATTCGTATAGCAATGCGATGAATTAGCCTTTAACTGTTCACAAACCTCAAACAGTAAGACTTACAGTTGTCTGGCTAATAATTAAACAGCACTCAGGATAGTATTAGATAGGAAGAAAAGAGATGATTCAACAATAAGCTGCGGTGTACAACGCAACTTAACTTCTTGTATAGGCAATTCGTAACACTATGAACTGCTCTTTTTCCAAATAATAAGCTATGCAACTACATGGATCAAAAAAAAGCGTACAGGCAGGAACCACTTCAACCGTGATTACTGTAAGGTTTCAGTAAAAAGCTGTCAAGACTTTTTCACATTCTCTTTTTGTTTAACTCTAAAAATTCACTCCCTAGCATTTTGTGAACAAATTTATTCAACTGCGCCAAGGTTTCTCCTGGATCTCCTGAATTGTCAACAAGCCACCGAGTAAGTTTGCATTTCTCTGCAAGCGGCATCTGGCAGGCCATGGCCGTAAGCGCTGCTTCGGTTGACACCTTATCACGCTCCATTATACGTTTCAAACACGTTTTCTTGTCAGCATAAACCACCAGTGTAGCATCAAAATCACTTTGCCACTTTTTTTCAAAGAGAAGAGGGACTTCCACAACCAGGTTGTCTCCCTTTTTCTTCGCCTCCAAACATTGACTGAGCAATTCTTCACGAACAAGTGGGTGTAAGAGAGTGTCAAGCTGCAATCGTACTGTATCGTCAGAAAAAATAGTTGTGCGCAGAAAAGGCCGATTGAGTTGACCGTTATTCAGAAAATAATTAGCGGGGAAATGTTTTTGCAGTAGCGAATGTCCAGGAAATCCCGGCTCAAGAAGTTCACGACAGACACTGTCTGCACTGAGATTTTCTGCACCGAGCATCTTGGCAAGAGCGCTTGACACAAAACTTTTTCCGGAACCCATTCCTCCAGTAACCACAACGTTCATTGCTGGCCATCGTATTCTGTATATTCCAGAAGACGAAGTTGTTCAATAATCTCATTCATATCTGGCCAAATTGGTGCTGAAAAGTTTAACTCATCCCCGCTGACAGGGTGAACAAAATCTAACCGGTGTGCATGAAGCATTTGCCTTGGGTACAACCTGGTATTCCGTGCCCTTCCGTACAACATATCACCGGCAACAGGATGCCCGAGTGACGATAAGTGAACGCGTATCTGATGAGTTCGTCCTGTCTCAATCTGCACCTTCACAAGACTACAAGACTCCGAATACTCTTCCAGTACCTGCCAACTACTTGCTGCATGACGCCCTTTTCCCCCATTGCAAACTGCCATTTTTTGTCGATTCACAGGGTGCCTTCCAATAGGAGCGACAACACGACCACTTTTTTTTTCAAAGAGTCCATGAACCAAAGCGAGATACTCCTTATGAATAGCTCTCTCTTTAAAGGCGTCTACCAGAAGACGATGACTCCGACTCGTTTTTGCAACTACCATAATTCCAGACGTATCTTTATCAAGGCGATGTACAATTCCTGGTCTTATCTGATCACCAACGCCTGCGATATCACGACAATAATAGACAAGACCATTCACAAGAGTGCCATCGGAGTTCCCTGCGCCTGGGTGGACAACGATGCCAGGGGGTTTGGAAATAACAAGAAGAGAATCATCCTCAAAGAGGATATCAAAGGAAACCTTCTGGGCAACAAGTTGTGGCATACTTTCCTGAAGGATTGTTCCACGGATACGCTCTCCGGATTTCAAACGATAGCTGCTTTTCTTTTTCTTACCATCAACCAGTATAAGACCGAAACGTATTGATTGAGCCAATGTACTTCTTGATGTATCAGCAACTTTCTGTACGAGGAAATGGTCGAGGCGATTTCCTGCTGACGATGAAAGTACTTGCAAATCAAGTTCGATAGAGGCGCTTTTTCCTAAAGACATATTTCAACGGAAGGGAGATTTGAGAAAAGTGTAATATGGAGAGGTTGAATTGATTAGGCGAAAACAAAATTCCCCTAATTAAACATATTATCAATTAGCTTTTCAATCTTCGATTCATCAACCTTCCTAGCCAATGAAATCTCAGTGACAAGTAGACTTTTTGCAGTATCCATCATTTTCCGTTCGCCATACGAAAGGTCTTTATCAACACTCAGAAGGTATAAATCGCGAAGAACTGATGCAACTTCATGAGTAGAACCTGTTTTTATTTTCTCCATATAATCTCTATAACGACGATTCCAGGTCTGTGTTCCTATTTCCGTCTCTCTGTCCTTCAGAATATCAAGAACCGCCTCAACTTCCTTTTTACTGATTATAGCGCGGAGTCCAACATTATCACTGCTTGCTGTTGGAATCATAATTTTCATCGCACTATCAAGGATTTTCATGACATAAAAGTCTTGTTCTACCCCCGCAACAGTCTGATTCACAATAGCTTCAATAACACCTACACCATGGGCCGGATAAACAGCCATATCACCTTGTACAAACAAAGTATCCTCCATAAATATTATCTGGAAAGGGACATTCCCTCTCGATAGTACACTAAATTATCACATGAATTGTTCGAGAACAGTGAAAATGCCGAATGTTAACAACAGGCGGTTTCATAAACAAAAAAACCGATTGTAACGGCGATCGAGACGACACTTTCTTCGGAACTCTTTTCAAGAAAGACACGAAAAAGTATCAATTGATAAGGATTATACGGCATCAAACATCCTGCAAAAAAACAATAAGAAGTTAATATACTATACTTTTAA